>JAUXFM010000135.1 GCA_030622955.1 Lentisphaerales bacterium
GCGGCTACGCGACTTTGTACCAGAACGGCGTTGAGGTTGCTGCCGGATCATTACACATCCCAGTCGGTGGCATCACAAGAACCGTCAATTTAATTGGGGACAGTGTATGGGGGACTGAGGCCACTTTTAACGGATCATTGGACGAAGCCAGGATCTCCACAATCGGACGTTCCTCGAATTGGATCTGGGCCTGCTGGGCGAACATAGTCTCGAACAACAGCTATAGGATGGTATTCATCCCTGAGCTCGGTGAAACAACAGTGCCGACCAATGTTACAGCCAGTGGCGCCTACCTGACGGGCAACCTGACATCGATCGGCAGCGCAGCACCGACGGTTTACATCTACTGGGGTGATAACGACGCAACAACGAATGCGGGCAACTGGGATTACGTGGCGACTGTTGGGTCAGAAATGTCGATGGGACTCTTCTCGAAACAAGTGACAGGATTCAATACTGATAGAACGTATTTCTATCGGTGCGCTGCAAGCAATATGGGAGGGGTTGGTTGGGCTCCCGCACCGTCTGCGGCCTGGCTCGTGAAGCCGATCGCCACCAACCAGTGGTACCTGATGGCCAATCCAGTCCAGTGGGGCGCATCAGCCAGCAATAATCTGAACTCCGTGCTCGGTGATCAGTTGGTGACAGGTCTGGGCGGCGGCGCCAATAAGAATGCCGGCGATAATCTCTGGACCTACACGAACGGTGTGTCTATCCGGTACTGGGTGACTAATAACGGGACCTGGACAGATACCGATGGGGCAGCGGCCGACTTTATCTGCAAGCCCGGCAATGGCTTCTGGGTCAAGCGTCTGACGAGTACCGCCCAGAGCAATATGATATTCAGTGGTCTGGCCCATACTAATGCTGAGACGGTGTCATTCGCACAAGGACAGTGGACGATCTTTAGCTGGCCATGGAGTAGTAGACTTGAGAGCGCCGGATCTGATCCCGGCTGGGGCTTTACCACTGGCGTGCAAGGCACGTATTACGATAATGCTGACAATATGTATATCAGGTATAATGGAATGTGGTATGCAGTATGGCTCTATAGCGACGGGCGCTGGTACTATAAGAACAAGGCGCCGATAGCTGCTAACAGAGCCAACGTGGCGCTGGAACCGGGTGGTGCATATTACTACTACCGCAGAAGTGGTGGTACGATGACCTGGACAGCACCATCTGATTAGGAGATAGAGAATAGCCACGAAAAGACACAAGAAGCACAGAAGAGATTTGGATCACGGAATTATGCAGACAAGTATGAGAAGACAGGATCAGAGCCGAGGTATTGGTGAAGTTTCTGGCAGACGAATGGCTGCAGCAATTTTCAACAATCGCTTCCATCAGTGTCTCCTTGCCTCTGTGGCTGTCTTCCTGCTTGCGGCACTCGCCTTTGCTGCCGACCCCGATGCTCAGGAGACATTCGACAGCGGCACGCAGGGGTGGACGCGGTTTGATCCGTTGAACCAGAAGAACGGGTCGGTTGTGAATTCAGGCGGAGCATTGCAGCTCACCTTCGGGAAACAGGCTATCCAGGTTCCTCAGGTCTACATCGTGCAGGCCTGGTCGAATGCATCCTCAGCGGCGTTCGTCGGCGATTACTGGGCAACCGCCATCACGAGCATGACTTTCAAAGTTAACTGCCAGGGCTATGTGCCAGCGGATCTGGAACTGTATATCTTCAGCAGATCGACCAGCAACTGGTGGTACCGCAGGCTTGGTGCGCCGACGAATACGAACGGCTGGAGTAGCTACAACGTGCCGGTCCAGTACAGTACTGCATGGAGCGTCGGGGGCGGGGGTACGTCGAAGAAGTTCAAGGATGACCTGAAAAGCATCTTGTGGGTCGGGCTCCAGTTCCAGCGTAACGATAGCATGGAAAAGCAGGACTACAAAATTGATGATTTCAAGATCAATGGCGCGTCGAAGTCGCAGGACAGCGATGGTGATGGACTTACCGACTGGGCAGAATTCATGTCGGGCAGCGATCCCATGAATGCCAATTCAAGACTCGAACTGTCGACAGTAGCGAAACCCGAGGAAGAACAGACTGAGGGGGTTACACTTAAATGGCCCTCGGAGCCGAACCGAAAGTATGCGGTGCGGCGTACGTCTGATCTGTCCCTGGACTTCCCGAAGATCGCCAGTGATATCGAATCGACACCACCTGTTAATACATACACCGATGAAACAGCGACAGGTGACGGCCCATATTTCTATAAGATTGAGGTAGAAGAATAGCTGCAAGCAGCTATTCTTCGGCTCCTACGTCGCCTTGGCTATGTAGGATAGCAGTAGTTTATTTGTTGTTGGGAATGGCATGCTGGGGATTAGCATGAAATATGGCTCTGACTGCAGCGCATGAATCCGGCGTCTCGGGCAAGGCGGATTTGGGCTTTCGGGTTCAGGGTTTCCGAAGTGAGAGGAATATGAAGATTAGGAGCATGATACTATTTGTTGTTGCTGGAATGGTATTGTGCTGCATTGATTCCGCCTCGGCTTCGCCTACGCTCAATATCCCGCAGACCTGGACTGGTACATCGCTTAATGGTTGGACCAACAGTGCGGGTGAAGTGGTGCAGGATAACCCTGGCACGGGCGGCAATACGGGTGGCGGGAGCGATGGTTACATGCGGATCCTGTTTCCTGATCAGGGCGGCTTCCCGCAAGCGCAGGAAGATACAGTCTATTCGGCGGAGGTCGCCGACAGCGGTGACTACCAGCAGTATTATGCGGCCCTGCAAATCTCTTTTGACTTCCTGGCACAGAACTATGCACCTGCATCGCCTGCTCTCTACTTCCAGAGCAGCGTAGGAGGCTCGGATATCTGGATGCACTCGTTCGACTATGCTGCCGCTTCGGTTGGCAGTTGGGAGGAGTTTGTTGTATCCTTCAATTACAACCCTAGTACATGGGTGAGCCAGGGCGGGGGAGATGCCACCGCTTTCTACAATGCGCTTTCCGCTGTCGATTGGGTGGGCATCAATCTTTCGCGTAATCTTGATGATTCCGGTGATCAATACTATGGAATTGATAACTGGAGATATTCTGTTCCCGAGCCAGGCTCAATGTGCATGCTCGGCGTCGCGCTGGGCTCCCTTGCTGTCACGTTGAGGAAAAGGAAGAAGAAAGAACCAAGCGACGACGGGACTACAGATCCACAGGCGCCCATAGTGCCAATGTGAGATTCGGATTCTTCTTGCTCTGTATCGCAAATCTCAAGAATTTGTTCTTCGTGGCAAGGAACGGAGCGACGTAGAAGTAGGATCAGTAATTTCAAATTCCTATTTTGTCCCCAGTAGCCCATTCTGCTATCATGATACGGAATGGACACAATCGGCGACATAGGTGAACTGGGCGTAATAGATCGCATCATGCGATTCCTCCCAGACAGGCACGATATCATCGTCGGGGCCGGTGATGATTGCGCTGTAGTCAGACCGTCGGACGATTCCGACATCGATTGGGTCTTGACCTCAGACGCTGTGACGGAAGGTGCGCATTTCCCACCCGCTACCGATCCCTCTGCGATTGGCCACAAAGCGATCGCTCGCGCCTTGAGCGACATCGCTGCGATGGGGGCAGAACCTATGTGGGCCCTGATCGACATCTCAGCACCCGCTCAGATGTCTGTCAGTGCCATGGAAGCCCTTTATAGGGAAGCATCGGCAACAGCGCGGAAATACGATCTAGCCATTGTGGGTGGCGATACATCTCAATCAGAAATCTTGAGCATTCACGTTTTCGCGATTGGATCTGTGCCAAAAGGCAATGCTATCCTTCGAGCAGGAGCAGAACGTGGCGACAACCTGTATGTTACAGGTCAACTTGGCGCCAGCATTCTCGGCAAACACCTCGCGTTCGAGCCGCATGTGAAGGAGGGGCGATGGCTTCGTGAAGGGAACTGGGCGAGTGCGATGATCGATCTGAGCGATGGCCTTGCAACGGATCTCAGGCATTTGATCAAGGCGAGTAAAGTGGGCGCCGAAATCTTTCTTGATCAAATCCCCGTTTCTGAGGCGGCGACGAGATTGAAGGATGAGCGGTCTCCCCTGGAGCATGCATTGTGTGACGGTGAAGATTTCGAGCTTCTTTTCTCCGTACCTGCAGCAAAAGAAGAAAGCTTCGTTACTGAATGGCAGAAGGCATTTACATTGTCCTGCGCCAGGGTAGGATGCATTACTGATAATTCAGAAATCATTGAATGCGTGGGCTCGGATGCTGTCAGGACAAAACTGCAGAACAAGGGTTTCGGACATTTCTCAGAATGAAAACAATCACATCTCACAGCCCCGAGGAAACACAGTCTATCGCAAGCGATCTGCTGTCAGAGCTGCCTGACAACAGCGTTCTCGCGCTACACGGTGACCTCGGCGCTGGAAAGACATGTTTTGTCAAGGGGCTGGCCAAGGCACTGGGCATCAAGCAGGCGATCACTAGCCCTACCTTTACAATAGTGAATGAATACCTCCAGCCTTCGCCGTTGTATCACATCGATCTTTACCGACTGGGTGGCCCCGATGAAATGTTCGGCCTGGGTTTTGAAGAATATTTCGAAAAAGACGGCGTCAAGGCCATTGAATGGGCTGAACGGGCCGGTGATTTGATCCCGGAAGACGCGGTTCATATCGACTTCTGGACAGGTCAGATGCCCGAGGAAAGGGTGATAAGCGTTCGGCGTTGATCTATCTGTCAACGAGCGCTGAACACCGCATTTCGATGTCGGGTGTTCATTTCGCCAAAACCGGCGCGAGATGCTCCTTCAACTCAGCTTCGAGATCGCGTCTCTTGTACCGTGAAAGACGTGAACGTTGTTTCTCGAGTACCGAGTTGCGTAGGCCTTGGTTCCTGGTCAGCTCGCCCATCAGCTCAGCAATTGCACGATAGTCTTTCTCTTTGAAGAGGATGCCTGCACCATCGAGCGTCTCTGGCACAGCCGCCGCCTCATAGGCCATCACTGGCAGGTTATGCTCCATTGCCTCTATAACAGGAATACAGAAGCCTTCATGTTCGCTCATCGAAAGAAAGACATTCGAACACTGGTAATAAGCATTCAACCATCGCTGAGGGACCGATTTCGCAAAATGCACGTTGTCGAGCTGCAATTCCTTGATCATGGTCAGCAGCAGGTAGTAATAGCGCTCAGTCCCCGCATGTGAACCCACATGGATCAGGCGCGAATTCGGCTCAACGTACTTGTTGAAATAATAGAACGCCATGACGAGATCCTCGATCTTTTTGTTCGGCACGCAGCGTCCAACGAAGAGTATGTTGACCTTGTCATCATCGTATTTTCTCAAGATCCTACGATCAGCGCCATCCTTTAGTTTGTCGAGGTCGAGTACCAGCGGCAGCACTTTCACATTCTTGTACCCAGATTCCTCAAGTTCGATGGCGTTAAACTTGCTGTCGGCCATGTTGACCTCGGCAATCCCAGCGAGCGATTCGATCTGCTTGCGGCCAAGTGCCAGGTTATGCGCCATCTGCGGATGGATCAGTTCAAGGTAATGCGAAGGCGTAACGTTGTGATAAAGAATCGCCTTCTTGCATGGCAGGGACTTGAAGATGTCGTTCACCTTGGATCCGATGGAAAGATGACACAGTGCGATGTCGTCCGGACTGCAGCTCGCGGCCAGTGCTTCCGCTTCCCGCGCGTCTTTCCTGAGTTCTGGCAGGATACGCTTGAGCTCGCTGAAGATCTCCGATTCATAGCCCCACTTGCGAAAGATCGATCGCATGACGCCTGCCTCGTTGCTGATGGCATCGCCATTCGTAAAACCGGCTACAAGTTGGTGGATCTTTTTCATCGGTTGATGAAGTAGATTATAACCACGGAGACATAGAGTGGAGAAGAAAAGAATGGCCACGAAAAGCACAAAAGGTTCAACGCTCTGTCACAAACTCCGGCCCTGTAGGTCGTCAAGGTTGTGGCATCTCGTCGCCTTGTAGAGCAGGAGAGAAGGCAAATCTGCCTTTCGCACTCAGGTTTGGCGATCAGGGGCAGAACCCTCACAGTAATGCTGCAAATCGGACAGGCGGTAAAGCGCTAATTTATCGGCCTGTTGCCCAAATCTCGCGAACCCTGTTGCTGACGGTTTTGGTCGTCTCGCAAGGCGCGCGAGGCGTTGCAGACCCGGAGGATCTGTGACGCCTCGCGGAACGCTGCGAACGGCCAAAACCGGCGCAACCCAATGGGCGA
>JAUXFM010000117.1 GCA_030622955.1 Lentisphaerales bacterium
GCCAATGTGGCTCGCTATGCCTTCAATTGCAAGACTCTTTCATTCTCTACTCTCTGCCGGTTTTAATCGGCGCTTTCCCCTGGACCTATTCACAACTAAACAAAAATAGCACCCAATTCCTTATTTTGCTATTTTGAGGGCTGACCCCTCAGATTAAGAAGAAATCACCCGCTGCCAACGTAAGGATAGCCACCAGCACTGCATCTCAGAGATGTGATACTACAGGAAGAGGTGGCAGGAAGATGCCCGAATAGCTCTTGAACCACTTGGCCGTTCCCATTATAATCACCAGAGTTTCGGTGCAATATGGCCAACTTACAATTATTACAGGTGACTAATGACAAACTTGCTTACGGTACTTGAAAGCGCAGTAATTCCATTACCAGCCTATCAACTGACAGCCCTCCTGATTATTCTCGGGGTTTGCATGGTGCTCAGGGTCCCTCAGGTGGGCATCATTGTTGCCTATCTGTTCTGCTATGGCTGGGGATGGCGCTTCTGCATGCGGGCAATCGCTTCGAATCACCCTTCGATCATGGCAGGCTATTTCATCTTCGGGGGGCTGGTCTGTCTGCTCACCGTCATAGGAATGATGAGACAATCCTCGCCTGATCAAGAATGACTCACGATCAGCTAACTTCATGAAGAAGCCTCTAAGCATAGGACTACGTTATTTCGCCATATGGACTATCGGTTCTGCGATCCTGGTCTTCGTGATTCCCTTCATCAAGTATGCCTCCGTCAATGGCACCATTTCCAGCGCCAAGCAGCTTCTCTCTGACGGCAGCTATGACCAGGCCATCCTCCTCCTGACACCACGGAAGGAGGTATGGGCCTCGATCTATCCCACAACAGCGCACGAGTTTAACTGCATCCTGATACGATGCTACGCGGGGCTCATGGATTACAGGACCGCCGAGAAACGTGCCCTCCACATAGCTAAACGTCGATACGTTAAGCCACTGAGGTCCAGCACCTTCTGGGACTTCATCCAGAAAGCTCCTAATGGCATCATCCTCTCCATTAATAAAGAGGAGCAGCGGGGCCGATACTTTGATGAATATTCTGGTTATCGCCTGCTCATTACTACGCTGGGCAATCAGTACAACTGGGATTACCTCGAAGAACTATCCGCAAGACTGATCGAAACGTACCCGAGTAATACCCTTGGCACGCTGGCCGGATTGCGCGCGGCGCTCGGTAGAAACAATTCACCCAAAGCCGCGACCTACGCTGCACGTGTTCTTGTGATGGATCCCGAAGCGATGCGCATGCATTTCATAATTGCCAAGAACCATGCCAAAAAGGAGCGATGGCACCAGGCACTCAACGAGTGCAATATGGAACTGTCCAACAATCCTGATGACGGCTTCACGCTCGACCTCATGAAAGAAGCAAAAAGAAACATAGTGGCCAACAATGCCAGAGCAGATCGCACTCAGTAGACGTATGAAGAAAGCCCTGCCCAGATTGGCAATAGTCCTGTTCTGGGCCCTAGCGACATGCTGGCTGATAAAGGAGGAAGCTTTCCCCACCCTCTTCGCACGCAGCATCCTCAAGTACCGGGACCTCGTGTCTGACGACATGGTCATGATGGACGCATGGATGAAGATCACGTTAAAGGGCCATCCCATAGGTTACAGCCATACCAGGGTGGACGTGGATGAAGATCATCCAGTTGAACATTATAAACTCAATAACGAGACCATGCTCCATCTCATGATCATGGGTGAACGGCTCATCGTATCGACCTGTACGAGCGCATCGCTCGACATAATGCAAACGTTACAGACGTTCACACTGGAGCTAAATTCGGGACAGGACAGGACTCGAATCCATGCCAGGCGCCGATCCGGCAGCACGTTCGATCTTAAAATCAAGGGTAAGAGCAGCACCCGCCGCATGAAGATCGATATTCCTGATGACGTTGTATTCTACTCACCCATGACCGAGATGTCTTTAAAGAAACTCAAACCCGGCCAGACAATGCGCATACGGACAATTGAGCCAGCATCTCTTTCTCCGGTCAATATCCTCGTAGAGGCAATTGGCAAGGAAATGCTTCTCATCAAAGGGCGTGAAATTGAAACCATGAAAATGTCGGTCCGATATGCCGGGATGGATCTCTCCTCCTGGATTGACCCCAATACCGGCAGAGCCGTTCGCCAGGAGACGCCACTGGGCTGGATCATGGAAGCATGCAGTGCAGAGGAAGCCATTGACAGCATGAAAGGTACAGGCGCTGCGCCACATGACCTACTCACGGCAACAGCAGTCCCATGCCACGGCATTATTGACCGACCCCGCACCTGCGAAGAGATCAGAGTGAAACTGGTGGGAGCATCATTTACTCCAACAGAGCTTCAAACAGATCGACAGGAACAGACCCAGGAGAGCGAGGCCACCCTGCTGGCTATCCGTAAATCGACTCTCCCCGCTCAGGGCTTGCCTCTGGATACCGCGCCAGACAACATGACAAACTTCCTGGCAGCAACGGCATTCGTGCAGTCCGATCATCCAAGGATTATCGCCCAATCAAAGAAGATAACCGCAGAAAGCAATGATAGCCTCGATGCCGCGCTGGCCATATTTGACTGGGTATACAAGAAGGTTGAGAAAAAACCAACGGTCAGCCTGCCATCTGCAGTCGACGTACTCTCGCAGATGGAAGGTGACTGCAATGAACATACGTATCTCTTCGCAGCTCTTTCGCGTGCCTCGAATATACCTGCCAAGATCATGGTGGGTATAGTCTATAAGGACGGCTCGTTCTATTATCATGCATGGCCTGCGGTATATGTGGGAAGGTGGGTAGAAATGGACCCCACATGGGGACAGCAGCTGGCTGATGCCACACACATATCGCTCCTGGAAGGCGAGATCGCCAGCCAGCTCAAGCTTCTTAAAGTATTCGGAAAACTGAACATTGAAATCTTGTCGGAAACTGATGTATCGGGAGCCATGCCATGATTCGCATACAGAACCTTTCAAAGCAGTTCGGCTCGTTTGTCGCACTGAACAACCTGGATCTACACGTGAAAAGAGGTGAAGTCTTCTGCTTCCTTGGCCCAAACGGCGCCGGCAAGACAACCACCATTAAGCTCATTACGGGCCTCCTGCAACCCACGTCCGGCAGCATTCACATAGCAGGAATTGATAAAGCGAAAGATCCTATGGCAGCAAAACGGATTCTGGGCTATGTCCCCGATATGCCTTTCCTCTATGATCGGCTCACACCTCCGGAATTCTTCCAGTTCACAGGGGATCTTTACGATCTGCCACGCAGCATGGTCAGCTACGAACTTGAGAAGCAGTTCACGCTCTTCGGACTTAACGAGCATCGCAAGACACTCATCAAGGACCTGTCTCACGGGATGAGGCAACGCCTCATCTATGCATCCACCCTCCTCCATCAACCTGACGTACTCCTGATTGACGAGCCTCTTGTAGGACTGGATCCCTACACTATCCGCCTAATCAAGGATCTCCTGAAAGATTACGCCCGTACAGGCAAGACAGTGTTCCTGACTACGCACATTCTTGCGCTTGCCCAGGATGTCGGCGACAGGATAGGTATCATCAATCACGGAAAGATGATCGCGCTGGGCTCACTTGACGAACTTATTGCGGACAGCAGCCAGGCCAGCGATCTTGAGGAACTGTTCCTGGACTTGACAGCAAAGGAGGAGAATTGTCCGACGTAACCGCACTCTTTCTCAAGACCAGGTGTAAACTGGCTAACTCGTTCCGGATTGCCCGCGATCAATCGACCTTCAAATGGGTATTTGTCCTATTGTTTGCGAGCAGCCTGGTCATAGGCCTGTGGGCACTCTTCTATCATGGTTTCGTCTTTCTTGACTCTCTGGGAGGCCCGGGATTTATGATCATTCACCGGCTATTCTCCCTCTTCTTCATGGCAATGGGTGGGATGCTCGTGATTTCAGGCATTGTAACTTCCTATGCCACTGTCTTCCGGTCTGACGAGATACCGTTCCTGATCACCGGCCCGTTCCACATCTCTTCGATCCTTCTTTACAAGTTCTTTGAATCATCGGCCCTCTCCTCGTGGGCATTCTTCTTCATCGTCGTGCCTTTTGTCGGCGCTTATGCGCAATACCAGGAAATGACAATGTTCTTTCCGGTCGTCACATTGCTTTTCTCAATCCCGTACCTGCTGCTCTGTTCGGGGATTGGCACTATGATCACGCTGGTTGCAGTTAGAGCAATGCCGCGCGGCCAGATCCTGAAAGCCATGCTCTGTCTCCTAGCGGTAGGAGCTGGTCTCTTCGCATGGTGGCTCTTGCACGAGGCAAATGCATACATGGATGATGAGGCAACCTTCATGTTATCGAAGTTGGTGCCCGGCTTCAGGCTGTCATCGAACGCAGTCCTTCCAAGTTGGTGGCTCGCGGAGGGCGTGGATGCTCTGACAAAGGGCTTTTGGCTCAGGGGTAGTATGCTATTCGCCGTCATGCTCTCCAATTGCCTGGTGCTATGCCTTCTTATCGCGTGGCTGGGCGGAAAGATATTCTATCGTGCATGGCTCGGTGTTTCCGGCGCATCAGGCCTATCGTCCCGCAAGGCACTCTCACTCCCATGGCTTGACAGGAGCCTGGATGTCATTGCCAGGAACACACGCGCACTTATTCTAAAGGATGTTCGAACCTTTCTCCGGGACCCGATGCAGTGGTCACAGGTTCTAATCTTCTTCGGCCTACTGGCCCTTTACTTTGCAAACCTGCGCAGTTTTCGCTACCACATGCTCCCGGACAAGTGGCGCAACACGATCGCGCTTCTCAACGCCTTCAGCGTATCCGCCGTCATGTGTTCACTGGGCTCACGCTTCATATACCCACAGCTAAGCCTTGAAGGACAGAGCTTCTGGGTCATTGGCCTCTCTCCAACCAATATGAAAAAAGTGCTCTTGACTAAATTCGGAATATCGGCGATCTCACTGGGAACAGTGAGCATGATCCTGATGGCGATCTCGACCAGAATGCTGGGATTGGAACCCATCGCAAGGTGGATCACGATGCTCCTTGCAATTGCCATGTCAATTGCGATATCAGCCTTGTCAGTGGGACTCGGAGCTCTCTTCATTGATCTGCAACAACGGAATCCTTCTGTCATCGTGTCGGGGTTCGGCGGCACCTTGAACCTTGTCCTCTGCCTTGCCTTCATGCTCGCAACAATTGTTCCGATTGGACTTCTGCTGCACCTGCAAATAATGGATCAGATATCAGAACGGCAGATGCTTTACGGCCTGGGGATCGGGTTATGCTGGGTCACCATCTTAACGACATTTGCGACGCTAGTGCCGCTGACATTGGGCATAAACAAGCTCAAAAGGCAGGAAATGTGAACTAGGCGAATCATCCTTTTCCTTGACTCAGGCGATCTGCCGAAGGTAACCTGTTTACGTGATCAATCGCGCTGGCAACCGTAGCATGCCAGATAAAGCATTAACCTCAGAGCGAAATCTCGCCATGAATTGTGAGCATACTGACAATCTAGATTATGCTGATGTACTGAAGGCTGTCCCCGGCGCCGTATTAGTTACGGACAAGGCCGGCTGCATCGTCCTTATGAGCCGTGCGGCCGAGATCATGCTGGGTAGGCCAATGGCAGAATGCAAGGAGAAGCCCATTCGTCAGATAGTCTCCCTTATCGATGCAGGCACAAGGCGTGCCGTCAAACCAAGCTACAGCAGGACCCTGCGGCACGGAACCATCTCCGATCTCCCTCTCAACATTAAGCTTGTCTCAAAGGATGAGCGGGAATTCCAGGTAAACGGGAGCTGTGCGCCGACAAGAAACGCCTCTGGCTCTATTACCGGGCTTGTCCTGGCTTTCTGCAACGTCAGTGCTGATTACGAATTGCAGCGCAAGTTGATCGAGAAACAGAAGATGGATGCTATCGGAACGCTCGCGGGCAGCGTTGCACAGGAATTCAGTAACGTACTGAGCGTCATAAGTGGGTACGCATCATCAATTGTTGAAAGCCTCATTCCCACAACGCGCGGACACGAAAATGCACTCAAGATCTGTGACGCGGCAGAACACGGTGGGCAATTGGCCAGCCGACTGCTCAGCATCGCACGTGCCAGTGACCTTGCATCTGATGTTCAGATCACGCCCGTCTCACTTGCAAAAGTATTGCGAAGTGCCATTGATCTCGTAAAGGGTACTTTCGACGAAAAGAATATTGTATTCAAGACGAAGGCTCTTAGCGGGCTGCCGTACGTGATGGTGGATCAGGCCCACCTTATGGATGCACTGGTAAATCTCTTCTTGAACTCTGCAGAGGCCATGCCCAACGGTGGCATCATTACGATTGATTCATTGGCGAGACCCATTGCCAAGCCAGCCAATAATCTCAACCCTCGCGCCAAAGCCGGCGTTTACGTAATCCTGAGGATACGCGACGATGGAACCGGAATGTCTAAAGAGGTTCTCGATCATTGCTTTGATCCTTTCTTCAGCACAAAGGAGCTGAGCACGTCTATGGGCCTCGGACTGACTGTCATCCAGGGCGCTGTACAAAAATGTGGCGGCTGGATCAAAGTCAGGAGCAGGCCTGGCCAAGGATCGAGCTTCAGACTCTTTATCCCGAAGGCCAAGGACCAGAAAGGCATCAGCGCGAGGAAAGACAGAGGCTTCGATGCCAGGGGCAAGACGATCCTTATCGTTGACGACAAGAAGGAAGCTCGCGACAAAGCGGCTGCAATCCTCAAGGATGCCGGCTATAAACTCCACGTTGCCGGAAACGGCGAACAGGCCGTCTACCTGTACCGTGAACATGCTGATACAATCGATCTCTCGATAATTGATGTGATCATGCGGGGCAAGGACGGAAAGGGCGTTCTCGATGATATCCTCAAGATTGAACCTGCGGCACTCGTCATCATGACATCGGGCTTCTCGAGGGAATACGTACGTTCTTATCTCGAGCGAGGGTCATGGGGATTTATCCAGAAGCCCTACGAGGCAAAGCAATTATTGGGCGTTATCGAGAGAGTGTTGAGCCAGGGAACAGTACACCCCAGAAAGAACTCTACCTCCACCTAGAGCAGTTTTGCAAATTCTGTAGCCGTTTGTGCTACTGCATGCAACAGTTACGGCTTCAGGCTCCATCGCAATAGTTCAACCATTACTGCTTCGCCTTCCTTGTCGCTGTCGCATTCGCCACGCCTCTCCGGCTACAGTATTTCTTCAACCGCTCTA
>JAUXFM010000092.1 GCA_030622955.1 Lentisphaerales bacterium
GATGTTGGATGTTGGATGTTGAGCGTTGGATGTTGAGCGTTGGATGTTGAGCGTTGGATGTTGAGCGTTGGATGTTGAGCGTTGGATGTTCAATCCCCAAAATGGGCGGCCAAAGGGAAAGACCATGGGTCCGCGTGCCGCTCCCTGTACTCTGTCGGGGTGCCCCCTGTATTTTTCTTGAATCTACGGGAGAAATAGAGCGGATCAGTGAAGCCTACCTGTTCAGAGATCTCGCCAATATTCATGCGTGTTTCCACGAGAAGGCGTCTTGCCTCCCTGATCCGCTGGCGGATCACATAGTGGACTGGTGCGATGCTAACGTGTTTTGCCCAGTAGCGACGGAAGGTTGATGGCAAAAGGCTGTGCTCCTACAGCATTCCCCAGCATAGAGATGAGGTCGGTGACGTAGTTTTCGATACGTTCCGTTTTGTGAATATGCCAGGCTGGCCGATCGCCTTGAAAAAAGCCAAGCTCCTCTAGGAGTTCGACCATCACCATATCATATATAAGATAGAGTTCTTCCCACGTGCTCGATTCGGCAGAGGGCCCGTATTCCAGATGCAAGCCCGGCATTTGAGTGATAACGCAAGGGGGCTCTTATCTCCCAAGAGAGGTCCAGCGTATGGTATTCGCCACTGCCGCTCAGAACGAAGGAGAAATTGAAACTTTTTAAAACCTTGTCGCACCCGATCTTTCTTTTCAGGGCAGTATCCTATCGTAGATATCTGCAATCTCGCGGGGAACCTCCGGCGTAGAGGAGCCAAATGCGTGGAAAAAGAATCCAATGTCCGTTGTAATGCTGTCAATGGATGGGTATTGTGAGAAAAACATCCATGGGGGGGGGCAATGAAGAAACAGGCATTAATTGTATGGGGCGGATGGAACGGACATGAACCAGAGCAGTGTGCGAATATCTTCGAGCCCTGGTTGACGAAAAAGGGCTACAAGGTGACGGTCTCGGACACGCTTGACGCCTATCTCAACAAGAGGAAGATGCGGAATTACAGGGTGATTCTTCCTGTCTGGACGATGGGCGAGATAAGTGATGATCAATGGCAGGGCTTGAGGGAAGCCGTCAAGCGGGGCACCAACATTGCCGGTTGGCATGGCGGCATGTGTGACTCATTCCGGCAGAATGTTGGCTACCAGTTCATGACAGGTGGTCAGTGGGTGGCTCATCCGGGCGGCTCAAACGCACGTTACACGGTAAATGTTGCCGACCAGAAAGATCCCATCACAAAAGGGCTTCGTGATTTCCGCATGCATACCGAGCAGTACTACATGCACACCGATCCGGGCAATGATGTGCTGGCACACACAACGTTTCACGGACGCTATGAAGACATCTCCTGGATCAAAAGCACCGTGATGCCGGTTGTATGGAAGCGGATGTATTACAAAAGTCGCATCTTCTACACCTCGCTGGGCCATGTCGCCAAGGATTTCAAGCAGCCGGAAGTGCTCGAGATCGTGAAGCGCGGCATCATGTGGGCGGCGAAGGACAAGATTGTGCCGGAATACAACAGCCCGAGAAAGAAGGCGGCCAGGAAGAAGAAGTAGTAGGAGGTATGGGGGTGTCGGAATATCGGGGTCTGGGAGTTCGCAAGTATGAGGCATGCTGCGACACCTGATCACCCGGTCAACGAATTATCGAACTAACGAGAGGTGTCGAAGATGGAAACGACTAAGGTTGGAATAGTTGGATGTGGGAACATTTGTGGGATCTATTTCAAGAATATGTGCAACACTTTCGACATTCTCGAAGTCAAGGCATGTGCAGACCTGGATGTGGCGAGAGCCGAAGAGAAAGCGGGTGAATATCCGGGTGTCCGAGCCATGACGGTCGAAGAACTGATGGCTGACCCAGAAATCAGCATTGTTGTGAACCTAACCACGCCTCAGGCGCATTTCGATATCGCCATGAAATCGGTTGAAGCTGGAAAGAGTGTGTATGGCGAGAAGCCGATAACGCTGACGCGTGCAGAAGGCAAGAAACTCCTGGACGCAGCCGCGGCAAAAGGCGTCATGATCGGAAACGCTCCCGATACATTCATGGGTGGCGGCATCCAGACCTGTCGTAAGCTGATCACTGATGGTGCAATCGGCGATCCGATTGCCGCAACAGCCTTCATGACCTGTCGTGGCCATGAGCGATGGCACTCGGATCCCGAATTCTACTATAAGGTTGGCGGTGGCCCGATGTTCGATATGGGCCCTTATTATCTTACGGCCATGGTTGCATTGATGGGGCCTGTGGCCAAAGTGACGGGATCTGCCAGGATCACATTCCCGGAACGTACGATTACTAGCAAGAAGAAGAACGGCCAGAAGATCGAAGTGGAAGTTCCAACACACGTAGCCGGCATTATGGAGTTTCAGAATGGTGCGATCGGCACGATCCTCACCAGTTTCGACGTCTGGGGTGCAAATCTGCCGAGAATCGAAATCTACGGTTCAGAAGGCTCGTTGAGTGTGCCGGATCCAAACGTATTTGGTGGCCCGGTGAAGTTGAAGAAGGGCGAGGAAGATTGGCAGGAGATAGAACTTACCCATGGCTATGTCGAGAACAGCCGTGGTATTGGCCCTGCAGACATGGCATATGCTCTCAGATCCGGTCGCAAGAACAGGGCAAGTGGGGAACTTGCCTACCACATTTTGGATGTGATGCATGCCTTCCACGATGCCTCCGACCAGGGGAAACACGTGGCCCTCGAAAGCACATGTACACAGCCGGCGCCGGTCCCGACCAGCCTACCCGCAGGGCAGCTGGATGAGTGAGATGTGGGCTGTGATCCGTAGATCGTAGGCCCTGCTTCGCTCTTCGAACTTCGAAGGGCAAGCCTTGGAAAGAGCCCTGCACATTGCCCTTTCGGCAGGCACAAGCCTTTCTGGGGCGGAGATCTCGAGGCCTTGGCCTGAGCGCCATCTGGACATCGGTGCGACGAAAGCTGGACGCCCAACGCTCTCTCCCCCTATAGTTGTTGCTCGTTGGGATACGTATTTCAACGGATCGATATTAACGGTTAATCAATTCGGGAGGTGGTTTTCAATGAAGGTACTCGTATGCAGCTTGACCTGTATGGCAGTGATGCTCCTTGGTGGCAAGAAAAAGAAGGAAGAGCCCAATCTTGCAGGGGAGAACACCGATGCTGCGGTAGAGGCCGCCGAAAAGAAGAAGGAAGAGCCACGGGCAACAGTTGATGTTGCGGCGTTCAAGAAAGAGCTGAAGGATCTGCAGAATACCAGGAAGAAGCTGGATCGAGCCATTGCGAAAGTACGTGACAGGGCTTGCAGGTCCGATGCTGCTGCCGAGGAGCTCAAAGCCAGGGACGAAGCTGAAAAGGCAGTTCGAGAAAAAGAGAGTAACGACCCTGGCGTTGCCGTGGCGGGAAAGGCCTCCAGTGCCGCCTACAAAGAGCTATGCGACTTGATCGAGCTAAGGCTCAAGGACAACAAAGAGTACATTGCGGCAGCGCAGGCCCTGCAGGCGATCAACGCCAGGAAGGGCGACATAGAGTGGCAGCGTCGTCTTGCCGAGTTCACGCTCAGAGATCATTCTTCACCGATTGCACGTGTATTGGATGCCGGTCAGGAGCTGGTTATGCTCAGGAATGCTGCAGTCAGTACCGAGAGGAACAGCGAAGAGTGGAAGGCATATCATGCGGCCCGCAAAGCAAAGCTGGATAGGATGCCACAAGCCGTCAAGCTGAACGAACAGATCGCAAATGCCAAAGAGCAGATGGTGGAGGTTGGCAAGGAATGGTCGGCCGCGCGGCGGAAGGTGAACGATCTGAAGCGTGCTGTTGAGCAGGGCAAAGATGACGAAGAGGTTGTTGCGTCGAAGAAGCGAAGAAGCGAAGCAAGCAAGGCTCTCAAGGGAGCTATCTCGGCCGCGACTGTCGAAGAGGAGGCCGCGTGCAACGAGGCGCGCAAGGTGCAGGACGCCAAGGTGAAAGAGCTCATGGCTGCCGACAAGGAAGGCCAAGCGCTTCTTGAAAAGAAGGGCGACATAAAGGTCAAGATAGCTGTGCTCGAAAAGAAGATCAGGGAAGCCGGCAAGAATCCGGAGTAAGGTTGTTGGTTTCGCCGTCGCCTGCCGGGCGACACCGGTGCAGGGCAATTGGACAGCACAAACGGCTACAGAATTTGTGAAACTGCTCTAGCCCTTGTAGGAGAAATCCATGTCCTTTGCAGCTTTGACTTCGTCAGGCCTGCAAACGGATGTAGTGGAGGGCGTGGCGAGTAGCGATTCGGGATCCTTTTCAGCCATCCGTGCTATCTTCTTCATAGTGGCCGCGAAACTGTCGAGTGTTTCCCTGCTCTCTGTTTCGACGGGCTCAATCATAAGAGCTTCCTTGACAATGAGTGGGAAGTAGACTGTAGGGGGATGGAACCCTTCATCTATGAGCGCCTTAGCGATATCAAGAGCACGCACGCCATGTTCTACCTGTTTCTTTGCAGACAGTACGAACTCGTGCATACAGGCTCGATCGAGCGGCAGATCAAAATCGTCTTTCAGAAGATTCATCAGGTAGTTGGCGTTCAGCACGGCGTTCTCGCTCACATCGATCAGGCCCTGTTTCCCGAGTGCTACGATATAGGCGTATGCCTGAAGGCAGATTGCATAGTTTCCGTAGAAAGGTGCGATGTAGCCAATAGATTTCGGTTGGCCGTAATCCAGGCTGTAATCATTGTTCTTGTGTTTCACAACGCGTGATATTGGCAGGAAATCGGCGAGATGTTCTCTCACGCCCACGGGCCCTGAGCCGGGCCCACCGCCACCATGAGGTGTGCCGAAAGTCTTGTGCAGGTTAACATGCATAACATCAAAACCTGCGTCACCGGGTCTGAACTTTCCGAGCACTGCGTTAAGGTTGGCACCGTCGTAATAGACCTGCGCATCATATTCATGAGCGATTTCGACCAGTTCCTGGATCTCGCTGTTGAATATGCCGAGCGTGTTCGGGTTGGTCAGCATTACAGCAGCCGTCTGGTCGCCTATCATTGAACGCAGGGCATCCAGGTCCAGCATGCCGGTTTCCATGTTAGTCGGCACTGCCTTGACCTCGTAGCCTGCGATCGCAGCACTGGATGGGTTCGTTCCATGCGCTTCATCCGGAATCAGTACTTCGGTCTTCTTGTTGCCCTTGTCGTTGTGATAGGCGGCTATGACCATCATGCCGGTCAGTTCGCCATGCGCCCCTGCGAGCGGCTGGAGACTGAACTCTTTCATGCCGGTGATCTCGGAAAGAGCTCTCTCGAGGTTGTAAAGCACCTCAAGATTCGCCTGTACGTGGGCTGAGCCACCCGAGAACTGGGGAAGGAATGGATGTGCATCGTGAAAAGCAGGGATGTTGGCGATGGTCTCAAGGATCTTGGGATTGTATTTCATAGTGCAGGAACCGAGCGGATAGAAGCCCGTATCAACGCCGAAATTCTTTCGTGAGAGTTCCGTGAAGTGGCGGACGACATCGAGCTCAGAAAGCTCACAGAGCTCTGCATCTTCGGCGCGTAGACAGGATTCAGGGATGGCCGGCTCGGCCGGAACATCGGGTGCCGGCAGTTTGACGCCTCTTCTGTCCTTTACCGATTTCTTGTAGATCACTGACATAGTTCCGACTCCAGAGCTTCCGCAAGCTGATCAATCTGTGCCTTTGTTCTCTTTTCTGTCACTGCGACGAGCATGTATTCGTCCATGTCGTCATAGAAGCGTCCCAGCGGAAGGCCCGGTGCAACATTCTTCGCCAGCATTGCGTTGACGACTTCCTTTGCGGAACGGGGCAGCTTCACAGTGAACTCGTTAAAGGTCGGGCTGGCCCGCATCACTTCGACATCTTTAATCTTATTAAGCTGCTGTTTCGCATATTCCGCTTTGGCGGCGCAGAGTTGTGCGACCTCCTTGAGCCCGTTTTTGCCCAGTAGGCTCAGGTATATCTGGGCCCGTAGCGCACAAAGGGCTTCGTTGGTACAGATGTTGGACGTTGCTTTTTCGCGGCGTATATGCTGTTCCCGTGCCTGGAGTGTCAGGACGAACGCTTCGCGGCCCTTCTTATCCACCGTGCGTCCCGCGATACGGCCGGGCATCCTGCGGACCTGTTTCTTCGTCGTTGCCATGATGCCCAGGTAAGGGCCACCAAACGAAAGGGGTAATCCGAGCGACTGGCCTTCGCCAACGGCGATATCTACACCCATTTCACCGGGCGTTTTGAGCAGTGCTGCGGCGATGGGATAGATCACCTGGATAACGAGAATGCCATGTTTATGGCAGTATTCGACGATGTCAGTGTGATCGTCAACGACCCCGAAGAAGTTGGGGTTTTGCAGGACGACCGCGGCCGTGGATTCATCAAGTGTATCCATGATATATGAGCGGTCGCAGTGCCCGTGGATTACCGGCACGCAGTCGGCCAGATTGATGTGCAGGTTGGCCGTATAACTGTAGAGCATCTTGCGATACACAGGATTGAGCCCGCCATCAATAACGATCCTGTTCCTGCGTGTGGCATGAATGGCCATCTGGCATGCTTCGTAGAGAGCGGTTCCGCCGTCATAGAGCGAGGCGTTCGCGACATCCATATTTGTCAGTCTGCAGATGGCCGTCTGGTATTCATATATTGCCTGGAGTGTTCCCTGTGACAGCTCCGGCTGGTAGGGAGTATATGCCGTGTAGAATTCGCTGCGCGAAACGAGTGCATCGACTGCGGCCGGTACGAAATGATCATAGAACCCACCGCCGAAGAAATTCAGCGTGAGCGGCTTATTCCGGCCCGCGAGTTCCCTGAAGTGACAATGAAGATCAAGTTCTGACTTGCCTTCGGGCAGATTGAACGATTTTGGCGCCACATCAGAAGGAATGTCGGCGAAGAGATCTGCAACAGAAGACACACCACAGATCTTCAGCATTTCCTGCCGCTCTGCATCTGTGGTCGCGATGTAACTCATCTATTCTTTCTGGATAGATTTGTCGTAGCTTTCGGAGTCGAGCAACTCGTCGAGCTCTTCGCTCTTGGAGCCCTTGATTTTAAGTATCCAGCCACCTTCATAGGGGTCTTTGTTGATGATCTCAGGCTCTTCTTCTAGCGCAGTGTTGACTTCGGTAATATCGCCGCTTATGGGTGAGTAGAGATCGCTTGCCGCTTTCACGGATTCGATGACTCCGCATTCGCCGCCCTTTTCCAGGGTCTGACCAATGGTTGGCAGGTCAACAAATGTTATGTCACCAAGCGTTTCCTGTGCATGATCTGAGATCCCGATAATGGCGATATCTCCGTCGATCTTTACCCATTCATGTGACTTGCCGTATTTCCTGTCCGCTGGTGTCATTTCCGTTCTCCAAGCACTGTTGTGTCAGCAAATAAGGGTCTTCAATAGGCTGCTAGCTATATCAAATTCGCCATGGCTAGTCAAACAGTCAAGGGGTGTGCAAATGTCTGTTCAACTGTAGCGAATGTTAAGGCTTTTCTTGAACGTGAACCCATTAATGTGATCAACTAGTCCGATGCTGGCCGGCACACCGGCCAGCATGAAGCACGAATGACCAAAGCGCTAAACATGCTGGCGGGCGAGACCATGCCTTCGGCTGGGCAGGCACCGTCGAGCCAGGTTTCTCAAGTTGAGAATTCCGGTCTGGGAACCATAGCTGCTTGGCAGGGCCCGAGTGGGCTTCACTGCATATCAGGTGGAACTGCGCCGGGCACTTGGAAGAGGTCGCAATGATTAGAGAGGTGGATGATGATAAGAGAAGAAGATAGAACTGTGGGGAAACTCCCATTTGAGGGTGAACTGGGAACCGTCGATCCATTGATGGATCGGTTGATCAATCTTGAGGAAGAGCGCCAGGGCAGACGCCTGATCATGATCCCTTCAGAGAGCATGTGTCACCCTATCGTTCGCAAAGTGCTGGAATCATCATATACCAACCTTTATGCAGAAGGATATCCGTCTTCCCTGGCGAATTCCTGGGACGAGGAGATCCTGTCAGACACACCGGCTGTTCTCGCACATTACAGGCGGTACGCTGACCGCCGTTTCTATAAGGGGACAGAATTCGTCAACAACGTAGAGCTACTGTGTCAGCGTCGTGTATCCCAGGCGTTTGCCAACGAGAATGCGCCCGCCGAGTCCATATACTCCAATGTACAGCCCTTGTCTGGCGCCGCTGCGAACATTGCGGTCCAGGAAGCGTTTCTGGAGCCAGGTGATACCTTCCTCGGGATGGATCTCATGCATGGTGGGCATCTGAGTCACGGTTCGGAGTTCCACATGTCGGGCAAGCGGTATCGTGCTGTCAGTTACGGGATTGATCCTGACACGCATAGACTGGAATACGACGAGATTGAGAAGATCGCGATGGAAGAGCAGCCGAAGCTCATCATTGCGGGGTACTCGTCTTATCCATGGGCACCGGACTGGAACAGGTTCAGGGAGATTGCCGACAAGTGTGGGGCGATGTTGATGGCCGACATCGCGCACCCTGCGGGCATGGTAATAGCGGGTGTCTATCCCAGCCCCGTCGGCATTGCTGATGTCACCACTTTTACGACTCACAAGACGCTGATGGGTCCGCGTGGTGCCGTGATACTTACGACTGATCGCGAGCATGCTGCAGCAGTTGACATGGCCGTCTTCCCGGGCGAGCAGGGCGGCCCGCACATCAATACGATCGCCGCATTGGCAGTTGCATTCAAGATCGCCATGACGGCCGAGTTCAAGGCTGTACAGCGGAAGATGGTGGAGGATTGCGCGTATTTCGGAAAGGCACTGGAGAAAGAAGGATTGGACCTGGGATACGGGGGCACCAATACACATCTTCTCCTGATCGATCTGAAGAAGTTGCCGCGTCTCACCGATGAACAGCTGCGCGGCGAGATGGCTGTCAGAATACTTGAGCTCTGCGGCATCGTTGCCAACAAGAACACCGTGCCGGGCGATACGCTGACCGCATTGGCTACAGGTGTCCGCATGGGTACTCCCTGGTTGACGCAAAGGGGTGTTACCCATGCCCAGTTGGATCGGCTGGCAAAGACAATATCGAAGATCCTGCAGTCCATTTATCCGTTTCATTATGACGGGATGCTCGGCGTCCTGCCGCGGGGCAAGATCGAATACGATGTGCTCAAAACGATGAAAAGGGAAGTGGCGGAACTGGTCAATGAGCTTGATGACAGCCAACCTGTGGAATCGACTTCACAGCATTACAGTGTCTTGCCGGGATCGCCTGTTGAGTCGGCTCAGGCAAAAGGAACCAGGAGTGGCGGCAGCACGGTCTTCTTCCCCGCGCAGGCAGGCTTGATAAGGGTCAAGGGCGCGAGAGTAGAGGCGCACATGCAGAATCTGGTGACCACTGACCTGGAAACACTGGGTTCGGGCCAGGCGCGCCGCACGCTCATGCTCGATGCTGATGGGAAGCTTATAGACGATGTCGTTGTTTCCCGTATACGTGCCAGGGATGACAGGCCGGACAACGGTTTCTTCGTGATCGCGAATCCCGGCCGGGCGCGAGAGGTTCTGGGCTGGATGCGTGGTCATGCGGAAGGATATCTCGTTTTCGATCGTGATGATGTCAATGCCAAGGTCGAAGGGCCTGTTGTTGTTGATGATCTTGCGGCTGATTGCAAGACCGACGGTGCCGAGAAAGTGCTCATCGAATTGCGCGGTCCTGCAGCCGGTGACCTGGCCGATCAGTGTGGTGTAGATGGGCGGGTACTGAAGCTTGAGGGCGAAGATGTCTGCTACGTCATAACCGGGAACAGTGCAGTTGAAGGTGGGCTCCTGGCGGCAGGTGCCGAGAAATGCTCTGGCCAGGAAAGAGAAGCGCTTTGTAAGGCCATGGGCCTGCCTGCGGCAGGAAGTGACGCAGGGAAGATCCTCAAATCCGGGCAGAAGCAATGGTTTGATCTTGGTAAGCCGTACTTTGTTGGCCAGCGGAAGCTGGCGGGGCTCGTCAAGGTGGATGCCGGCAAGAGTTTCAGTTTCCAGGAGAAGAATGGTGAGCTCAAGCGTACGCCATTGTATGAAGAACATGCTAAGAGAACGAATAAGCTGGCGCCTTTCGCAGGCTGGGAGATGCCGATCTGGTACAGGTCCAACCTGGAAGAGCACAAAGCCGTAAGAGAAACCTGTGCTCTGTTCGATGTGGCGCACATGGGCGTCTTCGAGGTGTCCGGTGAGTATGCAGAAGACTTTCTGGACCTGGTCACGACCAATTACGCACGTTGGATTGGTGACGGCGAAAGTTTCTACGCGTATATGTTGGATCCCAGCGGATATATCCTGGATGACGTCATGGTTTACCGTGTCACGCGGGAGAGATTTCTCGTTGTCGTTAATGCAGCGAACGAGCAGCAGGATTGGGAGTGGCTCAATTTCGTCAACTCGGGTGAAGCGCTGCTTGATCCCGATAACACTCACAAGCGTGTACTGCACCCGGTAACGCTGCGTGATCTCAAGGATTCTCAGCATGGTGCGGATTGTCGTGTTGATATTGCGTTGCAGGGGCCGGGTTCGCGCGATGTATTGGCTAAACTTGTTGACCGGTCCGAGATGTCACGGCTGGTGTTGTTGAATCGTACTGAGGTGGGTGAATTCACAATGGCTGGGATACAGGTAGTGCTTTCGCGGACGGGGTACACGGCGGGGATCGCCATCCGGATCTGGGCCTTCGAGCTCGAGTTGGCGGGCAACTCCTCGCTCTACTTCAAGACCATGGCCGA
>JAUXFM010000046.1 GCA_030622955.1 Lentisphaerales bacterium
CCGCTTGGCCTCCGACTTCCGAACCAGCCCTCATGTAAACCACATCGCCTATCCTGGAAACTCTCACACCCGGAGCACAATGAAAGAACCAGCCGACCCTGTCGACGCTCTCACTCGAAAACAAGTTGTCTTCAATAACAAGCCTACCTTCCTTCTTAAAGAACGTGATCGATCGCCGATGTGTTACAGGCGTATCCAGAATCCTGTAGCCATAATGCTCGGCCGTGAGTTCATCTTTCTCTTCCCCGACACTCCAGTCGATCACTTTCGTCTCAGTCCTATCCGCCATCGCAAACATGAACCCCGATCCGTCCCCGATGGGGTTCTGCTCCGCATTGTTCACCATCACAGTGTTGTGATTCTTGGTACTCCTGAAATAGTTTCGCCTGCCGGGATCGGCCGAATAAACACCCGTTCCGCGATCTACAAATATTGGGCAGCCACCGACAAGGAGTTCGAAAGACAACTGATCGCAGTGCGCATGCCATCCACCTTCGGCCAAGGCTCCCGCCCGCACAATTACCGAGCCACGACCACCCTTCATAAAGTAGAAGCCAGCTTCCTTGAAAGCGGTGCTGACATCCGACCGTTTTCCCGCAGAACAGGTCTTACCTGTAAGGAGGTAATAGTCCGGATCAATGTGACAGGCTTCCCCTTGGAACAGATAACCGTAATCAGTCAGGCTTCTTGCACCACTTGCGAGAAAGCGGCCATCGTCGCTGTCGCCCAGCAGCGGCATGGTTCCATCATCCCGCACAGAGGACTCCATGAAACTGAACATTTTCTTGAGTCTTGAATTGTAGGCATCCGAAAGAGGTTGGCCTATCCGTTCCGCTAGTGAACCGCAGAACAGAAACATCTCAAGTACTAGCCGGTGATAACCGACAGAACGCTCAAAGGATACGCCGTCACGAAGAACCTGCACCTGCATCTCATACTCCAACCCTTCCACTGCGCGCGACAACCATTTCCTGCCCTGATCGGTCCATCGGAACACTGCTCCCAGCGCGAACAGGCCCGTCAGATCCGCAACAATGTGGTGCCCCTTCTCCCGTGAAAGCAGTCCCTCCCATTTCAAGATCCGATCTAGATGTGCGCCATGTCGCCACAAAGAACGCAAAAGTTTACCGAAGAACCCTGCATCATTCCTCGCACCGATGAGTTCCTGCTCAAAGAACCAGACCCCACTCACCAGGTTGCATGCCCGGATGGCAACATCCATGGCACTTGCCCAATTGACACCATAGCCGACAGGATTATTATCGATCCAGTCACCAACCTGTTCACGGAAAGCCGACAGGTACTGCTGATCGGATGTCAGCCAGTAAGCGAGGCCAAGCGAAGGTATATGCTGAAATCTGCTCAACGCCCATGGCACTTTTATATCGGCACCTGCTTCTCCAAGATAGAAAGAGGCCCGACTCCAGTGTGTGTCAGGATCCCACAGGAAACCACTCTTGAAATCGCGATGCCATTCAATCGGCCTATCGGTGAACTTCGCTGTACCGCCCAGCAATGTGAAATCGCACTCAACGGCTTTATCGGCCGCCATAATGATCCTTGCCTTGTCGGCCTCGCCCAGCCCATGGCAGAACATTTCTTTCGCCTCGGCGACGGGACCAAACGGGGCCTGGCAACCACATTTACGCCAGTATGCCTGGGTCCCATCGGCAAAAACTGCCGGGAATCCCTGGCGATCAAAAGTCTCAACACATTGACTAAGAGCAAACCTGAGATTGCCTCTCAACTTGCGTCCCCTGTCATTTAGAGCCGGTAAACGTAGGACGCCTTCAAACCAAGCAGAAGCTGCGCAACGTTTCTTCCGGCCAGGCCGACGCAGGTGCGTAATATCAAAACGGCCACTGACACCACTCTTCTGGACGCGTTTGTACTCGGGCTTCTCGTCGAGTGCGTAATCATAATCAACTTTGTCGGCAAGGTAGTGTCCCTTGATCAGCCGCTCACACCATCTGCCTGCCTGCACACCCTTACGTATAATCGGCTTGTTTGAGCCACCCCATTTCTCACGGACCAACTCCCGCTCTTTTGCAGATTGCTCGCCCGCACTTGAGTTGGTGGCATCGGCGCCAAAAAGCGAAAGATACTCATCAACATGCAGCGTCTTGATCCCCTTCGAAAGAAGTCGAAGAATAAGATCAGCATCACCTGCATCACGGTAGGACGAATCCAATTCAAGCAGCCCATCGTCAAGAAGCTCGCGACGGAAGAACATTGTGCAGGAGTAGATATTCAGGAAGGTATTCCGAATCCTTAATGCATTGAGCGGCAATTCGCTCCTTGCGGCCAGCGGATCACCTACAGAATCGACGACGATCGCATTCCCGTAGACCAACATGCAGTTGGGATCCTGTTGAAAGGCTGCTCTAACCCGGGCAAGAGTATTGGGTAGGTACTGCTCATCAGCATTGAGCCAGGAAAGGATGCCGCCAGTTGCCCGCGACCAGCCCTTGTTGATCGCGTCATACATGCCATGATCCTTCTCACAGACAACCTTGAGCCCGGCCTGCTGATTGAGCCATTCTCTCGTGCCATCCGTTGAGCCACCATCTTGGATCATATGCTCAACGTCGACCCCTTCCTGGCCACGCACAGACCCAACACAACGTCGGATCTGTGGCATGCCATTCAGAACTGGTGTAACTATAGAGAACATACTGCCGCTACTCCCGCATCACGCGGGCATAGAGCTCCTCATATTCATTCAGCACTTTGCCCGGTTTACAGAGCTCGTGTATCCTGTCTGCAGCACCTTCGAAAATACTGCCTGACCGATTCTTCAATGCCGCAACAATTGCATCTGCCATCATGTCAATCGAACGCCCGGAAACTAGCTGACCATATCTCCCGTTCTCCATCAACCAGGCAACACCTTCAGCATCACGTGCCGCTACGATCGGTACATGCATGGCCATGGCCTCTGCAACGGGTGAACCAAAAGATTCTTCCAAAGAAGGATGGAACAACAAATCAGCACTCACAATTCTCTTCAGCGAGTCGCGGTAGTCCAGGCTCCCCATGAAGATAACGCCTTCGGACAGACCACGGGCATTTGCCCATCTCTCCGCTGGGCCACTTTCCGCCAACCCGGACCCCATCAACATGTAGCGAGCTCCTGGATACTTGCGGCGTACCAATTGAAATGCACGTAGTGCCCGCCTGACATTCTTGCAGCGCGTCCAATCCAATGCGCTGACAATCACTTTGGGCCCATCGGGTTTCGCCTCGGATATCTCGTTCGAATGCACCCACAACCAATCGCAGAAGGTGTTAGGTATCATCGGAATATCCCTGCCCACTTTGCGACCCAGACAACCCGCTATGT
Source organism: Lentisphaerales bacterium (assembly GCA_030622955.1). Taxonomy (GTDB): domain Bacteria; phylum Verrucomicrobiota; class Kiritimatiellia; order JAUXFM01; family JAUXFM01; genus JAUXFM01. The sequence continues at coordinate 3,344 of JAUXFM010000046.1, forward strand.
AGGGTGAGACTGCCGAGAGGTGGCGTGCCTTCCGCAAGACCCACTGCGTGACAAGGTAAGAACCAAGGTAGCACGGACCGGCAACCCGTAGGATCCTATCCGCATTATCATGCACTGTCACCAGACAAGGCAAGGCCGATTGCGTGAGGCCTGATACTGCATATTCATAAGTCCAATTAGCATGACACAAATCGGCCGAACTCTCGCTCATCGCTCGATGAATCAGTTCCCGCTCAACAAGATATCCGTCACGGATCCGACGCTTTGCACGACTCTTAACAACCCAGACATTCAGCAACTCACTCTCATACCTCCTGATGTCCTGCTCAGCGAAGAAATCGCAAGTGATCACATCAGTAGGCATCTGTCGCTCGAGTCGAACCCGAACGAGATTGACAAGCGAACTACCTACTGAGCCTTGGGGCGGACAATGGAATTCACCCAACGATGGGATATAATCCTGAAGCGAGGCTGGCGAAAAAAATCCCATTATCAATGGTTTCAGGCTCACATCACTCCTCCTGATCTGTGCCGCCTAATCATTAAGAAGCCTTCTGTAAAACTCAACATACTGATCCGTGACAACACTGTGCGCATAAACGCAACAGGCTCGATCACGTGCAGCGAGGCCGACTTCGTCACACAAGGCAGCATCATTGAGTAACCGCATCACCAGCTCAGATATTTGCTCAACATCGTTTCCTTCGATTCTAAAACCCACAGCTGGGTCTGGCAATATATCGCTCGACACCCCTTTTAAGTCGTTCACAACACAGGGCAACCCAGAAGCCATAGCTTCAACTTGGACTGTTCCAAAGCCTTCTCTGCGTGACGGAAACAAGAAGATGTCCGACGCTTGAAGATACTCATGCACGTTGTCAACAGGCCCTATGCATTTCAGCTCGGGATGCTTCGCCAGCCCAGGGTCGAGACCATGTTCTTCAAGGAAGTTAGCCAACTTCTCGGGCGTATCTGTATCACCGTGGTAATTCCCCACGCATAACAGACGCAGCCCTTTGAATTCGGCGCCCAACCTGGACCAGCTTTTGAAAAGGACGTCCGTCCCCTTCCCGTACCCCATCCATCCGACATAAACGATTATTCTGCCCTCAGGATCAAGCCCGAGTTTCTTCCGCATTGCATGCTTTCCCACAGTACCTAACGGTTTGAACAACTCACAGTCAACGCCATTGGGAATTATCACTAACTGGCCCGCATATCCCCAGTTTCTACACTTCTGCGCCAACCCATCAGTCATTGTGACCACACCATCCAGGGCTCTGTAGAAATGCGACGTGATCCCACCATACTTCGCCTGCTCAACACCATCAGGGGTATCCCACTCATCCGACGTGACCTTCAAGACCGTCTTGATCCCTAGCAATAGCTTAGCAAGCCACGCGAGAAGCAAGCTCATATAATATCCGCCATGGACATGTAAAATATCTGAACCAGTCCTTCTCGCTCGCATAAAGCCCAGTGCCTTCACGATGCCGTTCAAGCGCCTGAACTTACCCGACTGACCAATGGTGAAGGATTGCACATCAAAGCCTTCGTATTTGCCGCCCTTATCCCATCCTGCCCCACGTTCATCAATCATGAACGTAACCTGCAGTCCATGCGCACGCAGTGAGCGTGCGAGTCTAATAGCCGCATGCGTCGCCCCGGTAGGCTCAGGAAAGAAGGCCTCAATGTAGAAGAAGATTTTCAAGAGGAATGATTGATGGTCAATGGTTAATTAGTCGATGAGGTAGGAGGATAAATGAATAGTGACGCCATGCCTTCAGCCTGATCGATATCCGACGACACAGCTCAATACCCGACCTCCATTGCTTCGTCTATGGCCTCGCCAAGCGAAACATGCAGAGACAACAGGCGCCAGCATAATGCTGTAGCCGTCCCGGAACGATCTGAGTTTCGACACACTTCCCTCTAAACTATAAGGTTCGGATTGATCAGGACTATCATCTGTTCAGACTGGCTGACCTACCGATGCCGCAGGATGCGTTTCTGCACCTTCTTCGCTGACGATAGTTGCAGCAGATTCCGATTGCTCTCGCTCCACTCGCGCACGAATGCCACACAACACGGCGAGCAGCGCACAAACAATGAAGAAGTGATGCGCCATCCCATTCATGAACATCTGACCCGATGATGCCACTAAGAAACCAAATATGGTCGCGGACATCATCTTCAGATTCGGATCCCTTATCCTGCGCACCATCTTCATAAACCTTATAACGCCAAGGACAAGAGCGACCACGAACAACAGGGCTGCGGGGACACCGCAGAACACTGCAAGCTCAAGCACCGAGTTGTGATATGCGCCAGAAACCGCCAGTGCCTGAGCTATCTCCTCAACACCGCCCGTAGTGGTTACAGCACGTATAATCTCCTCCTGAGAGAAGACGAAACCAATCCCCACGATGGGATGTCTGCAAATGTTCGCCCAGGCAGCGCGATACAGATGGCTGCGAAACACTGAAACCCAGCCACTTTCAGGTGACCAACCGTATCTCTTGGCATAGACCTGTATATCCGATCGCTCTACGGGCACGACAGTTGACATCGACCGCGACACCATGCCGGGCAGCTGGCCCTGACCGCGCCAGATCAACAGGCTCACGACCAGAATAAGGCCAGCAGCCATGAAGATCAGGGTCTTGCGGCTCTTCTCATAGACATAAGCAACCCCCATAACAATGCCTGCGGCAAAAAAAGGTCGACTGCGATGCGGCGAAATCACGCCAAGAAAGAGGATCATCGCCACCAGCCCCCAGTGCAGAAGCCGGGCCTTGGGTGTAGAAGCACCACCTTGCCGCCCTCTGAATGACAGGGCGAGCAACGCGGGACATAAAAACCACATCGGCAGACCGAAAACAGACATGAACCCTTGCCTAAGACCCCATCCGAAGATTATGGTGAAACGCCATAGCGTCATTGCGGCAACTATCAGGAACATCACCTTGAAATTCCTGGCCACGTTCCAGTCTCTTGATGCGATCCCGTAAATGATCGGGTAACAGAATACTGCAATGGCAAACATGAACGCCTCGCCACCACCACCTGCCTGGCCCAGCCTGGCAGACCCAGGCCGGTCATAAATCAGGCGACAGAAGATGATGCAAGCAAGAACGATCATGGAAATCATTTCCAGGCCGCACCGTTTCGGACGCCCCCCCCTCCTGATTGCCGACTGAATGATGGCCATCCCGCAAATAAAAACGGCTATCAGAACACCAGCCTGGAATCGATGAAGAATTGGCAGGGGGAAGGATCTTGAGACGGTCAACCCACCAAGCAAGAGCCCCACCCAAACAGGCGATAGCACGACCGCTGCAAGGATCGCTACTGGCACAACACAGAGCAACGCTTCCAACTTTGACGCTGTCCCATATTCGCCTGACAGGAGCCCCATGAACCCCATCATCAGGAGCGCCACCAGAAGGACTGACAGAATAACTATATCAAGTTTCTCTTCCATAACCGGATCCTAGCTCTGCCCCTCAAACTCATCGGCAGATACGCCCATGATAACGACGTCTCTTGGGAAGCCGTCCTTGACTCTGTCCGCAGGCAGTATCTCTTCCTTCCTGAAAATGTAGTGTCTGCATCTAGACTCTACAATAGTTCTTCGCAAAGCGACGGCATGACATGGCTTCATGGTCGAACCGAGCTTCGCTCCGCTCATCAGTGAAAAATTAATAGATTACGGTCTCAAGAATATCTAACTCTTTTGGTCATGACTAGTTTCCATCTAGCCTTTGCCCAAAGCACTCTTGCTGAAACAAACGGGTCGAATTGAGTCGCCTCCAGGAAAAACTCCCGCATTCGCGGTTCACGCTTCCACATCCAAGCAAGGTTGAACAGTCGCGTCGCGGCATCTTTACGGATTAGACGCTTTTCTAAAGGAGATAACGTTTGTTTGGAGACAAACGCGTCATAGAGAGGGCGAATCAAGCACGCGACCCCAATAGCATCATCCGCTGTCCTAAACCGATCGAGTCTAATATTGTGACATATTTCGAACGAGACCTCGTACCCAAGGATCTCAGACATCATACGCTGGCCGGCCTTCGCACTGTTACGCGCCTGGATTTCCGCATGACGATTCGAGATGGTGTTCTCATGCCGCCTGTACTGCAAATACACATCAGGCAAGTTCGCAAAGCGAGTAATTGAACTCAAACGCTGATAAAGATCACGGTCTAGGTTAGCCGTGAGTCTGCCATCGTAGCCACCCACACGTTCGACAACCGATCTTCTAAACATCACAGTCGGATGTGCAAACGGCGTAGTAAAACATAAGCCCCAGAGAAGCAAGCCATGTGTGGTTGCATGGTGATGCGAACCCATAGAAACTCCATGCGCGTCAATTGCTTGTACAGCGCATCCAATCAATCCTATTTCAGGAAACGTATCCAAGAACGATACCTGTGCGGCTAGTCGTCCCGGCAGACTGATATCATCCGCATCCATTACGGCAATATACTCACCACGAACAATCTCCAAAACTCTGTTGCGCGCTTGAGCTACTCCAAGATTGATTTCGTTTCGAAGTAGCGAAATCCGCGATTCATTGGCTGCGCAATCCTGTAATACTTGCCACGTGTTATCGGTCGAAGCATCATCAATTATGATTAGTTCAAAGGCAGCAAAGGTTTGATTCAGAATACTTGCGATAGCTTCACGCAGGTATTGTTCACCATTATACACTGCCATTTGTACTGAAACACGTGGATCTTTCTTCATGGCGCGCTAAGTTCTATGCCACGAGTCGGGAAGCAGATCTCTCGTGTCGCGATCTGACTCGTTCATCCATTTCTTGGGAGCGATAACTATCTTCTCGGGAAAAGAACAGAGCCAGGCGCCCCACCAACTAAAACTACTATTGGCGATAATATGATATTTGCACAGGCTCATAAGCTGCAGATCTTCGCAAGCCTTGTCTGCGTCGTTATGGTCAACAACCGTTATGGCGTGCTGTAATTTCAGATTGTCTCTCGCCCACTCCAGATCATCGGAGAATACGAAAAAATGCGGGGTGCTAACCTTCTCCGCCATATTGGCGACAGCCCTTTGATAATAATCCAAGGAGCAGACGCCAAATTTTCGATAGAACTTTGGGTTCGACACATAGTCTCCCCGACGAACATGCAAACTGACAGAATTGCAGTTGGCGATAGCTTTAGCGATCTTTTGATTCTTAGCGTCGGGACCATACCGAAAGGCAAAGTCTTGACGAATAATTGCCTCAATATTCTTGAAGTACTTTTCGCTTTGCCAATAGCCTGACAAATACACGTTCTTTCGTGCCAGCAAGACGTTCGGATCAAAGCAATCAACACGTGCCTCAAACATTGATCGTTTGTAATAAGGAAGCAAGAGACGCTCCATTCGATGCAACGCACGCTTTTTAAGAGAATCGCCTCGGCCTGTCACCCTGGCAATTTCACCTGAAGAAGCAATGGATTCCGCGATGCTGAAATGATGAAGCTGATAGTTGCGCAAAGGGTCTTGTTCAAAATACGAAACGTCTAATTTGAGTTGCTCGTTGTTTCGCTTTGCAACTGCACGGCCGACGGCATATTGAAACATCTGATTGCCAATCCCACCCATCAAACGGACAATAGTCATATCCCGTCCCTTCGCTTTTCAAGCTTCCTGCTGCTCCGGTCTTTGCGCGAGACAGAATATGTCTTCCTCTTCACCGGTATTGTCTCTCGTAGGACATGTTCGACATTCAGCAACACTAAATCCATGCTCCTCGAGAATACTTCTCAAGCGCAATACGCTAAATGCGTTCCTATGCTGATGATACGGATTTGGGCCATGAGACGTAGGCCCAAAGATATTGGGGAGATATTTCCAGCGTTCCTGCTCAGAGTTATTGAGAAAGTAACTATCAAGCACGAAATTGAAATTCGGACATCTGACAGTCAGCAATCCGCCGGGCTTAAGAATGTCGAACCAATTGCATAACGCAGCATCTAATTGCTGAGGCGTAAAATGTTCAATCATGTGACACGTGTATATCTCATCAACTGTGCTTGGTGGAAAATCAAGGTCAAGAATGTTCATGACCCGGTCGGTCGCGTCTGTCATTCGTCCGTCAACATTGATAAAGCCGTCAAGGCGCTTTATCCCGCATCCAAGATAAAGGCGAATTCCGTCCTGTTTCTTGCGCCGGCAAGAAAACAAATACCCCATTCTTCTCTCAGATGTTTGACAACAACGCGCTATGACAAGCAGAACTTCCGCGATCTGGCGAATCAAATTGGAGGGAGAGAAGCGTCGAATTCCAGAAGGACAAAACGATTGAGCAATATACTCGCGGTCGACAAGATCTCGATGGTGACGGCGTAGTTTAAGTAGCTGATTTGCCATGTTGATTCCCTTAGAATCGCAATAGGCGACGTGCTCGATGGAGAACTCTTGATCCTGTCCAACGCATTATCTCGGAAGCGCCGTATGGCGGCAAGACCGTATCTCGATAACGACCGATTGATAACCCGAAAGATTTGGCGTGTGACCTACTTTCCCAATCGTTCAAACTATTTTCAACGAGTTTTATGAATTTCGACGCTCTATGGTCCCACGTGTGTTCGGCCAGGGCTCGGCACCGCGCCGCAGTTTGACGCTCATGTGCTTCGACTGGATGCTCAAGATAGTAAAGAACTGCAGACACCCATTCTTCCGGATCGTCATAAGCCGGCACTTCAGACTCATCGAAATATTCTCTAACAACTTGTGGAGCGTTGCATACTTGAAGACATCCGGCCATCGCTAGGTCGAACAATCTGTGGTTCGCATCCAGCCTTGTTTCCGGTCCTGCTTCTTGCTCATCATTCACTATGTTCACGCAAACGCGCGCCATGTTATATATCTGATTCAGCAAGTCGCCCCATGCTACGCACTGGAAAGGATAACCGTAACGCTCCCATCCCGGCCCGATAAGCTGTACTTTGACTTCAGAAGACCTCTTCATCAGGGCCTCGATATACTTATGTCTTCCTGTGCCGCTCGCGGGATTGCCGGCAAACACCACATCATATAGTTTGGGAATACCATCTAAGGGTCTCATTACCGATGAGTCCGATGCGAAGGGCAAGCAGTGATACTCTATGCCGATCGTCTTATATAAGTTCGGCGATATATTCGAAAAATCAGTGCCGTAAGCGAACAATATGTATTCCCGCCATCGGTTGAGGAAACCATGCCGGAACCAGGCATGGCCTGGCGGAACATACAGCACCGTTGGCCCCTGAAAACAGTTCATGGCCTGAGCACTTAACATATCTTGCTCACCCCCGATTGGGACTACCAATACGTCCGCTTTTCTATCGGGAGCGGCTGTGCTGAGCGTCACCCTGGCTCCGGCACGCTCCAACGCTCGAAAAAAACTGCCGTAGATGCCGCCAAACCATGCGTTCACGTATTGATTGGCAAGACCAAGTTTCCAAAAGTCGATATGCATTGCTGTCTTTTTCCCGACTAACTATTATTTGTTTCACGCCAAGCCATCAATTCCCAAGCGTCGGCAAGATGGAAGGGTGCCAGCTCCACTGTGTCGAAAACACGCTGTGCCGCGCTATGGATTGTTTCTGGCGACTCCCATGAATGAACCCCTTCCGTTTCGATGCTTCTGGCATTTTGCCCCACCATGTAGGCCGCCTTGCAGTTGAGAAAGCTACATCTTGTTATAATTTCTTGCATCGCTTTGCCCGCCTCGGACAGTGCGAACGTCGAAACGAACAAATCTCCGCCTAACGGCAATTCCTCTATCAAATGCACTGGAACTAGATTTAGAGAACCCTCTTTCAATTCGATAGGCAGGGATGTGTGTGGAAATACTCGATACTCGCTTGAACTCCCACGCAAGAACACATACTGCAGTGCCAGAATCTCCGGAAGATCTATTATAACGTATGTAGGAGGTTTTGGAAGCAGCTCCAAGAACACTCTACATAAACTGCCATAACCACCGCCGAATTCGATAATCGAGCCAAAATCGTGTCGATTCAATTGCTCAATTATTCTTGCAAAATAGTAAAGCATCCCAAGACTATTGACGGAAATGCCGAGCTGAGGACAGTCCATTGTCGGCTTCCCTACAGGTGATTCCCGATACTGTCTAACGAGGTCACGTGTGTTTTCGCTGACTCCATCAAGGAGATACTCCAGTTCATGCTCCTGCGGTCTACCAAAGCCGATTCGATAGAACTTTCGCGACAAAGTCGGATCATGCAGAAAACTGTACGGCATCCCGTTTTCAACAAGCCGTGCGAAGCAAGGCTGAACATCCAGCCAACGGCTATGAACAAACTCTGGCTGTTCGCAAGGACAATCGTTGCGCCAGATTCTATATAGGTCTTCCGCATCCTTGGTCAGTGAACAATATGCGGGATGCCTTAAGCGGTCTATATTCTCCGCTATATACCCTATAGCCGCTTCCGTCCTTCTTTTGAGAACACGGACCGTTTCCATTGGATCATGTTGAGACACAGACAACGAATTCCCTTCTTGGCGTTAGAACAATTATGGATAAGCCTGAACAATATCGTCCGCCACCTTGATTGTGTAATCAGGGTTAATACCTCTTAACATCGAGAATATGCTTTCGAGCGTGGGATACCCGTCTGTTCCGTTGTAACATCGCACGTCATCAACGAGAATCACATGGTCCTTTATGTGATGCGCTTGGATAGCGGCCAATTCTTTGACAATGGGAGTATTACTCTTTCCGTGCGCTGTGTCGGAGCCCGAGAAATGTCCGTCGAGCCAAAACAGGCAGCGAGCGGAAATCTTTGGTAGAATTGAAGCCAGGACCTCGCCACTGTCGCCATGGACAGTATGAACATGCGAATATTGTGAAAACCTGACGGTTGCCTGTTCCCACAATTCTTGGTCCAGCTCTATTGTGTAAATCTGTTCAAACTGGTCACGCATAGCCTCTACTGTTGCACCCTGCCATGTGCCTGTTTCTATTAGAGTGTGCAAAGAATGAGACCTCCGAAAGCGCTTTAGCCAGCGCATCTTTATGACATGAAGCATTGGTATGGGCGATCCCGCCCAACGATATCTCAAGATATCGCGCATCTCACGTAACCGCGGCCAACTCTGGCGAATTCCGGGAATTCGCTTCAAGAATGACTTTAGGCCCGTATTCATTTCATCTTCTGAACTAACTGTTAGATCTTCTCATACCACTCAGGATCAGACTCATATCCCAATCTGAGCAGTGTCTCGCCTTGATGTTCATGAACAATCCGGCCCATTCTGCGCGAGAGAAAGTTCTTCCAGTCTCCGATGATTCCTTTTCGCAGAAAATTCACATTGAATTCCTTTCCAAGAGGAACATTTGAGTCGCCAGGTAGTTGCTCGAAGTATCTTTTTTGTGAGGCAAAAGATTGGCGCTCAACAGCATTCTGCAAATGTTCATCGGAAGGTATGGGTAATTTCAACTTATGAATGGCTTGCAGCACAGTTGAAGCTGTGTCTTTCACCAATTCCTCATAAGAAATGAAAGCAAATTCTATGTCGGGTTGTTGATCGTTCACCTTGTGCCATTCTGCAATATGTTGACGCCACGAGCCGACGGGCCCTCCCCATCCTTTTTCACTAAAAGTCTTTACGTATTTAGAGAGTTTCCTGCGACACTTCCAATAGCAAAACAATGCATAGGGTTTGAACAGCAGTGATACATAACTCTTTATGCGCACATCGGCCTCTCTGCAACGAGACTTGTAGAAGAACGCTGAAATGAGCACATCTCGGACATCTCGATATATGTAGACTATTCGTGCAGGCACTTCATCGACTTCTCTAAAATACGAGGCGGGGAGAAAATGCTCTTTCCTGATATCGAACTGGCTGTCGGCCTGCCGAGTTAGACGCTCATTGATCTCTGCAGCAATTTCCGGATTGCCGCGCATGGCGCCTTGTCGCACCGGCGCGCCCAGGATATCCGCAAACAATCTAGCCAGCCAGGTATTTCCGGATTTTGGAAACCCTACTACGGAAATATGCTCTATGCATTCATTAGTCTTCAACAGTAGAGCTTTCTTCTCTTGGTGCATTGTTAGAACGGTCATCTGTTGCTGACAATGTCGGAGAATCTCTATCCGATGAAGGCTCGGCCTCAGGCAGTAGCATCCATCCGTTTCCTCTAGCCTGTCTAAAAACCCATCCTGTAACAGTTGGCGTTCCTTCAGCTTCGAGATGAAGCGCTTTGTCCAAACGGATAGGACTCTTCCCCTGGTTTCTGTATTCTGAAATGTAGAGACTAAGAATATATTCGCCCTGATTCAGATGCGGCAATCCGATTGATTCGGTCAGACAAAAGCGGCCCTCAGGGAGGACCTCAAAATGTTCCCTGACTCGACGCGGGGTGAAAAATGCAAGACACTGCTCTCGTAGATCATAGATCCTTGCTTCCAGTAACAGCGGCATGGGACGATCTATTGAGCCGGAAATAATTATGTCCAGTTGTTTGCAGCCTATCGGCAAGTTCTGCCTGTCGTTTGTTGAACCGTTGACCGTAACGTTGTGCAGTTTAACCGCTAAGTCATTAGTAGCAGCATGTGACACAATCGATTCCTGTCTGTTGCTCGCGGATTTCAAGTAACGATCAATGCACTTCTCGGTTGCGCCGAGATATGCTATTGCGCCCTCTTCTATCAATAAACCGGTACTGCACAGTTGCTGTACCGCTGACATATTATGACTGACGAACAACACCGTTCGTCCTTCTTTCGTCACATCTCCCATTTTGCCCAGACACTTCTTCTGGAAGACTGCATCTCCTACCGCCAACACTTCATCCACCAGCAGGATATCAGGCTCAAGGTGCGCAGCGACGGCAAAGGCCAGACGCACCTTCATGCCGCTTGAGTACCGTTTCACCGGCGTGTCGATGAATCTGTCAACTCCGGCAAATTCAACAATCTCGTCGAACTTGCGCTTGATCTCCATCCTTGTCATGCCCAGGATGGCGCCATTCATGAAAATATTCTCTCGGCCGCTGAGTTCGGCATGGAAGCCGGTGCCGACTTCAAGCAGGCTGGCAACGCGACCTCGGATGCGGACCTCACCTTCCGTCGGCTCGGTAATCTGGCTGAGAATCTTAAGCAGCGTTGTCTTCCCTGCACCGTTGCGGCCTATGATACCCATGACTTCACCTTGCTGAACGTCGAAAGAGACGTCCCTCAAGGCCCAGAACTCACGCCGGGAGGCGGAAGTGACGAGTGTCGAGTGTCGAGCGTCATTCGGCAAAGGGCTATTGCCTTGCCTGTTGCCGTAGATCTGCGAGAACAGGCTTTTGGCGCTTTGGGCAATGTGGTCACGGAGCGTATTGGGGGACAGCGTCGCCCCCAGCTTATACTTCTTCCCCAATCCTCGAACAGATATTACTGGTTCAGACATAACCCCCTTTGTTTGCTTTCTTGCCTTCTGTTCAATATTCTTATGATCTGTGGAATCCGCGATCAAATAAGATCTGCAAACGTCCTCTCAGTAGACCGGAAATAGTACGCCCCGGACACAAGAATGACTGCAGTAACAACGACGCTTGCCCAGAAGCCAGGCCAATACGGTTCGAACTTCGGGCCCAGAATGGCCCAACGAAATCCGTCTATCACGCCAACCATTGGGTTCATGCAATAAAGCAGTCGCCATTTCTCCGGCACGATACTGCTCATGAATCCCACGGGGGAGACATACAAACCCAACCGTGTAATGAACGGAACTGCATGCCTGACGTCGCGGTATTTTACGTTCATAGCTCCGAGCCAAAGGCTAACCCCAAGGGCAGCACAGAAACCGACTATGAAAAAGAGCGGCAGCAGCAACAGGTGCAGGCGAAACTCAACCTGATACCAGAACATAAGGCCGAGTAGCAGGAGAAAAGAAATGGCAAAATCGACGATGCCGCTGAGAACTGTACTCGATGGAATTATCAGCCGCGGGAAATAGATTTTGCTTATCATGCCAGCAGATGCGACCAGCGAATTGCTCCCCTGCGTGAGGGCATTGGCAAAGAACTGCCAAGGCAATATGGCAGCAAAGGTCATAACTGCATAAGGCACTCCGTTGCTTGGAAATTTCGCAGCTTTTCCGAAAATTACGGTAAACACAACCATTGTTAGAAACGGCCGAATCACCGCCCATAGAACACCGATTGCCGTCTGCTTGTAACGGATCAGGATGTCACGCCACGCAAGAAAAGCAAACAGTTCGCGATAATGCCACAGCTCGCCAAAGTTGATTGGCACCAAGCCGGTTTTCGGGCGGATCACACGCTCCGCAGGCAGGTGTGTAGCAGTACTTACTTCATGAGGTCGTTTATTCATAAACGGTTCAGAAATACGATCCAGGGGAGTATCTGGCTAGATGCCACACTCAGAAGTGAGTGCAGCACGAGCCTCATACCTCGTACGTATATCATGACAAGACACTGGAGCCAGAAGTATTCTGCCAAACTCGGCTGCGCCGTAGAATACGCAGATCTGCCCGCCTATCAACAGGAAGCGGCCCCTGCTCGAACGCAACGTAGAAAGGACTTTGCGTATCTGGTTCGGGGTCAAGAGATCCTCCGACGCCGAGATGAAAAGACCAAAGCTTTTCAGTTTCTTTCGAGTGTTGGAGAGGCGTCATTTGATACAACTCCGCGCATTCTTCATCAACAATGCCCGTAGTTGTGGGTCTTTTAATCATAAAGTCATCCTGTCAGAGTGTCGAAACATGAGCAGGGCGCACAGTCACAGCTTTTTTCTCACGCGCTCCTTGATGCGCTGTATGTGTCCGCGGCCCATGCCCTTGACCTCGCAGCCCAACTCGAAGTAGCGCTTGATCTTCTCGTCATCGAGAATGCAGAAACAGTCAATTATCAGACATGGCTTGCCCACAGCCTTGACGACTGCATCAGGATCAAGATTCAGATACTGCTTATGGCGCACTGCGAGAATGATCGCATCCGCTCCGCTCATAGCCTTGTCCAGGTCCTTGCCAACAGCCAGTTCCTTGAGCTGGTCCTGGCGACTGAAGAAGCGGGCCAGACCATGACCGGAATGGGGATATGTATCCTGCACCTCAAATTCCCACCAATGCCCGACATATGGATCATGAACCCGAATATCCGCACCCATCTCCGTCAGCCGGCGCACGATCAGCTCAGAACCACTGTACCGCGTATCACCGACGTCTTCACGATAGGCCGCACCAAGCAGGAGTATCTCTGCTGCAGCTATTGGTCTGCCCATGTTCCGCAGTCCATCCCTGGCCAATGTTGCAGCATGCAACCCGCGCGTATCGTTCACGTCTATCGCCAACGGGGTAATCTTGAAGATGTCATCTTCCCAGCCATGAATGTGGCGATATGCCCAGATCCCCAGCCCACCATCTTTTGGCAGGCAATATCCGCCAACACCCGGCCCCGGAAACATCATATTCGAATGCGTTGGCCTTACCTTTATAGCCTCTATCACCTTCTTGAGGTCCACGCCATTACGCTCGGCAAAAAGCGACCATTCGTCCATGAAAGCTAGAATAGTGGCCCTGAAACTGTTCTCCATGATCTTGGCAGTCTCCGACTCAATGGGCTTCTCGAGCACCGTTAAAGGATACTCCTCTGTGTTCAGCACCTCCTTCAGGAACTTCTCAACACGATTACGTGCCTCCTCGTTTATCCCACTACAGACACGCCAGAAATCACGGATCGAAGCGACGTAATTCTTGCCCGGCATGACCCGCTCATAGCTGTGTGCCAGGAGTGGATCAGAATCAATGCCACGCCGTTCAAACTCCTTCTTCATTATCGGGTAGGCGACCTGTTCAGTCGTACCCGGTGCCACGGTGGTCTCGATCAACACAAGCGCATGCGGCTCAATATTCTCGGCAATTACCCCGAGGGATTGCTCAAGGGCCACCATGTCAGCAGCACCCGTACGTACGTTCCCGATCTCTTTCTTGAGATAATCGCACTGTACGTCCACAACAACGGTGTCCGCCAGCTTGAGG
>JAUXFM010000073.1 GCA_030622955.1 Lentisphaerales bacterium
CAGCTCATCGATGATGCTTTGGCATCGTCTTTTTGCTGTCGCCTTGCAATCATCTCAGAATAGCCTCCTCGCAGGGTCGTGATATTTGGGCAACACGCCGTTTTGCTTCTAACCGACTGAATGAGATTTTGGCAGTAGTGACAATAACCTCAATTCACTTCACTGATTGCTTTCCTTTTGCTTACTTACAAATCTGAGAACGATGGAAGCACAGATCGTGATTCCTGTCAGGGCTTGCGTGACTGCTGAAGACCACCAGTAGAGTGGAGAAACCTCAACAACTGCGTATCTTCCACAATCCACAACGTGCTTCTCCTCGCAAATAGAACCATCCATCAGGACACAAGGCATATATTTATGCCCGACAATCAGCAAGATTGACGCAGCAAAAAGGAAGACGGCAAGCACTTCAATCAGTCCAATCTTTCCTTTCATCATCGTTCCATCATCCTTTCATCAGTCGGCTGGATTGTCCATTTATACTTCTACTCGTTATGATGCAGGGATACAAAACCTCCCTTCTGTAATAATGATCCCAATTGGCTAGAGCGAAGGAAGAATAGGCTGCTATTTGTGTCGCATCGTTCAAATCCTTATGCCATTCGGGTCAGACATTGTTTCTGCCGGGCGAGTCCCATTTGCTCGATTTCGGACGTTGGAAAGGAATCGACATTGTGAATCCCGCCGCCGCAGTGAAGCGAATTGAGAGCCAACCAGAACATTGAGCATATCGGCTCTTACGCGACGAAAGCTCATGTTGACGTTAGCTTGAGAAAAGCGTTGCATTCTGCAATAGATTGTACCATCATTGCAACAGAATGAAGAAAGGCGGTTGTGTCATGACCACAGCAGTAAGAGTTTCCGACAATTTGGTGAAAGAGGCGAGACTTGTCAGCACCGTTGACAATCGCTCGGTCACCGGACAAATCGAACACTGGGCTAAAATTGGGAAATGTTCCGAAGAGAATCCCGAGCTAACGTATGGATTGATTAAAGAAATCTTGATCGGGGTTGAGGAACTTGAGCAGGGCGAATGTTCCGAATACGAATTCGGATGATCTGACATGCAAATATTACAATCAAGATCATTCAAAAAGAAGGTTCGAAGATTTCGAAAACAGGAAAAGAAGATTCTCGATACCCAGATCAAGAAACTCATTAAGGATACTGCTGCTGGACAAGAAAAGAAAGGCGATCTCAGGGGAGTGTTCGTTTTGAAGTTCAAAATACATGCCACACAGTACCTTCTTTCATATCGTTTCATCGGAGATAATCTAGAATTGATAATGATTGGCCCTCACGAGAACTACTACAGAGATCTATCCAGCTATCTCAAGAAAAGATGAAAGAGCTTACAAAGCCTTGCACGCTTACAAATTGGGTCCTCAGCAAAATCCGTGGGTGAAACAGCTAATCAACTTACAACCATTCTGATTGCTACAATCTCGAAATATGTCAGAACGCTTTCCTCCCATATAGAGTATGTTGCCGTAGTGTGGAAGATCGCTGGTGTTGATGGAGTAGGGGCCAATTCCGACAGAATGACCAATTTCATCGAGAAATCCAGGAAGTTGAAGAAGACTCGAAACGATAGACTATCTTGACGGCGGGGAAGAAATGTTGGATGTTAGGTAGCTCTCAGGAATTGCAGAAAAGGATTAGGGCCGAAAGATGAGGCAGAATAGTCTAATTGTTCTATTGTTGGCATGTATGTGTGTCGCCCAGGTTTGTCGGGGCGCTCACGAACCTATTGACCTCCCATCGCTTGAAGGGAAGAGCAGGTTGCAGTTGGCAGGGATATTCCCCGGCCTCGTGAATAGGATAGAGAAATGGCGTGGGTGGAAAGAAGTCTATTTGACATTTGATGATAACGGACAGCTCAAGGGCCTTGCTTTCCTGCCGAAGAAGCCATTGTCTGGGAAGAAGCTCAAGCAAGCCCTCTCAGAATCACTGTTGATTGATACCTCGCAAGCTCAGTATTTCAGAAGCCCCGCGATGTCTGGATATTCATTCAAGAGCGGGCCTATCAGGATGGTGAACCTTGTTGTAGTTGATTCCAATGCCAAAGAAATATCGGTACGGCAGATCGGGATTTTCTACAGGGCCGGTTCGAGGAAGAGCGAGTGATTAGCGTTTCCGCTGCGGTTGCTTAATGCTCTCTGATTTGTTGTTTTTCCTGGTTTCAATTTTTGCTGCTGCGAGCTGATCGAGGCTGATTGTCATTGGGTGATCCAGGAACTGCTTGAAGCTGGTCATGACCGACTCAGGACTTGTAAGGTCAATAAGCGATCCTGTATTTGCAGGCGCACCGGCCGCTCGCCATGGCTCCCAGTTGCGGCCAAGCCAGAGCATCAACCCTCTGCAGCGTGGGATCTTGGTGAGTTCGCGGGGCAGGTATTGATAGAATTCTGCGGAGGAAATAGGACCCAGTTCTCCGAAGAATAGGGGCTTATCATCTGCCAGTTCTGCTATGAGTTTCATCACATCACGCGTGTAGGCAGGCATCGTCTTAGACACGAAGTAGTCATCTGCGGCCAGGATGTCAACGTATTCATTGCCGGGATAGTACTTCTTCAATTCTTGCGGATGCTGTGTTGCCGGCCCGACGCTGGGCGACCAGCACCATGCTACGTTCTTTACCTTGTGTTTCTTGAAGATGTCGAACACCAGCCGCCACATCTTGACGAACTTCTCGGGATTGCCGCCCCACCAGAACCATGTCCCGTTCATCTCGTGGAATGGTCTGTAAATACATGGCTCGCCGAACTCCTTGAATTGCAATGCGAGGCGCGAGAAGTGTTCGATAAAGTCCTTGTGCTGCTTGCCGCCCGGCAGAACGGCATCGAGGTTTCCCGTCCGATCGTACATGCTCCCCACGTTTGAACCTGGTCGCTTCTTTGAGCCGCGACGCATTGGCACCGTGAAGTTGTCTGCGTGGTCCCTGAACATGGGGATGCCGCCAGTGGCCGCATATTGCTTTGCCAGCAGGAAGGCCCTTCGTTGGTGTAGCTCAGGTGATACCTGGTTGTAACCCCATTGCACAGTGATCTCGAATTCAAGACAGGCGGGGAGATGGCCGTCGTAGGTGTTTCGCCACCAAGTTGTTGAATAGGGGTATCGGATAGGCGATGAACCTATTTCAATCTTCTCTCGCATCTTGATGCTGGCTCCGGCGCCATTGATGGGCCCAAGCCTCCCAAGCCCGAGTATCCAGCCATCGAGACTCCTGATGCTGTCATACAATGATTGTGTTTCCTGGTCCATATGGGGGCGGAGGGTCAAAGCGATCTTGTCCCGGATCTGAGCAAGACATGGCAATGGGGCCAAGAAGATGCAGAGCAGTAGAGGGAGCAGCATGGTGGCGGGTGCAGGCGTGGCCCGATAGCGATAGTTGATGGCTCTGCGTAACATCGAATACTCCTGCGTGAACCCTACAATAGCCGTTGTGGGCACACAAGGTGAAACGGGTTGCTGCCAGTGGGCATTCGCATTTCTTGTCTTGTGATTGGAAGTTGTGGTGGCTATCTTGGACTCATGAAGGAACTCTTCTGTCCGGGGATATCAACATTGTTGGCCGAGCAAAGGGAATGTCTTGCCGGGAAGCGTATAGGATTGGTCAGTAATGCGGCATCAATAGATTCGCTCGGATGCAGTACGGCAGAGCTGTTGTGGCGCGACAGGCAAATTGAGCTGGTCGCTTTGCTCGCGCCGGAGCATGGCTATTTCGGGACGCTGGGTGCCGGCAAGAAGTGCAGTTATGCGAGACACCCTGAATGGGGGCTGCCCATATTCTCTCTCTATGGTAAGGCTCGTAAGCCGTCGGCGAAGATGCTGAAGAACATCGACCTTATCATCTTTGACCTGCAGGACATCGGCGCACGCTGCTATACCTATGTGTCAACGCTCAGAAATGTTCTTGAGGCCGCCGCGGAGCTCGGGAAAGAAGTCATCGTCGCCGATCGGCCCGTCCCGTTGCCCAGGGTTGTCGATGGGCCGCTGTTACAGAAGGGCTTTGAAAGCTTTGTAGCACATGTAAGAACACCAATGTCCTATGGTATGACGCCAGCCGAAACAGCGCTTTGGATTCAGCATGAGCTCGGCCTGGATCTTGAGCTTGGCCTGGCCCTGATGAAAGGGTATCAGCGGGATGGCAGGCGTGGCGTCAACTGGACGCCCTGGTTCCCTCCGTCACCAGGGATGCGGAGCTGGGAATCGGCAATGTGTTTCCCCGCAACTGTGTGTTTTGAGGCGCTCGGATCAGTCGATCATGGCAGGACGACAAATCTTGCTTTTCAGGTATTGGGGAGCAAATGGATGAACGGTACCGGGGTAACCGAATGCTTGAGGCGGCGGGAATTGCCCGGGGTGCAATTCTATGCCCACAGGTATGCGGTTGCTGGAAGTATGCTGGGAGACAGGGTCATGGACGGTGTCCGCATGAGCGTAACTGCACCTCACCATTTTCGACCGGTACTCACCGGGCTGACTATAGTTGCATGTTTGCAGGAACTGTATGGGGTAGATCAAGTCTGGGCCAAGAAGACAGCACGACCTGAGTTTTTCGACAAATTGTTCGGAACGGATGAAGTGAGGGAGTCACTTATGGCTGGCGAAGATGCCTCGGCCATTGCCGCAGCATGGCCTGAGGCAAGTGGCCCGTTTATGTTGGCTCGTTCACAGTGTCTTCAGTATGGCGAGACGCCCGATGCGCTGATTTCGGGTACTTGATCCTGTGATGACACACTCATATCCCAGGAAAGCGCTTATCCTTGCGGCGGGCTATGGCACTCGGATGGGGCCGTTATCTGCCGATCTGCCCAAGCCGATGATGCCGCTGTGGGGGAAGCCGCTGATCAAGCACGCGATCGATCAGCTTGTAGGCTGGGGTGTGGAAGAGATCTACGTTAACGCACACCACAACAGCGGGACGCTTATAGGATTCCTGACTACAGCCGCGGCAGGAAGAGTCTCCATAACTGTCTCACGTGAAAGGACGATACTTGGAACGGGCGGGGCCCTCAGGAAGCTCAGAAGGGAACTGGGGGATCAACCTTACTGGATATTGAATTCAGACGTGGCTTCGGATCTGGAGCCCGAAAGATTGCTGCGTGCTAGCCGGAAACCGGACTGCATCGCTGCGTTGTGGCTTCACAGGGAATTGGGCCCCAGGACTGTAGAGATGACAGGAGGGCTGATCCGGGATTTCGCGAGCAGGCGGCCGGGCAAGAGGGGGACCTTCACTTTTTGCGGGTTACAGCTGGTGAGGCCGGAGATCCTGAAGTACGTACCGCAGGGCTTCTCATCCATAATTGACGTTTATCGAGGTGCCATGAAAGAGAACTGGCAGGTGCGAGGTGTAACTGTACGTTCTTCCTTTTGGGCCGATCTTGGGAGTTCCAGCCAGTATCTCGATGCGCACAGAAAGGTTCTTGATGCCTATCGAAAGCGCGAGCCTGGTGCCAGGCTGATGGACCCGGGACAGGCGAACGCGGCCGCAAGACTCGTACGGCGCGGCGTAGAGATCAGGGGGTTCGTGGCAAATAGCGGAGGGAAGATTTCAACCGGCGCATCGCTTGAAGATTGCGTTGTATGGCCGGGCGCGAGGTTAGGTCGAAACGTGCGACTGAGGCAGGCAATTGTCGGGCGAGATGTGGCCGCTAATACAGTGCTGAGTGGTGCGCTGGTAAGATGTGATCGTGCCGGACTGCAACCGTCTGCCTGTAAAGCGATCAAGACGATGGGTTGGGATCCAGATCGGACCGTTCTTATTCCTCTGGGCAGACGGGGATCGGACCGTGTCTTCAACAGATTGGCCTGTGGCAGGGCCACCCGACTGATGATTCAATACGGCACTGAGCGCAAGGAGAACGCACGTTTTGCTGGCCATGCAGAGTTTCTTCTTCAACAAGGTCTTCCAGTTCCCGAGATCTATGTTGATGACCGCTTTGGTAGGGTCTGCATTGTTGAGGATCTTGGGGATGAGACGCTTGAGAAGATGATCCATGCAATGTCGAATGAGCAGATGCTCGGATGCTATGATCGACTTGTTGAGTGCCTGGCAAGATTGCATTCTGTGTCAGCGGGTGACAGGAAGGCGGCCGGCTTGAAGCTGGAACCCTCTTTCACGGCACGACTCTACAAATGGGAGCATGACTTGTTCGCAGAGCATTTCCTCGCCTCTCATTTAGGAATGACGCGGCACGCCATTTCTTCGATCCTTGAGGAGTTATCTGTTATCGCAGAGAAACTGTTAAATGAGCCAAAGGTTCTCCTTCACAGGGACATGCAGTCAAGCAATGTCATGTTCCGTGGCGATCAGCCTGTTCTTATCGATTTTCAGGGAATGAGAATGGGCCCTGCTGTTTATGACCTGGCCTCACTTCTGTGCGATCCATACGTCATGCTTTCAAAGCAAGGCCAGCGACGAGTTATGCAGAGGTATGTCGAAACTCTTGCTGTCGATCCGGAATTGCTGGCCTGCTTCTGGCCTGCGGCGATCCAAAGGCTGGTGCAGTCACTTGGAGCCTATGCGAGATTGGCCAGGTTGCCGGGGATGGGGAGATTTTCGGGATACATGCGGCCTGCGCTCACAATGATGCGACGCGCGCTCGCGCATGTGGATGGATTCCGCCAGCTCAGAACCCTGCTGGTGAAGGGCAGGCGGATCTGATGACAGACAGGGCGTCAGTTGGCGGGTTATGAAAAGCTGTCTCACCGGTGTCGATTTGAATCAATTGCCGTAGACCTGTTCGACCTTCTCTGCGATGTCACGATAGCCGATATCCACCTGGTAGATCTCCTTGTAGTAGGCAGCAGCTTTGTCGTGTACTCCCATCGTTTCTGAGATCTGGCCGAGCTGGTAAATAATGTCTTTCTTCATCTCGTCCATGCCCCCGAGTGATTCGACAGCCTTCTCAAGCTGTTCAATAGCCATGTCATACTGTGCCTTGTCGCGGAAACACATTGCAAGGTAGTAGAATGACTTAACCCGGTTCTTGGGATTCTTCTGTGCAAGCTGAAATTCACGAATGGCTTCGTTGAGATTGCCATGTTCATACAGAGTCACGCCGTACTGGTAGCGAAGTGTTAGATCGTTAGGGTAGCGACTTACACGGTCTGTCATGTCATGCAGGAGGAATTCCTGCTTCTGCTGTTCCAGCTGTTGTGCCGTTTCAGTGTCGCCGGCATCTGCGAACCTGGCGATCTCGCTGTCGAAATGTTCTGCCCTTATAGAGCTGAGCGTGTTCGCTATCTGGGGGTCGCCGCCACTCTGCTCAAGAGCGACCTCAAGTGCCTCAATGGCCTCCTCGAACATCTTGCGCTGTGAATAGAGGCGTCCCAGGGATATGCGGTAGTTCATGTTCTCGGGTTCCGCCGCGATCTTGTCGACAGTCTCCTCGATGAGTTTGTCCAGGTCCCGGTCACTCTTGACCGCCTTAGACTCTACTTCGAGCAATTGTGCTTCATCGCTGTTCTTTATGATATCCTTGTAGGATCCGCCATCCTTGGAAGCGTCTTCCCAACCATCGGTGGCCATACTGTCGAGAGCCATTGCGTCCTTAAGAGCTTTCAGTGCAGCAGGATCATTGGGACATATGGCGCAGAGGGTCTCAAAGCATTCGCGCGCAGCCTTTGTGCGCCCCTTCTTCATATAAAGAATTCCGAGCGTGTTTATCAGGGGGATATCGTCGGGATGGTGGTCGCGTGTAATCTCGAGTGTTTGGATGGCAATATCAGGCACATTGGCTGCTGAAGCAGCCTGTGCCATGAAGATGACAAACTTCCTGTTCAGCGGATCCTTGCGAAGCAGTTCCTCTGCAATTTCGAGGGCATCTTCCGCCCTGTTGGATTTCAGGAAGGCCATGCCCTTGAGGTACTGCGGCATGCCGCTGATCACCGATAGTTTCTGCGAGAACCCGCCTTTCTTCTGCTTGGCCTTCTGTATCGCGGCCGCACGAAGGAACTTACGTGTCTGAAGTGCACCTGGCTCGACCTTGAGCGACATCGCCAGGAGGTCTATCGCATAATCCAAGTTGCCGCGCTCCATGGCTGAGAAGCCCTTGTGGAAGAGGTCGCGCGCTTTACTGGATACAGCTTCCTGCGTTACTTCTATCATATTCAAACAATCTGAATTGGTGTTTGAGAGTGGTCAGACAAGCTAACCGTGGAAAAATATTCGCTGCATGTCTGAATATTATCCAAAAATAGTATGGTTTGGCCAGCGGATTTTTCCTATAAGAGTTCATGGCAAAACATGCTGTTCTTCTTCTGGTAACTATGCTGGCCTTGGCGTCACCTTTCCTTCCTGATGCCCGCTCGGCTGGCAGCTGTTATTCGAGCCTGGCTGAGCTGGCAAGGTCCTATGGTTTCACCGCACCCGCTCAATCAGGTAGGGCGATTACACTCAAGAGCAAGTGGACAACCATGGTTTTTAATTCAAACAGCAGAAAAATGACATTCAATGGAATTTTGATGTGGCTGAACAGCCCCGTAGTTCAGAACAAGGGACAGTGGTCGATACGGAATATCGATGCAGAGGTGATTATTGGTGCATTGCTAAATCCGAACAAACCGCTTGCCAACAGGAAATGTGATGTGGTCGTGTTGGATCCCGGACACGGTGGGCGGGACAGTGGCGCTATTGGAAGGCGGCGTGTGTATGAAAAGAAGGTTGTGCTGGATCTTGCAAAGAGGATCCGCAAACGGCTACAAGCCTCGGGTATCAAGGTATATCTGACCCGTGAAGGGGATCAATCCCTGACGCTGAGCAGCAGGAGCGCGAAGGCACGCAAATGGAAAGCGGATCTGTTCGTGAGTATCCATGCGAATTCGGCCCAGAATAGGAGTGCGAAAGGGATTGAAACATACGTGCTTACTTCCCCAGGGTATCCTTCGACGACATCCGGAAGCGTGAAGCAGACGGTGTATTCAGGGAACAAGCATGATGCCGCGAGCAGCATTATCGGGCATTATGTGCAAAAAGGACTTATCGCTAAGGTCAAGGGCGTTGACCGCGGGGTGCGACGTGCACGTTTTGATGTCATAAAGAAGTCGCCCTGCCCAGCTGTGCTTGTTGAATGTGGTTTTCTCTCGAACAAGGTGGAGGAAGAGCTGATGCTTGACATGAAGCATCATGACAAGATTGCAGAGGGGATAGCGCAGGGGATTCTTACTTATAGCAGCAAGGTCAGGAAGGCACATGCCACGAAGCGCAAGTAGCTTCTAAAAAATGAACTCGTCGTCCGCGGCGGCCGCAGTTTCCAGCATTTCTTCCGGAGCAACTTCCGGGACGGGCGTCAACATGTCGTCTGTTTGCTCTGGTCGATGCCAGATAGCACAGGCATGTGTTTCAATATTGTACTCAAGCGCCCAGACGTCTTCGCCCTTCTTGTCGACGACAATGACCGGCTCGGACTTCCAGTTCGGAAAATGCTCAGTATGCCGGATGAAGTAGCAGAAGATGATCTTCTGATCGCCCTCAACAATCCCGTAGTACTGTCGCTTGTGTTCGTCGATCACCTTGCTTTTGTCTCTTTCGTTCTCAGTCACGTAGGCCCTGATGAAGCGCTCGGCCTGAAACAGTTGAATATCGGTTGGCATCCAGTATCCCGAGATTGGCCGCCTGGTCCAGAGTCCCAGCACACGCGCTTTGTCTGGTGGCACGACCACGGCATCAAAATGAGGGGTCTTGATGGGGTAAAGCGCGGTGATAGTGGTTTTCTCTTGCGGGTCTTCAGTAGAGGCGCATCCGCAGGCTGACAGCGCAAGCGCGGCAAGCATAATATATATGGCAACCTTCATGGTATAATCATTGAATGTTGTCACAGCCCTGGCAAATAGGTCAATAACAAAGCCCGATTCGGGATGTCTTGTAGCGAGTGTTACGGATTGACAGGCTGCAGCGGAGCCGGCTGTTCGGCAGCTTCCTTGTTTTTGCGAGGATCGTTATCGCGGCCCTGAGCGTCATCACGGTCACGCCTGTTCTGATCGTTGCCGCCTCTTCTGCGACCAGTGCCGAGCATCATGCGCCCGATATCGTTCTTCTCCTGCAGTTGCGTATAATTCTCGAACTGCTCTTCAGACAGTATCTCTTTGATTATGGCATCATTGTTCTTGTAGATGCCCTGCAACTTTTCGCGCATGCCCCGCCATGCTTCACGGCCACCGGCAGGGTTACGCATCGCAGAGCTCATTAATTCACGCGCCTCGGTCATTCCTTCGTCCCAGATGCCGGCCATTTCCTCTTTCTGGTCCTGGGTGAGATCCAGCTCTCCTGCATATTCAGTGAGCCGCTCGTCCATTACGCGCTTGATCTGTTCCGCCGCACGTTCTTCATATTCCTTCATGCGGGCCTGCTGCTTCTCTTTACGCTGGGCTGATTTCTCTTCACCAATGAGTGCGATGGCTTCCTTGAGTTGGTTCAGCATCTCGGGCTGTTGGAGATCAATGCCAGTAGTTGCCACGCTCGCTGAATTCTTTGCCTTAAGCTTGATGGCCTGTATATCAAGAGCCATGGCGTTGAGCTGTGGCTTTAGCTTGGCGAGAGCGTCGGACTGTGTTTCGTTTTGTCTTTCCAGAGAAGATATCTTCGTCTCGGCAGTATCGAGTTTCTTCTCAAGCCCCTTGATGTCAGCCCCCGAGCCGCCCTTGAATGTCACAGCGATACAGACGGCTGTAGCGACAGCGCCGACCAGGATGATTGTTCCAATAAGTTGTTTTTTATGCTCGCTCATAATATCTAATCCTCCATAGGTTTTGTAAAAAGGGGATTCTGGCTGATAGGAGCGAATATCACAAGGCCAAAAGAAGCTCGCATAACGCTGTAGAGCGTGGATTGCTGACTATTGTTGCAGCAGGGGCGCGATTTCTTGAAAAACGCACTCTCATTAGTGAGCCGTTGCTTGTCGCAGAAACTTGCCGGATAGTTCATTGCCGTGCCGGTTGCTTCCGGATTGTGGAACAAGAAGGACGGGGCATCAAGATTCGAGAGCTATTGGCCGGCCATGCAGCGATCAATGCTTCTGGCAAGCCCCTGGATAAAGGCGCCAGGGCCGAATTTCGTCGCCTGCGTTCGGATCTCACTGGTATTCCATTTGCGCGAAGAGCAGTCCTTAATTGCATCGAGAAGCGATGCCTCATCCTGGCTATCAAAGAATACACCGCTTATGTTCCGGGCAACTGTTTCGAGTGCGCCACCTCTGCCATAGGCAACTACAGGTTTCCCGCAAGCCTGCGCCTCCAGTGGCACGATCCCGAAATCCTCCTCGCCGGGAAAAATGAGCATGCGACATGATCGATAGAGTTCCAGTATCTGATCATCTGTCTGCCACCCGAGCAACTCGACATTGGGCGCGGCCAGCCTGGTCAACTGATCGTATTGTGAACCTGTTCCCACCACCTTGAGCGGGTAGCCCAGCTTGTTGTATGCACGAACCGCCAGGTCCGCACGCTTGTATGGTGCCAGTGCGGAAAGCACAAGGTCAAAGCCGCCGCTGACATCGGGTCCGGGCGTGAACCTGTCGATGTCAACATGCGGGTAGACTAGGTCAGCATCACGACCATAGAAGGTCTTGATCCTCGTTTGGATATGCTCGCTTATGCCGACGAATCGATCAACGCGGCATGCGGTCCGCTTGTCCCAGCTACGGAGTGACGCAAGAAGGGGTTTAAGGATTGCAGCCTTCAACGGATTGTTGCCGAAATACTCTCTATAGAAGAGCCAGGCATATCTCATCGGAGTGAAGCAATAGCATAGGTGCCGCGTGTGCCCGGATGTGCGGATGCTCTTGACTGCAGCATGACTTGTGCTGATCAGAAGATCGACATCCGGTATTGTCAGCGAGTTAATCGCCGCAGGGAAGAGGGGGAGAAAGCGACGGTAGTTGCGGGCGATGCCAGGGACCGACTGAAGAAAAGATGTTTCGATCTTGTGCGAATTGATGGTCTTGGAAACTGTGGCCGGATCATGAAGCAGTGTATATATTGTTGCGTTGGGAAATGCCTGGCACAGGAGCTCCAGCACGCGCTCTCCGCCACGCATGCCGGTCAGCCAATCGTGTGCAAGCGCCACATCGAGATCTTTCCATTCTGCAGGAAAAGTGATCATCCCTGTCTCGCCTCTCTGTAGACAGCAACTGTTTCCTCTGCCGTTCTGGCCCAGGTGAATGAGCCTGCCTGCTTAAGACCGTCTCTCACCATGTGCTCTGCCAGCCCGGCATCGGTGAGTACGGATACCATGGCGCGTGCAAAACCTGCCAGGTCGTCAGGATCGCACAGCAGGGCCGCATTGCCCGCTACTTCTGGTAGTGAACTGGTGTTGCTGCACACAACCGGAGTCCCACGTGACATAGCTTCAAGGATCTGTAAACCAAACCCCTCGTAACGCGAAGGATGTATGAGGAGATCGGCTTTTTCATATGTCTCTACGAGTTCCCTGTCGGACAAGTACCCGGTCCACTCAACATCCTGCTCGATGCCGAGAGCCATGGCGCGTGCCTTTGCTTCGGGGTAGCGACTGTCGATGGAGCCGGCCACCAGGAATCTGAGTGGGAAGGGGCAATCCTTCCTGGCTGCTGCAAATGCCTCTACGGCGCCGACGAGGTTCTTGTAAGGATCCATTCTGCCCACGTAGAGGACCGTCCTGATCGCGTTGGGGCCTTTGTCCGCTGGCTTCGAGGGGGCCTGTTGGGTGAACAGATCTGAGACGCCACAATATATGGCCCTGGTAAAGCGCTTTCTGGAGTCGGGGATGCAGAGGTGGCGAGTGACATCTGCAAGAGACGCGGCGCTGTCACTGATGATGAAGTCGCTCCGTCTTCCTGTCTCGATCATGAGGCGTTTGAACAATGGGTATACCCTGCTCTTCCTCGATTGCGGGGCGGCACTTGGAAAGATCATGGGGATGACGTCGTGAATTGTCGTTACGCAGGCGATATTGCCGAGCCGATTTCGTGGGAACGCCAGCAATGGAATCATGTAGTTCGTCGAATGGAAAAGCTCAACCCTGTTCTTTCTGAGAAAACCGGGTAGCGCAATTTGATTGCGCAGCGTGAATACACCATAGGGGAGGACCGCGCTCGATACATTAGCCGCCTTGTTGAAGGAGGTCTCGGATGCAG
>JAUXFM010000009.1 GCA_030622955.1 Lentisphaerales bacterium
TCAGCAGTTCGACAAATCGTGACATATGCGTCCCTTTGAAGCTGTGCGGTAAATCGACGTACATGTTGACAGTCGCTGTCGTGTGCTGCGATTTGTTCTGCCGGTCAAGCACCACGATCGGGTACAGAAGATCCTTGATTCCGACCTTTTGGATCGGAATATTGCGGTCATCCGGGCTGTTCTGGACATCTTTCATGGCGCGGATGGTAGCACCAGTTTCGTTGCCTGTCACGCTGGATCGACCACAGCACCGGCAGCTATGGCAGCTCAACAATAATCTGCCACCGGTCTTGATGAATGGCTCCGGCTTAGGCTATCTTTGAGGGACTATCTTCACCAGAAAGGGAGGAATATGAGCATTCAACTTCGCAAGCATTCCAAGTATTCACTTCTCGTCCCAACCAGCATGGGGGTCAGACTTACGCCGGTCAACGGCCAGCCCTTCCATTGCAGCGAGATGCACAAGATCCAGGTTACGAGCGCCGAATCCAATGTAGCCAGCGTTTCGTCATACCTGGGCCTACCGGTAAAGGTCCTGACCACGTTTGTAAAGGACAGCCCAATTGCGCGCATGATAAAAGACAATCTGTCCAGCCGCCATATGGATTTCGAAGGCAAGGATGTCGACCAGGGCAATCCCTGGGGCTATCGCCATCAGTTCAATCTGGCAGACAGTGGCTATGGCTCGCGCGGCCCGCGCGTCCAGAATGACCGGGCCGGTGAAGTGGGCCGCACACTAGACCTGAAGGATTTCGACCTGGACCGCATCTTTGGCGAAGAAGGTGTGCAGGTGATTCACCTGTCGGGGTTGATCGGTGCTCTCTCGCCTGAGACCGGTGAATTCTGCCTGGGTATAGCCAGGGCGGCGAAGAAACATGGCACAGCCATCTCCTTCGACCTGAACCACCGTGCCTCGTTTTGGAAGAACCGTGAGAAGGAGCTGCACGAGATCTTTACCGGGATCGCGGAAGCTTCTGATATCCTCATAGGCAATGAAGAAGACTTCCAGCTCTGTCTCGGCATCAAGGGGCCAGAGGCAGGCGGCAAGGATCTTGCTGCGAAGATAGAGGGCTTCAAGGGCATGATCGACCGCGTGAAGAAACGGTTCCCGAACGCATCTGTCTTTGCCACCACGCTACGTGAAGTTGTCACTGCTAACTCTCATCGCTGGGGCGCCATAATGGCTGAAGGTCCTAACTGGCATGTAGTTGAACCGCGCGAGATCACCGTACTCGATCGAATTGGCGGCGGCGATGGTTTCGTGGGTGGCATGCTCTATGCAATCCTCAGGGGATGGGAACCCGAGAAATGGGTCCAGTTCGGTTGGGCCAGTGGCGCATTGGTCACAACCCTGCTCACCGATTACGCCCAGCCCGCAGATGAGGAACAGATCTGGACCATCTGGAGCGGGAACGCGCGTGTACGAAGATAACTGACAGGCACAGGACAACTACATGCATAAAGTATTTCTGCATGTGGATATGGATGCTTTCTTCGCTGCCGTTGAGCAGCGGGATCGACCGGAACTACTGGGCAAACCCGTAGTTGTTGGCGCCCCACCTGATCAACGAGGTGTGGTGTCCGCTGCCTCCTACGAGGCCCGTGAATACGGAATCCATTCCGCTATGCCATCACGCGAAGCTGGCGAGCGATGTCCACATGCTGTATTCCTGCCTGTTGACGGCAAACGCTATAAGGCGGCTTCACGTGCCATCTTCCATATATTCGAGCGCTTCACGCCCTTGATCGAGCCCCTTTCAATCGATGAAGCGTTTCTTGATGTGACAGGATCACGTGCGCTGTTTGGGAGCGGACCCGAGATTGCCGCAAAGATCAGGGCGCGCATCAAAAACGAACTGACGCTTACCGCTTCCGTTGGTGTTGCACACAATAAGTTCCTCGCAAAACTTGCGAGTGATCTTGAAAAACCTGACGGCTTGACCGTTGTCCCGTCGGATCCAGAAGAAATAAGGGCATTCCTGGCGCCACTCGGCATCAGCCGAATATGGGGCGTGGGCAAGGTCACACAGCGCAATCTTGAGGAGATAGGAATTACCACAATTGGCCAGATACAGAACGCTTCGGCCCGACAATTGAACTCCGTATTTGGCCACACTTCCGCCCACATTATCGCACTTGCCAACGGTGAGGATTCTCGCGAGATACAAACCTCTCGGCAGGAGAAGAGCATTTCCAGAGAACATACATTCAAGCACGACTGCACTAAGATAGCTCGGCTTGAAAAAACACTCTGCGGATTGGTCGAAGATGTCGGCAGCCAACTTCGTAGTCTTGAGCGGTATGCTTCTATCGGCCAGCTCAAGCTGAGATGGCAGGGCTTCAAGACAATTACGCGCCGCACACAGATCACGCCTGCATGCTGTGATGATTTCACGTTGCGCGATATTGCCCTGGCTCTGTTTCGGAAAGAGAAAATCACCAAACCTGTCCGCCTGATCGGTTTCGCTGTTTCAGGTCTCGTCGATGAGCGGCCATCCGAACAGCTCAATCTCTTCGCGAGCGGGCCCGAACGCGGCGATAAGCGTGAGAACGTGAGCAATGCCGTAGATCGGATACGGGACAAATTCGGCAATGACGCCATTGGTGGTGGCCGTGGAATTATTGAGGAAGAAGACGAGAGCTGACCGCTGACAAAGAAGTCCTACGCTCTTGAGGCGCATATTGAATGTTCTGCGAAACCATAGACAAATACCACCACCTGAAGCGTTAACAGTTAAAGGCCCCATATATTTCAACTCACTGAACATTGGGCAATCATTGCATTGCCCGCAACAAAAGAGGTATGTGAATGAGTGCTCACAGGAAAGAAACACTTGGCGTAGTAATCACTGTGGCCGTCGCAGCAATAGTCGTGGCTATCGTTGTGGTGTCGCGGAATTCATCTACAGTATCTACAAAAGAACTGCAAGAGAAGATACAGGTTACCGACCAGAAGATTACTTCTCTGGAAAAGGAGATCAAGGATCAATCAGAAATACTCGCAGCTATCCCCGCACAACTGGACGCATTGGCACTTGATATCCAGGCTATGAAATTGAAATCAAGGAGGCCCGCCAGCTCTGTTGCAGCTCTGGATTTAGAAGATCCCGGCGTACGTAGGCAACTGAAGACGGCAATGGATACAATTCGCAGCGAAGATGCCGAGGACCGCATGCGTGAAGTCCGGGAGTTTACCAGTCAACACATGCAACAGGCCAGCAATCGACAGCTCAATCGCTATGCAACAGAGCTTGAGTTGTCTGAGAATCAGAAGGAAGAGATGCAGCAGATACTCGAAGAGGCATCGGTATCGCGCCGCGAACTTACGTCCAACCTTTTCAGTGGCGGCCGCAACAATAGAGTGAACTTTCACGATATGAGCGAGAAGATGAAAAGCATTACTGAGAACACTGATGCCAAGGTCCAGGAGATTCTTTCTGCCGAACAGTTGGAAACATATAGGAAGATGTCCAACCAACGCATGGGCAACGCGTCTATAAGCACTCATGTCACGGATGGCACAGGCAACACCATTGACAATGAACAGGGAACCGCGATCATAAACTTGATTGGCGGCCTCCTCACAATAGACGGCGATGGTGTACAGATGACAATCGGCGAGTAGTTCTGTTGTGCAGTTGGTCGGGCCACGCCCGACGAAGCCAAGAGGCATGGCACAGCCAATGCCGAGGGCGGTGGTCGGGGCGGTCGGATTCGAACCGACGACATCCAGCTCCCAAAGCTGGCGCGCTACCGGACTGCGCTACGCCCCGCCGACTGAGAAGAGGGACTATACGGGAAACTGTTCCTATATTGCAATATGATATCCTCGGGGTAAGCTCCCGGCACATGTCATGCAGCCAGGGGGATCAGCGATCAATTCAGATACAGTTTCTTCCTGATCTTTCCAATGAATGCCCCGAACCCCTCGAAGGAGGCCGACTGGAGCACCTTGCCCAACTCACCCCAATCGAAGTAAATGCCCTTGCAGCCGGGACAGATGTCCAGGGCGACACCACCGGTGATCTTCGGCGTCAGACCTGTTGCCTGACAGCGGGGGCACATGCCACGAGTAGTAACAATCCTATTCTTGTCAACAACGGCCTCCGCCCTGGCCTCGACGCAAAGCTCCTCAATGCCTTTCCCTTCATGGTCCCGCAGCATCTCAAGTTCGCCATCATCCAGCCATATTCCCTCACAGGTAGGACAACTGTCAACAAGTACGCCATCAATCGCTTTTCTCTTCATCTGGGTATGACATTTGCAGCATTCCATTGGGGTCCCTCGTTTCTACCGATGTATCAATCTCTCTTGGATTGTATGGCGCTACGCTGCTGCATTCAATGCTCTTTTCCGATACTGAAGGAACGTATAAAGTTTCACGGTTTACACCCCTTTTCGCACCCTCTATAATGTCCTCACCAAAACAGCTTTCAATGATCGTAGATAGCGTGAGCGCATAAAGCTCCTATCATCAATTAAGCGCAAATTGGGGGGCATGCTGATGCTCACAGCACTCATGGCCCTGGCCCTTACTTGTCTGGCATTCTTCATTTACGAGATCATCATCTTGAGGAAGGAAAGGCATTCGATGTCGTCTTCCCTGAGGGAATGGGCGGCAAGAAAGCATCACGCCTTAGCCCTCCAGATTGATCCCGGAGCCAAACTTATCGTCTCGAGCGCCTATTCGGACGATCCCATAATCGCCAACTATCGGGATTACGGCCTTGTTGCGCGCATATCGAAGCCATATACAAGAAATGAGCTGAGCGCCGTCCGCCACGAGGTATTCGAAGCAAGAACAACCCGATCAAGGCCACCTGTGCCGATTTTTCTATTGCTCTTACCACGCTACCGCCCTATTATGCGCCAGATTGACACACTTGGTGGAGCGAAAACGTAATGAAATCAAGTTTCCTCGATAAGCTCATCGACAGGTTGGACCGCATAGATCCTCAGAGCCTGCAGACACATTTCCTTCAGCTTGCCAGGCAGAAGGGCCTTCTCGAGACCATTTTTCAATGGATCGAGGAAGGCGTCATCATGCTGGACGGCGAGGGCCAGATCACCTACGCCAACAGGGCCGCCGAGAGCATGATGGGTTTCGCCCTGGAATCCGCACGCGGGCGTTCGATCTCTCGCTACCTGCGCGAGATCGATTGGGACAGGATCCTGAATATGGAGCCCGGCGAATGGTCACGACTCATCAGCCGTGAAATAGAGGTCACCTACCCTGAACACCGCTTTCTCAATTTCTATGTCGTCCCACTTGCCACCGATCCGGACGTCGAAAGAGGCGCTGTTATTATTCTTCGCGACGTTACCCCGGACAGGGAACACGAAGCAACGTTGCTCGAATCGGAGCGCTTGAACGCACTAAAGCTTCTTGCCGCAGGTGTTGCGCACGAGATCGGCAACCCACTCAACGCGCTCAACATCCATCTCCAGTTGCTTGACAGGGAACTACGCGAACTGCCACCCGCTAACGGAGAGGAGCTCCGGGAAATACTAGGCATTGCAAGATCCGAGGTCTCACGACTCGACCTAATCATTACCCAGTTTCTCAAGGCTATCAGGCCGAGCCTCCCCGACCTGAAACTCTCGGACATCAGCACCCTGCTCAAAGAGACTCTGGCCCTCCTGAAACAGGAGATAGGAAACCGCGATATCCATGTCGAAGCCAACATCGCCACTTCACTTCCGCGGATCCACATTGATAAGGACCAGGTGAAGCAAGCGTTCTTCAACGTCATAAAGAACGCGATCCAGGCCATGCCGGATGGCGGAACACTGACCATATCCATCTCATCATCCGACCAGGCCGTCATCGTTGCCTTCAGAGACACCGGTGTCGGCATTGCCCAGGAAGAGCTCGGCAGGATCTTCGAGCCCTATCAAACGACCAAGTCCGAGGGATCCGGCCTCGGCCTGATGATCGTACAACGCATTGTCCAGGAACACGGCGGCCAGATCGAAATACTCAGTGAGCCGGGTACAGGCACAACCTTCAGCATCTCACTACCACTTGCAGAACGACAAAGACGCATGCTCAAGCCTCACCGAGGCAGCAAGGGCTCGATCACAAAGGAAGCATGATTATGAAGAGTGTAAAACCTACCGTACTGATCGTTGATGATGACAAGAACACCCGCGATGGCCTGGCACGCGCACTCAAACGCCATTATGAGATACTGCTTGCGGAAAGTGGAGAACGTGCACTCGCTATTCTAAGCAACACTCCTGCCGATGTGGTAATCAGTGATGTGCGCATGCCCGGCATGGATGGCCTCACATTATTGCAGCGCGTAATGACACATACACCACAACCCATTGTCATGGTCATCACCGCCTATGGTAACGTCGAAACTGCCGTCAAGGCTATGAAACATGGCGCTTACGACTTCCTGACTAAACCTGTAAACCTCGATCATCTTGATATCCTGATCAAGCGCGCGCTTCATTCCCAGAAAGTGGAAGGCCAGATCGAGAACCTGCATGAACAACTTGATGCGAAATATGGGATTACCAACATAATCGGCAGTACCCCCGTCATGATCGATGTCTTCGAGACGATAAAGCAAGCTGCGCCTACACCTGCTACTATCCTGTTGCAGGGCGAAAGCGGCACGGGCAAGGAAGTCGCTGCGCATGCTATCCACCAACTCAGCCCCAGGTCAAAAGGTCCATTCATTGCCGTTCATTGTGCGGCCCTCTCCCCCAGCCTTCTTGAGAGCGAGCTCTTCGGTCATGAGAAAGGAGCTTTTACCGGGGCCACGTCGCGACGCATGGGGCGCTTTGAGATGGCTGATGGCGGCACCTTCTTCCTGGACGAAATATCCGAGGTTGACCCGGCCATACAGGTCAAGCTGCTCCGGGTTCTTGAAGAGCGGACATTCGAACGTGTTGGAGGAGATGAGCCAGTAGATGTAGATATCCGCCTGATCGTAGCCTCGAATAGGAACCTTAAGGAGTTGGTAGCAAAGGGCAAGTTCCGGAACGACCTCTATTACCGCCTTGATGTGGTCAACATCACAATGCCGCCGTTGCGCGACAGATTGAATGACATCCCTGTTCTCTGCCAGCACTTCTTGAAAGATTTCAACCACAAGAATGATAGACAGATCGAAGGCATTGTACCCGAAGTAATGAATGTCTTCTCAGGATACGCCTGGCCCGGGAACGTACGCGAGTTGCGTAACACTATCGAAAAAATGGTCGTCCTCGGACGAGGCAAGAAACTCACCCTGCGCGATATACCGGCAAATATCCGTGACGAAGCCAGCGATCTCGCTTCCGGCTCCTCCTGGACCGGTGGCCCAACACCTGCGTCTGGCTCCATAGAGGAAGCCGAACAGCTGATGATCCAGACCGCGCTGAAGAAGAATAACGGCAATCGCACGAAAGCTGCTCAAGAAGTAGGCATCAGCCGCCGCACCCTCCACCGTAAGCTGAAGAAATACCAGCTTGAGGACAGTGCAGAATCAGAGAATGCCGAATCTGAATAGCCACAAGCAGCTCAGAATGCACAAAATGATGCGCCACAAACCTGATGGCCTCAGCCCATCAACTTCGTGGCGCATCTTCTTTTCTGTGCCTTTTCGTGGCCATGACGGCCAAATGCTACTTCTCGTCCTTCTCACCACGGTCGTGCATAGCTTCCTTGCGTGAGAGCTTGATGCGGCCCCGATCATCGACAGCAATGCACTTGACCCACATCTGGTCGCCCATCTTGCAAACGTCTTCAACAGCGCCAACGCGGAAATCTGCCAGTTCACTGATATGAACAAGGCCATCCTTGCCCGGCAGGATCTCAACAAAGGCACCAAATTCCTTTATTCCTGTGACCCTACCGTCATAAATGACGCCTTCTTCCGCTTCGGCCGAAATGAGCCCCACCTCTTGCACGGCAATCTTCATCGCTTCACCGTTGGTGGCGAAAATGCTGACAGTGCCATCATCCTCAATATCTATTTGGGCGCCGGATGTCTCCGTAATACGTCTGATATTCTTGCCACCCGGCCCGATCAGCGCTCCGATCTTGTCAGGAGCAATTCTGATCTGCTCAATTCGTGGAGCATAAGGCGAGAGATCCTCGCGCGGTGCCGCCAACACGCCTTCCATGAAGTCCAGGATCTGATTCCTTGCAACCCTGGCCTTCTCGAAAGCGGCTTCGACCAGTTCCCATGTCAGACCACGAATCTTCAGGTCAACCTGGAACCCCGTTATGCCCTCTCGAGTGCCAGCCACCTTAAAGTCCATGTCACCTGAATGATCTTCCGCACCAATGATATCAGTGACCAATTTTGCCTTTGTTCCGTCCGAGAACAACCCAATCGATATACCCGCTACAGGCCTGGTTATCTTGATGCCGGCATCCATCAACGCCAGAGTCCCAACACAGATGCTCGCCATTGACGAAGATCCATTCGAACCCATGATGTCGGCGACGAGCCTGATCGTGTAAGGACAGTCAACGGGAATAACCTCTTTAAGAGACCGTTCCGCAAGCGCACCGTGCCCAATTTCGCGCCGGCTCGTGAATCCAAGCCTGCCGGCCTCGCCTACACAATAGGGAGGGAAGTTGTAATGAAGCATGAATGATTTCTCAGTTGCTCCACCGGTGATGCCGTCCATGTTCTGTGAATCGGACATTGTTCCAAGCGTAACTGAAGCCAATGCCTGTGTTTCACCCCGGTTGAAGAGGGCCGACCCGTGC
This sequence comes from Lentisphaerales bacterium, assembly GCA_030622955.1. Classification (GTDB taxonomy): domain Bacteria; phylum Verrucomicrobiota; class Kiritimatiellia; order JAUXFM01; family JAUXFM01; genus JAUXFM01. Next base: position 8,717 of record JAUXFM010000009.1, read on the forward strand.
GCGCGGGGCAGGAGTCTAACCTGTGCTTTGAGTTCCCTGAGTTCATCGGCAGCGCGTCCGCCTGTCCGCTTTCCTGCGTCCAGGATCATCTTGCGACTGAGTTCTATATCCAGCTCATCAAATACAGCACGCATTTCTTCCTTTGTGATCTCGGGGAATTTCTCAACCAGTTTCTCGTTAAGAGTTTCCTTGATCTCTCCAACCTTGGTCTGCCGCTCGACCTTTCCACCGATCTCGAGGGCTGCGGACAGATCCGTTCCAACCATTTCCCGGGCGCTGTCCAGGATAGTAGTATCCGATGCTTCCTCGACAACCATCTTTTCGGGAAGACCCAGCTTGCTACGCAGCTCTAGCTGAGCTTCTATCAGCTTCACGCAAACAGGATGCGCAAACTTCATTGCTGCGATCATGTCCGCTTCCTTGATCTCTTGGCCACCACCCTCAATCATGAGTGGCAGGTCCTTTGTCGAACAATAGACAAGATCCAAGTCGCTCTCCGCCCGCTGCTCATGCGTCGGATTGATAACGAATTCGCCATTGACCCTACCGACCCTGACACCGGCAATGGGGCCCATGAAAGGGATCTCTGATATTGTGAGCGATGCGCTCGCAGCGACGACACTCAACATATCTGAATCGGTCTCGCCGTCAGCAGACAGCAACATGTTGTTGATCTGGACGTCATTCCGATAGCCACTGGGGAACAGGGGCCGGATCGGTCTATCGGTAATACGCGCTGTAAGGATTTCTTTCTCTGCTGGCCTGGCTTCACGTTTGAAGAACCCGCCAGGGAATCTCCCTGCCGCGTAGAATTTCTCGCGATACTCGATCTGAAGAGGAAAGTAATCTATGCCTTCTCTTGGCGTCCTGCTGGCAGTGACGGCTGAGAAGAGGATTGTATCCGCCTGCTTCACGGTTACGGAGCCCGCAGCCTGTTGGGCCAGGAGTCCTGCTTCAATTATGATTGGCTGTGCGCCTGCTTCTACTTGTACTGATACTGTATCTTTCATTTTCTTTCCTTCTTTAGTGGTGCTATGAGAGAGACCAAGAATAGAGTTCCCGCATGATAAACGTAAGGAGGTCAATGCGGACAGAGAGACTATCGGCGGAGGTTTAGTTCCTTGATAATTTTCTGGTAACGCTTCTCGTCCTTGCCCTTGATGTAGTCAAGGAGACTACGGCGGGCATTCACCATCTTAATAAGACCGTAACGGGAACTATGATCCTTCCTGTGGCTCTTGAGATGAGCCGTAAGTTCCTCAATACGAGTGGATAACAGAGCTATCTGCACTTCACTGGACCCCGTGTCCTTCTCATGGTGCTTGAACTTTTCCGCGACTTTTTCTTTCTTGGCCTTATCTATAGCCATTTCTCTACACCTTTTCCTTTGTTCTATTGTTGTTTTAAAACATACAGGCGTTCTGAAAGCTTGTAAAGAACTCTTCCTGTCATTTTTTTGCCATGCCTGTCGCCCTTCGAGCCAGGGCAACATCCCGAGCAATCTGCTCGGACAGTGCCCGCTCAGATCTGAACCGACGCTCGGACCGTATATGTCTCAGGAAGAACACCTCCAGCGTCTCGCCATACAGGTCCTTATCGAAATCAAGAAGATGCAACTCCAGTGAGGGCCGCGGGGCACCCTGCACCTTGAAAGTAGGACGAATGCCAATGTTAAGAACACCCGGCACGATCCTTCCTCGAACCTGGGCCCTTACGATATAAACGCCGCCTGGTGGATGTACCTCGTTTTCCGGCTTGAGATTCGCCGTTGGATACCCCAGCTTTCGGCCGACCGTTCTACCAACGACAACTTTTCCTCGTATACTGAATGGCCGACCCAGCATCGCCTTGGCATCTGACAGCTTCCCCTTGAGCACCAACTCCCGGACATCCGTACTCGAGATCACCTTTCCCTGCCTCAACAGGGAAGGCACCGTCGTTATTTTGACGCCCATCTCTCTTGCGATCCTGTCAAGCCCCACTGTATCGCCACTGGCCCCTCTGCCAAAACGCCAGTCCTTGCCTACCAGGATCTCCTTTATCGCCGGAGCAGACCGACAGAGGCTCTGAATAAAAGCTTCAGGTGAAGCCACGCTGAGCCGTTTCGTGAACGACATGATCAGGCACCCATCAATCCCCTTATCTCTGAGGATCTCCAACCTGTGCGCGGTTGAGGTCAATAACCGGGGTGCTTCTGCAGTGCCCTTTAACACCTTGAGGGGATGCGTGGCGAAGGTCAGCACCCAGGCTGAACCGCCAATTTCCGCAGCGCGATCGACAGCCTTGCAAATGACTTTCTGATGTCCTCTATGAACACCATCAAAGAAACCAGCAGCGAGCACGATTTTTCGTCCCTTGCCGAGATCTGCAGCTTTCTTCACAATTCTCATAGTTCTTGATCCGTCGTCGGCTATTGTCTACCCCGCAGCCCGTGAGGACCCGTTCAGCACTTGAAACCTATCTTCCCGACACAAGAGCGCTCTGCGCCGGGATCAACACTTCACGCAGTCGGTCACGATCCATCTCAAGGATCTTCTCCATAGAAAGGGCGTTCTCAACACTCAATGCGCCAGATCTGGTGCGCCTGAGTTCTGTAATACAGGCACCGCAACCGAGGGCGTCCCCCACGTCAGCACAAAGTGTACGTATATACGTCCCCTTTGTGCACCTCACATAGAATGATGCCTTCGGAATGTCGCAGTCAACCAACGAGAACTCATAAACATGGATCAGCTTGGGTTTTCTCTCAACCGTCTTGCCTTTTCGTGCAAGCTTGTACAGCGGCACACCGTCCTTCTTGACTGCCGACACCATTGGCGGGATCTGCATGAGATCGCCGGTCAGCTTCTGCATTTCTGCTTCAAGTTGTTCACTTGTAACACCGTTCCAATCGCTCTCTTTCACTATTTCCCCGGAGATGTCATGTGTATCAGTGGTAATCCCGAGCTGCATGCTGCCCTCGTAGGCTTTATCGGAACCTATGAGATTGGCGGAGAGTTTCGTGCCTTTGCCGATAAGAATCACAAGCAGGCCGGTGGCTGACGGATCGAGCGTTCCGCCATGGCCTGTCTTCTTGAACGAGAAATGGCGCCTGATCCTGTCAACAACATCGTGCGATGTCGGGCCTGCAGGTTTATCGACCAGGAGAATACCATCAAACGGGTCGCCGGATTTAGCCTGCGTCTTCTGCCTGAACCGTGGATCCCTTGCCGACATACGAACTGGCCCTCTACTGTTCCTTGGCCTCTTCAGCCTGGTCGTCAAGTTCAGAGAGCAACGTCAAGATTTCCGCACCTTCCTTTAAGGAGCTGTCACTGTGAAAAGAGAGTTTAGGTGTATACTTCAATCCGATATTCTTCCCTATTTCCCGCTGCATATCTGCCCTGTGTTTCTTGAGCACCTTCATCACCCTCTTCTTCTCTGCTTCATCCCCCATCACGGACACCAGCACCCTGGCACTTCGAAGGTTTGGGCTGGTTATCACGTGGGTAATGGTAACACGCGCCAGATTGATATCACCCTCGTGGATCACTCGATACAGTGTCTGCCCGAGTTCCCTGCGCAACAGTTCATTAACCCTGGTAATTCTATCTGTCTTCATCTGGTAGAACCCCGCAGGCTACAGGGCTTTGGCGAGTTCCTCGAGGATGTAGGCTTCTATGATGTCGCCCTCCTCGAAATCGTTAAATCTTTCAAGGCTGATGCCACATTCCTGACTTTCCTTCATTTCTCGAACATCGTCTTTATAGTGCCTCAAAGAAGAGAGAGAACCATTGTGGATCATTGCACCTGCACGCTGTACTCTAGCTTTCGCTTTAGAAGTTACACGTCCATCAATGATCAGGCAGCCAGCGATCTTTTCCGTCTTGCCAAGCGAGTACACTTGCCTGACCTCGGCATGCCCCGTGATAACCTCCTTGATTTCAGGTTCGAGCAACCCGAGCATGGCTGCACTGACCTCATCAACGAGTTCGTAAATAATTGTGTGCATCCTGATTTCAACGCCTTCCCGCTTTGCTGCCGCCGTCACGCCGCCTTCTTTCGAGACATTGAATCCAAGAATTACTGCATTAGAAGCACTTGAGAGCAGGACGTCGTTCACCGTGACATTCCCTGTGCCCGTAAGAATCATATTGATAGAAATCTTCTCGCTCTTGATCTGCCCGAGCGCATGCTGAAGCGCCTCAATGGAGCCACGCACATCAGCCTTTATGACGAGCTTGAGTTCAAGCTTCTCGGCTTCCTTGATCTTGTCAAATAGATCATAGAGCGATGCTCTTTTGGGGACTGTTGTCTGCTCTGCTTTGGCCGCCATTGCACGCTCTTCCGCAAGTGATCGAGCAACCTTGTCATTCGTGCATATCTTGAATTCAACACCGACTTCAGGCACCCCTGTCAGACCGAGACATTTCACAGGAGTCGCTGGTCCCACGCTCTTGACCTTCACGCCATGGTCATTGATCAAGGCCCTTACTCTGCCCCAATACTGATCACACAGTATGACATCGCCCACTCTCAAAGTGCCGGACATCACCAGCAGATTCGTGGTAGGCCCCATGCCGGGCTCAAGTTGAGCTTCCACAACGTAGCCCTGCCCCCTTCTCGCTGGGCTTGCTGTCAGCTCCAACATCTCAGCCTGCAACAGGATCAGTTCGAGCAGCTCCTTCACACCTTTGCCGGTAATTGCGCTTACCTCTGCGCAGACAATGTCGCCACCCCAGTCTTCCGGAGCCAGATCAATGGCTTGCAACTGCTGTCGAACTTTATCAGGATTGGCGCCCGGCAAATCAATCTTATTGATTGCGATCATGATCGTAACACCCGATGCTTTGGCGTGCTTGATGGCTTCCTCTGTCTGCGGCATGATCCCATCGTCTGCGGCAATGATTATCACGGCGATATCCGTCAAATTAGCGCCACGTGCACGCATGGCCGTAAAGGCCTCATGCCCGGGGGTATCAAGAAAAGTGATCTTCTGGCCACCCGCCTCAACCGTATAGGCACCTATATGCTGAGTTATGCCGCCAGATTCGCCCTGTGCTACGGTCGTGTCCCTTATCTTATCAAGAAGCGAGGTCTTACCATGGTCGACATGGCCAAGGAATGTGACGATCGGGGCCCTAGGCACCATATCTTCAGGCCGATCTTCTTCTTCCTTCTCTTCCATCATTCCTTTCTTCATGAGGACCTGACGGTGTTCTTCAACCTTCTTCTCATGTTCAAGAACAAATCCATGGTTTTCGGCTATCTTCTGGGCAATCTTGGGGTCAATTCGCTCGTTGATAGAGGCCAGAACATTATGCTTCATCAGTTCCGCGATAAGCTGGTTCGGCCGCAGGTTAATTATTCCGGCGAATTCTTTCACCACAATTGCGCCCCTGGTTCTGATCACCTTATCACCAGTCTTCGCCGGCTCGGCTTCGACCGGTGCGGGAGGAGCTGGTGTTGCCGGTTCACTCTTTTTCACCTCAGCGGGTGGCGTGGATTCCTTCGGCGCCTCCTCCTGTGCCAGGGCCTCGGCGGGTTCAGACTTATCACCGCCGCCAAGCTTGTCCATCGCTAATGCAAGCGAAGCGTCGTCCAGGTTGCTCATATGGCTCTTGGCTTCCAAGCCAAGGTCATGAAGCTTCGCGAGAAGCTCCTTGCTGGTCAGTGTCAGCTCTTTGGCAAGCTCGTGTACTCTCATTACTCTAATTCTTCTCCCTCGTCCTGGATGAATGCTGAAGCGGCCTCACAAATTGCTTTGGCAGTCTCGGCATCGAATCCTGCCATTTCCTCAATGTCTGCCTGCTCAGCAGCCAGGATACCTTCAACTGTCAAGAAACCTGCATTAACAAGGGCTTCTGCGTTCTCCTGACTGATCCCCTCAATGACGGCAAGCTGTTTCACAGCACGTGAGACCTTCTCCTCGAAAGTGACCTCGCCCTCGTCCTTCTCGATGTCGACCTTCCAACCGAGCAATTTGGCCGTAAGACGGACATTCTGGCCTCTCTTCCCGATGGCAAGGGACAATTGCTCTGCATCGGCAACGACATGAACCAACTTGAGCTTGTCGGGATCAATATACACTTTGAGCAGTTTTGCCGGCGAAAGGGCGTTCGTGACGTACGTCTTGACGTCATCACTCCACCGCACAATGTCGATTTTCTCACCAGACAGCTCCCGCACGATATTCTTAACACGGATCCCCCGCATACCGACACACGCGCCCACGGGATCTACTTTTTCATCATGAGAGACCACTGCAATTTTTGTGCGGAACCCGGCCTCTCTTGCCATACCCTTGATCTCAACAATGCCATCGGCGATCTCAGTAACTTCAAGTTCAAACAGCCGTCTGACAAAATCAGGGTGACTCCTCGACAAGACCACGCTGGGTCCACCGGTATTGTTCTGAACATTGACGATGTAGGCACGAATCCGGTCGCCAATCTGGTATTCCTCGATTGACACCCTTTCTTGGGAGGGCATAATGGCCTCGGCCCTGCCGAGATCAACGAGGATATCGCCTCTCTCAAAACGGCGAACAACGCCACTGACAATTTCACCGGCCCTGTCCTTATACTCCTCAAACACAATTTCGCGCTCTGCCTGCCTTATCTTCTGCAAAATCGTCTGCTTGGCCGTCTGGGCGGCTATCCGGCCAAAATCGCGGGGTGTGATCTCCACCTCAACGGCATCCCCGATATTGCAGTCTGGATTGATCTTCTTCGCCTTGGCCAGGGAGATCGTATCCGCCGTTCTTGAAGCCTTTTCAGTAACTTCCATTTCTGCGAAAACCTTGATTTCGCAAGTTTCCCGGTTGATCTCAACCTTGGGATCCTTGCCATCTTCCGAACCCTTGCGCGAAGCGGTAACGAGAGCTGATTCGAGGGCCTGCAACAGAGTTTCGCGGTTGATGCCACGCTCTTTTTCCATATAATTCACGAGCGTGATCAATTCCTCGTTCATCATTTTATTTCCCTTGGGCATGGCAAATCCCTCACAAAAGCTATAGCTCACATATAAAAGGGTGGGTCTAAGCCCACCCGGCCCAAAATCCAGCTTTAACGCTCTGGCACTCTATTCCCGCGGGGAAATAGTGTCAAGAGTGGATTTTGCGGTTTTTGGTCAGATCTATGCGCTTGTCGCAGCTTGCCCTGCATGGTAAAAAATTCACTCCTTCAGGGTAGAGCAATGAATAGAACCACTTTCTGGAATCATATCAGGGCAAATGACCACTACCACACAACGGGTAGTGATCGCAACATGGCCGACCGCCTCATGGGTTGGTCAGATTCCTGGTATTACCTGCGCGGCCTCTCGATCATAATCTGCGGCTGCGTGATCGCACTTCTTCGTCGCTTCACTCGCGATACCTGGAGCAATCGTTCCATAGGCATGCTGAATCTCATAGAAGGTTGCGGTGGACATGTGAACATCACCGGCCTGAACAACATCGCAAAACTTGATAAACCGGTGGTTTACATAAGCAACCACATGAGCGTGGTCGAAACAATGTTGGTGCCCGGCGCTATCGTGCTGGCGTTTCAGGATGTGACAACTGTCGTCAAAGAGAGTTTGCTACATTACCCTTTCTTCGGCCCCATAATGAAGACCCTTGATCCCATAAGCGTGACGAGGAAGAATCCCCGCAAAGATCTCAGGGCTGTACTCGAGAAGGGCGAATTGGAGCTGCGCAACGGTAGATCCGTCGTGCTCTTCCCTCAGGCAACGCGGGCGCCGGGATTCCAACCAGCGTCGTTCAACACACTCGGCGTGAAACTGGCCAAGCGCGCTGGCGTCCAGGTTGTCCCTGTAGCATTGAAAACTGATTTTCAACAGCCGGGTCGAAGAATCAAGGATATCGGCCCCCTCGACAGGAGCAAGACCTTGTTCTTCCGGTTCGGCAAACCATTGTCGGTCGAGAACAGCAAGGAGACCCACGAACAGGTCGTACGCTTCATTGTCGACAACCTGCGCAGCTGGGGCGCTGTGATCAGTGAGCGGTGATCAGTATATCTCAAATCTTGAATGGCTTCCTGACAGGACTCGGGCTAGGCGGCCATGACCCACTGAAACATCACAACACACGTCGGTCATCAGTGCGGATACTGGTAAGGATCTCGTAAGGAATGGTCCGACAGTTCTTGGCCAGCTCAGAAGCAGAAATTGACTCCTCGCCCTGGTCGCCGATCAGTGCGGCTTCGTCGCCGGCAACGACATCCGAATCCCTGCCAACGTCAACACAGATAAAGTTCATCGTCACAGCACCTACTACCGGCATCCTTCTGCCTCTTATCAACACCTGGCCCCTATTGCTCAATAGTCGCGAGTAGCCATCAACATAGCCGACGTTGAGAACGGCAATACTCGTAGGCATCGGGGTCGTATAGGTGCTGTAGTAGCTCACCCTGAAATTAGCTGGAACAGCCTTAACCTGCACCACGCGTGTCTTCCAGTTGAGTATCGGGACCGTGTTCACGCGGGTATCACTCCCCTTGGAGCCATACCCATACAACAGTATTCCCGATCGGATCCCATCGAGATCCCACTCTGCATGTTTGGCAAAGGCCGCACTGTTTGAGGCATGCTTGAATGACATCTGTAATCCGGATCGGTCCAACTCCCCTATTACCGACTGGAATCGGCCCCACTGCGTCTCGGCAAACTTGTCCGGTGTTCCGGCAGCGGACGCAAAATGCGTGCAGATCCCATCTATCTTCAAATTTCCCTGCTCCGCAACATCAAGCAGTTCCGCTCCTGCCGTTTCCCACATGAATCCCAGGCGCCCCATGCCGGTATCTATCTTGGCATGACATCGGAGAGTTCCACCATCTGTTGACGCACGTTCTGCAAGTTGCACCGCATGCTCTTTTGAAACGATAATCGGTGTGATCCTGAGCTTGATGGCCTCCGACACATCTTCCGGCTGAATGACACCAAGCACGAGTATCTTAACATCAGGAATTGCTTTACGTAGCTCAACGGCTTCCTCGAAATGGGTGACCGCAAGCCAGCGAATACCGCTGTCCCATGCGCACCGTGAAATCGGCACCATGCCATGCCCGTAGCCATTTGATTTGACAACGAAGACTAGCTCTGCCCCAGGACGAAGTGATTCCTTCATGCTGCGCAGGTTCGCGCGCAGCGATTCCATATTCAATTCGATCCAGGTATTCTTCATTTAGACGTGGGTAGAGCCACCCGGTTGCAATGAATGGTTTGGCATTTTCTGGATGCTGAACGGATACCTGAGCTTGAGACTATCCTCCATCATTATCTCAACCCAGTAGGTACCTGTGGTTTCAAACTTAACATTCACAAAAATCTCGATGGTTGTCGCTGTGGCCTCCATCTCGCCCAACTCTATAGAAATGTCCTTGCCTTCAGCGATCACCTTGTTTCCTTCAGTGCTGACTATGCGTGTTCGCTGCTTGAAAGTGCCCTTTCCGCTGCACCAGCGATTAACAGTACAGATCCGGGGAAAGACAGCAGGCAATAATTGGGCTCCGAGCACATCAAACAGACCGATGAGCATGAATTTCCCGTTGCTTTCCTGCCTGACATCATCACATAACAGACTCGATTGTAAATCCGGCAGCATTAGACTCTCCTGGTCACTTCTCGTTCGGCTGAAGGAGTGCATCAAGCAGCTCGTCCGATTCACCACCCAACTTGAGCGATTCACGGTAGTGTGCCCTGGCCAGCTTGAAGTCCATCGGTTCACTCACAGCAAGGATTTGCGCCATGTTGTAATGGGCTTCACTACACTGGGCATTCAGCCTCAAGGCTTTCTCGAGCTGATCACGTGCGCTCTTCAGCTTGCCCTGGCCAAGGCAAGCCGTCCCAAGAAGCAGATACACATTCGGATCGTTTTTAGCACTGACCAGCAACTCCTGCCCTATCTTCAGTGCATGTTCAAAACCACCCGCTTCGCAGTATACGAACCCAAATAGCACGCGCAGATTGGAATCCGTGGGCGCAATTGACAGCCCATCTCCCAACAAGTCAAATGCCTTCTCAGTCTCTCCCGCTGCTAATGCGAAGCTGGCCTCGGTCCTGATCAGTGAAGTGACTCGCCCCGTCATCAGAAACATTGCCCTGTCCAATCCAGAGAGGTCATCCCGTAAACTGCGGTCGTTCGCAACTGTCCCGGCATGCTTCTTCTTCACCACATCCAGGTCATGTGCCAAGCTTGCATAGATCGCGGCCATGTCACCGGCGCCTGAATCCGAAACAAGGACGTTCTGAATATCTTTACGTAACCGGGCGATCTCTTTCTTCGCGCCGACACCACCTTCTGCTACAGGTGCTGGCAGATTGTCATCACGCGTTTCTTCAAGAAAATCGTTCTCTCTTGCAACCGGCTCCGCAATGCGCGGTCTCACCGATGGATCAGCACCAAGGGCTTCGACCTGCTTCTCGCAGTATATTATCCTGAACTCAACAACGTCCGGCTCCCATTTGGGGAACCCTTGGGCAAGCTTCTCATAATTCACGAGTGCCTTGCGGTACAAGCCCACTGCCTTATCGTTCTTATTCATGTCCCTGGCATCGTCTGCATCAATCAGGAGCTGCCGCGCAACTCGCAACTGGTCAACTGCAGGTTCCGAGTCCTTCTTCTTGCGCCCGAAAAGACTGAAGGCAGAGACGGCAGGCACTGCAAGAAAGAGAGCCACGACTGTCATGACTAGTATCTTGAGAATGCCCGGTAGAAGTAATTTGTACGTATTCATGAAAGCAAAAGGATTCTGAGCAAAGGCAGAAGTCAATTCAAGGTAAAAGCAGGGAGGATCTCGGATTTCGGATTTGGGATTGCGGATTTCACGCCGGCCAACTTGCCAAATAACAATACCAGCGCCTTGAAACCGGGACCGTTTGACTTAGCATGGCCTTTTAAGGTAAATATAGACCCATGAAGACTCGGACAAGGCGAGGATCGCTGCTACCACGAATAAGATACCGGCACTACATGAAATTGCTGCAACTCATGCTTGTGATGGGCCTGTTGGGGCTGATCACGGGAGGCGGCCTGTTCATGCTCTCACGTATGCGCGGCAATGTGAATTTGCAGACCATGGGCAGGGGTTACATGATTGTTTCCGCCGGATTCCTGCTATTCAGGGCCGCCTTGGCATGGATTGTCAGTGCTCGTGCCAAACGAAGAAAGAAACGCAAAACCGCATCCATGGCCTGAATGGCCGGATTGTCAACAGGCTTCTCAAGATGAAGAAACAGCCAGGAACAGCCGCATGGGCAAGGGCCTGTTACGGGATAGATACCAGTACGGAGCAGCCAACCATTGTGAGGGCAACTCGCGTGAGAGGCGCCGTCAGCTTCGAGAAAATAGATTCGGTTGATGAAAGAATGCGGGCAGAACTGCTGTCCGGCAAATCTGTCCTGGCCGCATGCCTTTCCACGAGAGAGAGTCTTACCCGCCAGATCACGGCGCCATTCTCTGACCGGCACAAAGCAGAAAAGGTCTTTCCGTCACTCCTGGACATACTGCTCCCCTTCCCTCTCGAAGCCTGTACCTATGAGTTTCTCGACATCAGGCATGGTCATGGTGAGCAACAAAGCATCACGACAATGGCGGTCGCCACCCGACTCGAGAACATCACCAGCAAACTAGCGGCCCTGGCTGAACTCGAGCTGGATCCGCCACTGCTCGACCAGGAAGGGCTGGCCCTATGGACCCAGAGCCTGCGCGAAAAGCCGATCACTGCAACTGATGAAATCCAACCTGTAAGAGTTGTCATCAGTCTTGGTAGAGAGCATACCTCCCTGGTGATCGGAACAGGCCAGGATTTCGTGAGCGCACATGGCACCGGACAGAGCTCAGCTGAAACAATCGTCAGGCTGCTCAAGACCGCCCTGCCGGCGAATACGTCCACAGTTCAATGGGCATGGTGCGGCGCCGGTGCAAATGACAGTGGCCGCCTGGCTGACCTGCAATCGCAATTGACCGCCAAATGGCCGAGCGAGAATTTCATTCACGACGATCCTGCCTGTTTCCTGGCAAGGGCACTGGCAACAAGGGCCCTGTGGCCTGGCCCGCTGCGATCCAACCTGCGTACCGGCCCCGCCCTCCATCCCAGGATCAGGCTGCAACAGATACGTCGCTCCATGGCGCTCTCGTTCATGGTCCTGCTGGGAGGACTTCTTCTCTGCGCTGCGAACATAACCTGGCGCAACGGCTACACCAGCAGGACTGATAGACTCAAGACCGCCTTTACGTCACTGGGCAGTGAGCTGTGTAACAGGAAACTCACGGGCCTCTCGGATGAGGGCCTGAAACAGGTCAGAGAATCACTCGACCTCCAGATCGAGCGGCTCAGTCCTTTCATGGAGGCATTTGAACCATCGCGGGCCGCTCTCATGGCCAAAGTTATCCGGGAAATCAGGCTGCAGGAATGCCATTGTGAACTGCTACGAATCGCCGAGAACGGCCTGGATCTTACATGCACCACGAGTGAACCCGAAAGATACAACCTGCTTGTCGAAAAACTTGAAACCATCGGCTTCAACGACGTTCGTGTCTTCCCTGAAGCGCCGAAGAACGGTGTTACCCGTTTCAGACTTACCGCCGGAGGACTCAATGACTGACCATACGGACAATAGCAGTTACACCACAGACCCACGGTTGGGCAGAGCAATCTGGGTCATCGCGCTCTGCGCTGTGGCTGTCGGGATCCTACTAACATTCCGATCCCTTGCCGACCGGAGCACAGTGAAGGAGAAACTTGAGACCCGGATCACTGACATGAAGAACATGAAGGCACTCGAGCGACGGGCCGCCCGCATAACCGACGCCATCCGCACACTGGACGAGCTGCCTGACCACAAGGCTGTCAATCTTTCCCCTCTGCTTACGTCAACTCTGCCCGGCATCAAACCGGAATTGCGTGAGAGCGCCAGACGAGGCCTGCAAGGCGACTGGTCACTGAGAAGAGTGGACATCGACCTCGGCGAGGTCGCTCTCGACAAGTTTGCCGCGTTCCTTCACAAGGCAGAATCAGATCGGCCGCCATGGCGTCTTGCTCGCTGCACGGTAAGATCTACAGGTACTACGCCAGGCATGGCTCAGGTGACACTGGCCCTTGAAGCCCTTGACAAGAAAGAATAACCATCGACGCACAAAGGGACATCCCATGACAAGCATCATGATGCAGATAACAAAGCGGTATTCTGTACGCTCATACGAAAACCGAGCCGTGGAAAAGGAAAAACTGGATAGAGTACTTGAAGCGGCCCGGATAGCACCATCGGCCCGCAACCTGCAGGAATGGCGGTTCGTAGTGGTCCAGGACGAAGAGCTCAGAAAACAGATGATGGTCGCAGCCAACAATCAGCCCTTCGTTGCTGAAGCGCCTGTAGTCATAGCATGTTGTGCGACCAACCCTGATTATGTTATGCGCTGCGGACAGTATGCCTACCCAATCGACGTCGCCATCGCAATCGATCACATGACACTCCAGGCCATTGAAGAAGGGCTTGGCACCTGCTGGATAGGTTCATTTTACGAGGATCAGGTCCAGAGCCTGCTGGGCATTCCAGGCACAATTCGTGTTGTACAGCTACTTACGATCGGGTATCCAGCCGACAAGATCAAGGAGAAGAGCCGGATCGGAATTGATGAAATCGTATCTTACGATAAATGGGGATTCTGAAGAATTTCGGATTGCGGATCTGAGAGACGGGTCAATCGGGCTCGATGATTTCTTGCATAGGTTCACCATCCTCGCCAATTACCTCCTCCACTCCTTCGTCCACAAATTCATCCTCCGCTTCTTCTTGACCTCCCTGACCGACATGAGGCCTTGTCGGCTCCCCGGCCGGACCGAGGACCAGCTCGGGCAAGGCGGGCAGGCTGACATCCGTCTTCCGTTCTCCGTCTTCTGCCCCCTGACCCTCCATCCGGATCTCGATAATAGGAACGCCCGTATCCCACATGGACAGCTGCTTGATGTCGTTTCGAAGCTGAATGCTCTCGGTGCGCAGCTCAATATCATCCGAGCCGGCGATTAGTTTCTGTTCAAGATCTGTACGTTTCCTTTTCAGTTCTTTGCGCCACATGTAGAGAATGATGTCTTTCACTGCGTCATCGTCTGAATATTCCTTACCCGTTGCCTTGGCTGGCGCCATCTGCACAGCCACGGCAAACTTGCATGTCTCCGGATCGTTCTCACAATGCGTCGCAACCACACCTATCAGCTCTTTCTCGGTAGCTGCCGCTTCTATGGCGCTGTTCACGACCACCCGGCAATCGTTGTCCGTGAACATCGCCATGGGCAGGTACTCCAATACGAGCTCGCCGGTAGCCGGATTGGCAACAACGTGTTCTGCCAGTGCCTCTTCCTCGCGCGGCCTGCTCTTCTGCTTTGTCTGGTCGGGCTTTTTTTCGAACGGCCGCCTGGTCCGACGCTGCATCTGCTTGAATTCCTCTTGCAGTGCGTTGACGGGCAATCCAAGGCGCTCGGCCGTCATCTGCACCAGTTTCGCACGCTGAACTGCACTCGGGCTCTGCATGATGGTTTCGAGAGTAGATCTTGCGATTCGCATGAGCCCCACTTCAGTTGAATGATCCTCGTGCTTACTAGCCGCGTCGATCTGAAAATGGACAACCGGTCGGGCCGCTTCAACGGCTTTTCGAAACGCATCCGGCCCCTCTTTCAATATATATGAGTCCGGGTCCTCATCTTTCGGCAGGCTCGCTATTCGCACTGCGAGCCCCACCTGTAAAAAGATTCGCGCCGCCTTAACCGCTGCATTTTCACCGGCCACATCTGTATCAAACACTATTGTGACTTCGTCAGAGTATCTCTTGAGTATTCTCGCATGATCCTCCGTAAATGCTGTGCCCTGCGCAGCTACTGCGTTCTTGATGCCTGCCTGGTGGCAACGTATGACATCAATCTGCCCCTCGCAGATGATTGCTGTCCGCGTTTCCGTTATGGCGCGCCGCGCCTTGCTTAATGCGTAGAGTATTCTGCCCTTGCGGAACAGAAGCGTGTCCGGACTGTTGACGTATTTTGCGCCCTTGTCGTCACTGCCAAGGATCCTGCCACTGAAGGCAACCACGCGACCCAGCTCATCATGCACGGGAAACATCAGCCTGTTCCTGAATCTGTCGTAGTAGTTCTGATCCGATCCAGGCTTCGTCGACTTCACTGCCAGTCCGGCCGCCACTATCTGCTCCATCCTGTACTTCTTGCCCAATGCCCACTTGTATATCGTGTCCCATGATGGCGGTGCATATCCAATGAGGAATTCCTCGGCGATATCGCCTGACAGTTTCCTGCGTTCGAGTTCTGCCCTGGCCTCTGCAGCCCGTGGACTCTTGAGCAGGCCGCGATGAAAGAGATCAGCCACTTCCCCGTGCAGCCTGTAGAGGACATCCTTTTCTGCACCTTTCCCGGCCGCGCCTTTCTCGAACTCGAGGGTGATGCCTGATCTCTCGGCCAGCATGCGGGCAGATGTTGTGAAGTCGACCCCCTCGTATGCCATTATGAAGCCGAACACATCTCCACCTGCCCCACAGCCGAAGCAGTGGTAGATCTGGCGTTGCGGATTCACATGAAAGGAAGGAGTTTTTTCCTTGTGAAAAGGGCAAGTCGTCTTAAAAGCTGATCCGCTCTTCTTGAGGTTCAGGTATGATCCAACGACATCAACGATATCGTTGCGGAACCGTATTTCCTCGAGCGTGCGCTTTGGAATAATTCCGTTCGCCACCCTTAGCGCTCCTTCTTTAATCGTTCCTGCAGCCCTGACTCTTCCAGCTTATCCCTTGCAACAGGCAACAGGGATATCAGTCCACGCCCGAGCAGGGACTTCTCTCCGAATTCACGATTCAATCTTTCGCTCGGGACCATGCACATCAGAAGTATAACGATGACGACAAAGATACACGAACGCAAAACCCCTGATATGCAACCCAGGAACCGATCGAGCATTGGCGCCAGGACAATCCTCATAATCTTTCGGAGTATCGAACTCAGGAACATTGATGCGACCATCATACAGATCATCACCAGGGCAAACGCAATAGCCCGTGCAACGCCTTCTGAAATGCCGCTACCCGCCACGATAACAGCACTGACAGGACCATAGCAGATCATGCCGATTATGAACGCTGCAACAATTCCAACCAAGCGCGCCAGTTCGCCCGACAGCCCTCGCATGCTCCCCTGTACCGCACAAAGAACGATCACAATAACGGCGATAATGTCAACAAGGTTAGGCATCGTTTACCGGCCCATGCTAGCGATTGCTGGCCAGCCACTCCTTGATCTCGTCTGCTGACGAACCGTCAGGGGCCAGTGCCAGGTAACGCTCAAAATACTTACGCACAGATAGAGGGTTACGCCCACCCTCTTCATACATACAGCCCAACAAGTAGTTGGCCTCTGCGTGATTGGGTCGGCTCTGCAACAGCACGGTCAACTGCATGATAGCGCTGTTCTTTTCCTTCCGCTCAATATGAATCATGGCCAGCTCGTACCGTGCCCCGCCCATGGTCGGTTCAACTCCAAGCGCATATAGAAAAGCCTGGCGCGCAAGCTCCGATTCACCCCTGTCTCGATAAGAAAGGCCCAGCTGAAAGAAAGCATTGGCGAACATGCCGTCGTGTTCGATCGCTGCGGTGAAATGCGCAATAGCTGCCACATAATCACCGCCCTCCCGCTTGCCGACACCACGCAAATATGCTGACAGGGCCGCATCCCTGTCACGCACAACCGATTTCCTGAAAGACAGTCGCTTGCCCGGCTCCTTTGAAGGAACAAGTTGCCGCAATCTGGCCCCTGCCTCGGCAACACGTTCGTCTTCAGGGAACCGCTTGATGAATTCCTGGTATATCCTGATCGCCTCTTCATTGTTGCGGGCGTATCGGTCATAGATCACGGCAAGTTCCCACAGTGCATTCGGACTGTCAGGATACTGACGAATAGCCTTCTTCAATGTATAAAGCGCCGAATCTGAATCCTGTCTCGCCATGTATTTCTTCGCTTCCTTGACCAGGTCACTTGCAGGATCGACCCATAGTTGTTCCTGCGCTGTCTTCACGTGTGGGTCATTCCCGGCAACCTTAACGTAGCGGCTGAAATACTCGCGTGACTTGTCCTTATTCTCATCCCTGTAGACAACGGCAAGATTATATAGGGCTGGCGGATACTTGCTGTCCTGCCTCAATGCGTCCAGAAGATATCGCTCTCCCTTCTTTGCATTCCCGGACCTGGTCTCGACCAACGCGAGAGATGTCAGGATTCTTGCAGAGCCGGGGGATAACTCCCTGGCCTTGAGAAGAACGTCTCGCGTCTCGTCCCACTTCTTCAGTTCAATGAGAGTGGCAGCATGAAATTCGAGTGGCCTCGCATCGATATCCGAAAGGTCCGCTGCCTTCTTGAACATGCCGGCGGCGTCTTCAAGACGGGCCATTTTACGGTAGGCAACACCAAGGTACATGTGAACTACAGGGTCATCGGGTTGTGCCCTGGTCGCAGCCTGGAACAGCTCAACGGCTCTTTCGGTCGAGCCGTCGTCAAGCGCCTCGACCCCCCTGACAAGAGCGCTGCTCCTGTCTCTCCCGCAGGACACCATGCAAAGCAGCCCCGCAAAAAGCGGCAAAACAAACCATTTTGGAATCTTGTCACATTTCATGGCCATAACGCTTCCAGCCCAGCCGGACAACGTGAATCTAATCGATATCCTGCGTAAATCCAACAGGATAGTGACACAAAATTAAGTATTGCATTCTGAGGCCAATCCCGCTAACTTTCCCTCGCTATGCAAAAAGACATTCATCCAGAATACGGCGAAGCGGTCATCACCTGCACCTGTGGCAACGTGATGAACATGCGTTCTACCGTCAAGCAGATGCACGTGAACACATGTTCCGCCTGCCATCCGTTCTATACCGGACGGGCGCAGTACCTCGACACTGCAGGCCGTGTCGAACAGTTCAACAGGCGCTACGGCGTCAAGAAGTAGCTTTACTGGGCCCGGGCCAGATCGACGTCATGCGCGATCCGGCCCTTTTTGTTTGTGGGGCCGGATGGGACGTATGAGACCTATGAGGCACATTGAACTACGGGCTCCATCAATATTTCTTACATTCCTGCAGCAGCCCATCAACCACTTATCCTGCACAGCCTTGGCGACGTAGGTTTGGCGACCTAGGATTAGCCATTTTAGAAAATGCTCGACAAGGAACACATAGACAAGCTGACAGCGCGGCTTCCTGAGATCGAGGCACAGTTCGGTGATCCTCAGGTAACGGCCAATAGGAAGAAATTCCAGGAACTAGTCAGGGAACATGCGCATCTGAAAAAGTTGTCGCAATCCGCCGAGCTCTATTGGCGCACCCAAATAGAACTTGAAGAGCACAATGCCATGATCCATGGCGAAGAGACCGAGGATGAACTCAAGGAACTTGCGCGTGAGGAGATCCCCGAACTCGAAAAGATCATGAAAAACGCCAAGCGCGATCTGATGAACTCACTTGTGCCGCCCGACCCCACTGATGAACGTAATACGATCATGGAAATACGTGCAGGGACCGGTGGTGACGAGGCCGCCCTTTTTGCGGGCGATCTCTTCCGCATGTACAACAGGTACGCAGAGGAACATGGCTGGAAAATCGGATTGATCGACGCCAGCCCCTGCGAGGTCGGCGGGTTCAAAGAAGTCGTGTTCGCTGTTGAAGGCAAGGCCGTGTATGGCCAGATGAAGTATGAGAGTGGCGTACACCGCGTGCAACGTGTTCCTGTCACAGAATCCCAGGGCAGAATCCATACCTCTGCAGCAACGGTCGCCGTCTTCCCGGAAGCTGAAGAGGCCGACGTTACAATCAATTCTGAGGATCTGCGCATAGACAGGTACTGTTCGTCAGGACCAGGAGGACAGAGTGTTAATACTACGCAATCAGCGGTCCGGATCACGCATTTGCCGACGAAAATCGTGGCCCAAAGCCAGGATGAGAAATCACAGCACCGCAATAAGGACAGGGCCATGGCCGTACTCAGGGCCAGGCTATTGGACTACACGCGAGCACAGGAAGAGGAACGTATGGGCAATGCGAGGCGATCCCAGGTTGGTTCCGGTGATCGCAGCGAGCGGATACGAACCTACAACTTCCCCCAGAACAGACTCACCGATCATCGTATTGGCCTGACCATCTACAGCCTTGATCGAGTTGTTGATGGCCAGATCGATGAACTAATAGCCGCCCTACGGGATCATGACATCCAGCTGAAACTTGAGCAGGGCTTGAAGAACCAGGTCACGAACACGACCGGGCAATGAGTGACCGTCCACAAACGGTTGCTGCAATTCTAGACGTCGCCGGGAGATATCTCAAAGAGCGTGAGATCGAACATCCCATGCTGGTCACGCAACTGCTGCTGAGTCATGTTCTCCGCTGTGGCCGCCTTGAACTGTTCCTTAAACATGATTGCCAGCTGAACGATAACCAGCTGCAGTTGATGCGTAACGGTACGAAGCGCCTTTCACAGGGAGAACCGCTCCAGTATATAACGGGGCAAACTCAATTCATGGGGCACGATTTCCTGGTCGACAAACGCGTGCTAATACCCAGGCCGGAAACCGAACTGCTTGTTGAAGCCCTGCTCTCGCATCACGAACTCCTGGCAATAGACAATCCCTTTATCGCGGATGTCGGAACAGGCAGCGGCTGCATTGTCATATCACTGGCTCTTGCCAAGCCTGACGCCATCTATACCGCAATAGATACCAGCAAGGATGCTGTTGAACTGGCCCGAACAAATGCGACCAATCTCGGGGTTGCCGAAAAGATCACCTTCTTCCCCTGCAAATTTACGGACGCCGTTGATCCGGGAAGTCTCAATTGCCTGGTCGCCAACCTCCCCTACATTCCCACCGCTGAACACGAGGAACTCCCTGTCCATATCAGGAATCACGAGCCACGTTCTGCCCTTGACGGAGGACCTGACGGACTGGACATCATCCGCCAACTGTTGCCGGACATGGCAAAAGCGCTGAAACCGGGCGGCCTGATCTTCCTTGAGATAGGTCACAATCAGGCGGACAGGGTCGTGGCCCTGCTGAAATCTAATGGCTTTGTTGACATCAGAATTACTCAGGATCTGGGCAGAAAAGACAGAATGGTGAGCGCCCTTCGGGCGCCGTAACTTGAAACTGCTCTCCTGAAATCACAGAGCAGAAACAGCGGCATGGAGAAGATCGAGGGTGGAGATGAGAATATCGGGCGGTGTGACAAGCGGCGGCATGAGGTAGACAACGGCACCAAGCGGCCTTGTCATAACGCCCTGCCCCAGCAACTGCGCTTTCACCTCCTGCGCAGATGCAGGCTCATCCAACTCAACGGCAAAGATCATCCCGAGCGACCTCACATCGACAACATGAGGTAAGGCACTGAAGCGCGGTACTGCTTCCTTGAACAAGTCACCCTTCTCCGCAGCGATCGCAACGACATCGCGTTCCTTATAGATGGCCAACGTCTCCAATGCGGCCGCCGCAGCGATCGGGTTCCCCGCAAATGTGTGGCCATGATAGAAGGTCCTGTCATCATCCGGATCATCCTTGAAAGTATCAAATATCGAGCCCTTAACTACCGTTGCGCTGATCGGGAGATAGCCACCCGACAGGCCTTTTCCGATACAGACAATGTCAGGCATGATCCCTGCATGCTCAAACGCAAACATCCGGCCCGTACGCCCCATACCCATGGCGATCTCATCGACTATCAACAGGACCTCGTGTTTCCGGCATAATTCGTGGAGCTTCTCAAGATAACGCGGCGGATATATCCTTATCCCGGCTGCCCCCTGGCAGAGCGGCTCGACAATGGCTGCGGCAAGTTCATTGCCATGCTTCGCGAAAACATCTGCCATGCCGCGAGAACAATCAATCTTACAACTGTCCGGCGATTTACCGTACTTACAGCAGCTGCAGCAGGGCGCTTCGACCCGGAAAGCCGGAAACAGCAACGCATCGAATTGCCTATGGAAACTCTCTATCCTGCCCACGGATACTGCGCCCAGCGTATCGCCGTGATATCCATTCTCCAGGGAGACAAACTTGCACCGATCCCTGCATCCCCTGTTGTACCAGTACTGTACCGCCACTTTAAGTGCGGCCTCTACAGAACTGGCTCCGTCACTTGCGAAGAGAACGTGCCTGTCATCGGGGAACAGACCTGTCAGTTTCTCGGCGAGCTCCACCGCACGGGGATGCGACAGGTTCCCGAGAATGCTGTGCTGCAGTTCTTGAGCCTGGCGCACAATCGCCGACACTATTCGCGGCTCACTATGCCCCAGGTTGCACGCCCACCATGAAGAAATGGCATCAAGATACCTGTTCCCGGCCGAATCATAAAGGTAGATTCCCTCGCCCTTGGTGATCATAGGAAAAGGTTCACCATCAAAGCTGGATTGCCTGGTGTAAGGATGCCAGAGGTGATGCCGGTCGCTCTGCCAGTAATCGGCACAGCCCTGTCCGCTGTTCACGAGAGCCTCCTCATTAATTCATCTGCAGAGGGCATGTTGACAAGTTCAGACAGAGCACATCCTTCCTCCGGCAGGAGCGGAATGCTGCCGAGCATGTGGACTTCTCCCATGACTCCTATCATACGCCGATTGTCCCGTTCGATATCACCTTCGCCGAATCCACGCATCTCGTTAAGAATAACGCCTGCTATGCGAAGTTCAGCCTGCTTGATTGCCTGGATTGAAAGGAGGCTATGGTTAAGAGTTCCAAGCGCCAGTCTCGCGACCAGTGCTACGGGTACTGCCAGCATTTGCATCAGGTCCAACATCGTGTTCCTGGAATTGAGCGGGACCATCACACCACCCGCCCCTTCAACTACAACGACATCATGCTCCGCCTGTAATTCACCGAAACACTCACAGATCTTGTTCATCGAAATAACCGAGCTCTCCTTACCGGCAGCCAGGTGCGGCGAACAGGAGGTGGTATAGCGATAGGGACACATTAACTCCCGTTCGTTCAGGGACGGCTTGTAGTCAATGCTCGCAAGCAGGAATTCCAGATCCGGGGCAAGAAGATCCCCTCCGTTTTCGGTACAACCCGTCTGGATCGGCTTCATGGGTACCGCATCAATGCCGGCAGACCTGAGGATAGTGAGCAGTGTCGCGGTAGCAATCGTTTTCCCCACGTCCGTATCGGTTCCAGTAACAAATAGTCCCTTGCCCATCAATGCCTCTTTTCTGCAACTGCCGTCAGGACTTCATACGTGGCATAGACCTTGCCACCACCCGCCGAGTAGTAATCATCGTAATCGATTGCGAGCCGCTTAAGCTGTACCCTGTTAAGAAGTGATTGCGAGAAAGACACCGAGCCCGCGGTGACCCCCTGCTTGTTTATGCTTTTCAGAAAACCCCATGCTGAATCATACTCGACCCGGAAATCAACGACATCATGCGTCACCAGCTCATATCCTGCACAATCCAGCCATCCGAGCACATCCCCGCGCGTGGGCAGCTTGTGCAGGACAGGCTTTTGCGGAGCTGTCCGCATCCGGGATTCCTGCAATTCGTGCAGGGTTTCTTTAAGCATCATACTAAAAACCAGGTAACCACCACTAGCGAGTGATTCCCTGATCCTTGTGAACGCCTTGCCGAGCGGAGACACCCACTGAAACGATGAACTGCTTATGGCAAGCTCGAACGGGCCCGGCAGGATTACCTTGCAAATGTCACCAATAGTCCATGACAGGTTCTGTTTGTCCTGCAGCGATTTTCGGGCATGTTCGATCATGCCCGGAGCAATATCAACCGCTTCGATGCTGGCCGCCGGATACGCATCTGCCAGTTTCCCCGTCAACAGCCCCGTGCCACACCCTATTTCAAGAATCCTGGCTGGAACAGAAACGATCTCTGCAGCTTCCATCGTTCTGCATGCAGCCCATTCCTGTGCTTCGGCATAGTGATCATATGTCGGCGCAGCGGCAGAGAACCTTGCCGGTATCGATTTCTGGTACTTGAGACCGTTCAATTCAGTTCCTTTACAAATTCTTCCACCAGGGCGGCGAGCTCCCTCACATCCTTCAACAACGTTCCATGCCCCGCTCCGTCTCGCAATATGAAAGCTGCGCCCGGTACGTTCTCGGCAATATACTTGCCCGATCGCCAGGGAACGATCCTGTCCTCGCCACCATGGATCACCAGCATCGGCGTGGTAATGCCGCCCAGCCGAGCCCTGAGGTCAGTCTCCCCAAGATATTGGAGTCCATGATCCAACACGTCCAGTCCAAATGAGAGGGCAGCGTCAACTTTCCCGCCGATCAAGTTCTGAGGCACGGTTTCCGGCGCGAAAACATCTGCACAAAAACGTTCAAGGGTTCGCTCTGGAGCGTGCTTGACACCTGCGCGCAGAGCGCGCAGGTTGGCCGGGTTGATGCCGCAATCATAATTCTCTGTCGAACAGAAACGCGCCGTGGAACTCAACGCCACCATGCCCGACAGTGGCATACCCAGTTCTGCCAAGGCCTCGACTGCAACCATGGCGCCCATCGACCAGCCGACCACAATGCATTCCCGGCCATCTGCCATTTCATTAAGCGCGGCGGCATAAGCTGAAACACCGGTTTCGCGCTTATCCATTCCTGATGATGTCAGCAATTCACAAGTTGATGTCATATCTATCTGCCACGAAGACGGCAATTCGTTGGCAAGGAACCTCAATTCTCCAGAGCGATGTGCCCAACCCGCGATCAAAATGATCCGCCGCTCACTCACAACAGTCCCGCCTGCTTTGCTTGATCAATGATGATCGCGGCCGCTTTGAGCAGATCCTGCCTACTGTGACCGGCATTCACAGAGAAACGAAGACGTGCAGTTCCTTCAGGGACGGTGGGTGGCCTTATAGCCACTGCAAGCAGACCGGCATCTCGCAGGGCGGCAGCGAACGACAAAGCCACGGCACTGGCGCCGACAATGACAGGAATGATCTGACTGGCTGACGGCCCCGTATCCAGGCCAGCTTCCCTGAGCTGCGACCTGAAACACTCTGCTTTCTCCAGCACGCTATTGCCAATACACGGATCGTCGCACAAGAGGTCAAGCGCACCCGTGACTGCACCCACGATTGCCGGTGGCAACGCCGTAGTATAAATGAATGAACGTGACCGATTCACGAGCAACGCCTTGATCCTTTCTGAACAGGCTACGAACCCTCCGTAGCAGCCCAGCGCTTTGCCCAGCGTCCCCATCGAGACATCAACATCTCCTTCCAGACCATGCGCCCGAATTAGCCCTGCACCACCAGGTCCGAACAACCCTGTAGCATGGGCCTCGTCAACCATAACCATGGCGCCGTAAGATTTTGCGATCTTCACAATCTCTGGCAATGACGCTAGATCGCCGTCCATGCTGAAGACCGATTCCGTTACGACCAATCGCCTGCCAGTTTCCGGGCAAGCGGCCATCTTGCGCTCAAGATCACTGCAATCGTTGTGCTCAAACCTGTGCAGTTTGGCACGGCTCAGAATGGCCGCATCTATGATGCTGGCGTGGGCCAGTCGATCGACAAAGACATGGTCATCCCGCCCTGCCAGAACTGGAATGATCCCAATATTTGCGAGGTATCCACTTCCATAGAGAAGCGAGGCAGGATAGCCTTTCAGCTCTGCCAGGCGCAGCTCAAGCCTGGCATGGCAGGCCAACGTCCCAGAGACCAGCCTCGATGCACCGGCACCGGCACCCAGCTTCTCGAGCAGATCCCGCCCAGAATTAATCAGAGCGGGATTATTAGAAAGTGCAAGGTAATCGTTCGAGGAGAAGTTGAGCAGACCCTGATCGTGCTCAACGAGTTTTCGCTCCATATCCTGCTCGCGAAGCTCTGCCAATTCCTGTTCTATCCAGTTAGTTTCCATCATAACAGGCAGAAGATCATGATATGGGACGTTTGTGATTCAAAGCGCAACTCAATTACCTTTTTCACGTTTCAAGTTTCATCCCCAAATCTTCCAGCATTTGAAGATCCGTCGCGACGTCCCGTCCCGCCACGGTAAGCAAATCCCCTATCATCATTCCTGTAGCGCCAGCATAGAACATCATCGACTGCAGATCGCGGAGATGGGTACGGCCGGCACAAACCTTTATCTCTGCTTTTGGATTCATGAATCTGAACATCGCGACACATTTCAGAATCTCTAATGGTTGCATCACCAGCCGATTCTCAAGCTTCGTTCCTTCGATAGGCACGAGGAAATTGAGTGGTATCGAATCTATCTCTTCCTGCGCAAGCAATGCCGCAAGCTCCACTCGCTGCTCCAGCGATTCACCCAATCCAAGCAAACCGCCACAACAAACTTCAAGCCCCACGGATTTGGCCCTGCGTACCGTTTCGAGTCGCTCGCCAAAACTGTGCGTTGTGCAGACATTGCGAAAGAAGCTCTCTGCCGTCTCGATATTGTGGTGGAATCGCTTGAGTCCTGATCGAGCTAGAAGCTCGAGCCGTTCTTCGTCGAGCGAACCAAGCGATGCGCACCAATTGACATTCTTGGAGGGCGCGCCCTTAACCATTTCCGCCACATTCTGTACGCCCTCATCATCGAGAGTACAACCACTGGTTACGACGCCGAAATGGTCTATCGGAAGATCTGAAGCATCATCACGCGCTTTCATGATCTGCTGCGCAGACTGAAGATTATAGGTCTCTACATCAGCATTGTGACCCATCGATTGCGCACAGAACGCACAGTCCTCGCCACAGGCACCGCTCTTTGCATTCACAATCGAACAGAGCCTGATCTCGCTCCCATGATGCTTGAGGCGCAGCGCGCTGGTGAAAGCCATGATCTCAGGCATGTCTTCAGGCCCCGACTTCAGAACCGCAAGAGCTGCTTCTTCAGATATTGCGGTGCCCTGCCCCGCCAACAGGTTTAGCGCATCTCTCAACTTGTCATCCAATTGTCTCGCCTCCAGTGAGTGAGACTCTAGCAAGTTGCCGGGGGGAATGTCCACCCTGCTGCGCTGAGACTTCAAAGGGCCGGTGAATTTCTCTATTAGTTTTCGACTTTCCAGCCGACTTCTGCTTGAGTATCGAGCCATGACTGATACCGCAGATTTCCAGGACCTTGTACCCGACGTCATGCTGGACGCTCTTGAGACCACTACCGGACGACGCATGACCGGGCTGGCAACTCCCCTGCCAAGTTACGTCAACCGTGTTTACGAAGTGCAGGCCATGGATGGTGAACGCATGATAGCCAAATTCTATCGTCCGGGTCGGTGGTCACGAGAAGCAATCCAGGAGGAACACGATTTCCTTGCCGACTGCCGGGAAGACGAGATCCCCGTGATAGCGCCGCTCACCTTCCCCGACGGCAGCACATTGCAGGAAGCCAACGGCATCTACTTCACCCTCTTTCCCAAAGGATTGGGCCTTCAACTGGAACTCAACTCACCGAAAGATTGGGTCAGAGTCGGCCGCCTTCTGGGCCGCGTTCATGTTAGCGGCAGCAAGCGCGAGGCAAGCGCACGGTTAAAATTACATCCGATGACGTCTACAGCGGCCGACGTCGATCACCTGATAGACGGCGGCTTCGTTCCGCCCACCTGCCTGAATGGGTTCAAGGATGTCACCTCACGAATCCTTGATGCGATCGGGGACATGTTCGACGACATCAATTCAATACGGATACATGGCGATTGCCATTGCGGAAATCTCCTGTACCGCCCCGGAGAAGGGCTCATGGTCATAGATTTTGACGATATGATGATCGGCCCACCGGTGCAGGATATCTGGCTACTCCTCCCGGACCACGCTGATGCCTGTCAAACAGAGTTATCGCTCCTGCTCAGAGGTTACGAGACCTTCCTGGAATTCGACGACAGTTCTTTACGCCTGATCGAGCCGCTTCGTACGATGCGGGTCATATATTACCTTGCCTGGTGCAGCATCCAGCTTGACGATTTCAAGTTCCGCCAGGAACACCCCGACTGGGGAACAGATCCTTTCTGGCGACGCGAGATAGCCGACCTCGAATCCCAGTACCAAGCCATCGAGCGAACAACATCTTCTTCGAGCTACAATATGCTGTATGAGTAAACTCCTCGCCAAACTCAACCCTGAACAGCTCAAAGCGGTTAAGACCATCAGCGGTCCTCTCCTCGTACTGGCCGGAGCCGGCACGGGTAAAACCCGCGTGATTACGCGCCGCATCGCTTACATGCTTTCCAAAGGTGTCCCGGCCAAATCAATCCTCGCCATGACATTCACCAATAAGGCGGCCGGCGAAATGAAAGAACGTATTGCAAAACTTGTGCCCAAGAATTCTTCACGCGATCTCACGGTCGGCACATTTCATTCATTCTGCCTGAAAGCGTTGAGAAGTTACGGCGATCGAGTCGGCATCAAGCGCAATTTCGCCATCTGCGATGCGGCGGATCAACTCGTCGCAATGCGAAACGCGCTGCGCGACCTGAACATTTCGGAAACAACCATTAAACCTAAAGCCTGTCTGGGCCGAGTATCACTGCTCAAGAGCCAGCTCGCTGACCCCGAGTCACTAGTGAACTCCAGCGATGAATGGGAGTCCATGATCGGGCGTGCCTATAGGCGCTATGATGAGGGATTGCGCACCAGCGGCGTCCTGGACTTCGATGATCTGCTCCTCTACATGGTTCGCCTGTTGGATGACAAGAAAACACTGGATCATTTCCGCAAACGCTACTGCCACGTCTTCGTTGACGAGTACCAGGATACTAACGGCCCCCAATATCAGATCGTGCAGAGAATCGGGGAACAACACCGCAACATTTGCGTCGTGGGCGATGACGATCAATCTATCTATGGCTGGCGTGGTGCAGATGTTTCCAAGATCCTGAATTTCGACAAGGACTTCCCCGAGGCTACCGTCGTGAAGCTGGAAACCAACTATCGTTCAACGAAAGAGATACTCAAGGGCGCCAACCTTCTAATAGGCAACAACACATCGCGTCACGAGAAATCGCTGCGTTCCGCCATGGGTCGAGGTGAAGATATCAAGATCACCAAGCTTTACGATGAAGAAACTGAGGCCGAATTTGTAGTAAATGACATCATTGAGCGGGTACGAACAACCAGGGCATCTTACAAGGATTTCGCGATTCTCTTCCGCACACAGGTACAGCCGCGTTTATTCGAGATGCAGCTCAGACAAAAGGATGTGCCTTACACACTTGTCGGCGGCATGTCGTTCTTCGATCGCAAGGAGGTCCGTGATGTTCTTGCATACCTCAAGTTGATCAGCAACCCCGACGATGAGCTGTCACTGCTGCGCGTCATCAATGTTCCATCCCGAGGAATTGGCATGACGACGGTCAAGAAAGCGCTTGAGCTGGCCGCGAAGCACGGGATTCCTCTTGCCTCGGTGTTTCAGAGAGGCAGCGAATTCTCCGAACTGAACCCCAGCGCAGCCAGCTCTGCCTGCAGCTTCATCAATACATTGAAACACCTCGAGAAATACAATAAAGAAGAACTCCTGGTTACCCTCGTGAAAGAGCTGCTCATCTCCGTGGATTACGGCAGAGAGATACAACGAACCTATCCCGACGAGCTCACCCGCACGGCCCGTTATGAAGCAATCAACGAGATCATGAACATGGCAGAAATCCATGTACGCCAGAAACCTGACGCGAACCTATCGACTTTCCTGGAGGATCTCGCACTGAGCGCGACTGATGACAAGGATGATGACAAAGAATCCAACGACAGAAAGGTCATGCTTATGACCCTTCACTCAGCAAAGGGACTCGAGTTCGAGCAGGTGTATCTAGTGGGTGCAGAAGAAGGACTGCTACCGCATTCCAGATCCGTCCAGGATGGATGCATCGATGAAGAGCGCCGACTAGCATACGTGGGAGTTACACGCGCGAAACGCAGATTGACAATGACCCACACAGCCAGTCGGGCAAAATATGGCGAGCGAGTAGCAACAATGCCATCCCGTTTCCTGTTCGAACTTCGAGGCAGAACACCACCCATTGAGAAGATGGAAGATGTCATGAAAAAGCGGGATGAAGCATCGGTGAGACCGGGAAACCATCGCAAAACCAAAGCGCAGAAACGTCGATAGCTTGGCCCATTCACCAACAGGGCTGACATAACTCGGATCAATGCATACAGGAGGAGGACCTGCAACGCAGCGGACAAGATGAGGTCATGCGTTGGCTTTTCCGCCCCATCCATCATGCTCCGGAGAGATGCCACTCATAATTACTGAACGTGCTAGCCAGGCCTGCACTCATTTAAGCAAGCACTCACCACTTGCAACAGGTCACTGATTCTGATACAAGTCCTGCCCCTTTACTGAGATTGGGAGAATCTGACATTGTACGATCCAGACAAAATTAGAAACGTAGCGATCATCGCACACGTAGACCACGGCAAGACAACCCTGGTTGACGAGCTCTTCAAGCAGAGCGGCATGTTCCGCGAGAACCAGGCTGTCGCTGAGCGACTCATGGATTCAATGGATCTCGAACGTGAGCGCGGAATCACCATAACATCCAAGAACGGCTCCTTTCCCTATAAAGAGCATCTCATCAATATCGTTGATACGCCGGGCCATGCAGATTTCGGCGGACAGGTCGAACGCGTGCTCAAGATGGCCGACGGCGTCCTGCTGCTCGTCGATGCACAGGAAGGCCCAATGCCTCAAACTTTCTTCGTCCTCAAGAAAGCCCTGGCTGAAGATCTTCCTGTTGTGGTCGTCCTGAACAAGATCGATAAGCCTGCCGCCCGCCCTGACTGGGCAATTGACGAGGTATTCGATCTCTTCGTTCGCCTGAACGCACCACACGACATCCTTGATTTCCATACAGTCTATGCCTCCGCTACAGGCGGCTACGCTTCAGAAGACCCACATGAACAGGGGAAGGACATGCAGGTACTGCTCGACGCAATAATCAAATACATCCCCTGCCCTTCCGGATCGGCTGATGCCCCCCTGCAGTTACAGGTAAGCAGCATTGAGCATTCGCCATTTCTTGGAAGGCTGGGCATAGGCAAGGTTACTTCGGGCAAACTCGAGACGGGGATGTCGGTTCTTGTAGCGAACAAACAGGGCAAACAAGTGGCTACCCGCATCACGAAGATGTATCGCTTCAACTGCAACCAGAAAGTCGAGACCGATGAGGCCGGCCTGGGTGAGATCGTTGCTGTGGCTGGAATGGATGATCTTGCGATCGGAGACACTTATACAGATCCCGAGAATCCGCAGCCGCTGGATTCTTCGCCAGTGGATCCACCAACGTTATCGATGAATTTCCTACCCAATAATTCTCCGTTCGCAGGAACTGAAGGCACATTCGTCACCTCAACTCATTTGGAGGCACGGCTCAAGCGCGAAGCCCTCTCTGATGTTGCATTGCAGGTCGAAGAGCTGGGTGATAGCACAGGTTACAAGGTGTCGGGACGCGGCGAGCTGCATCTCTCGATATTGATCGAGAAGATGCGCCGCGAAGGTTACGAGTTTCAGGTAGCATGTCCAAAGGTGATTTATCGCGAAGAAAATGGCAAGCAGCTCGAGCCCTACGAGGAACTCACAATCGATGTAGCGGATGAGTTTGCAGGGAGCGTGATCGAGAAACTGGGCATACGTAAGGGCCAGATGCTTGAAATGACAACTGCGAACAACATGACCCGGCTGAAATACAACATACCAACCCGAGGTCTGCTGGGCTTCAAATCTGAATTCATGTCGGATACCAAAGGCATGGGCGTGCTGACCTACATTTTCAATGGATACGGACCACATGCCGGCGCGATGCGCAATCGGAAGAATGGTGTCCTCGTGTCGAAAAATGACTGTACTACAATCGCCTATGCATTGTTCAACCTACAGAGACGTGGAAAGATGTTCCTGAAACCTGGTGTCAAGGTATACAGGGGCCAGATCACGGGGGAGCATTCGCGGGACAATGATCTGGCGGTCAATCCGGCTAAAGGCAAGCAACTCACCAACATGCGTGCATCCGGCTCGGATGAAAACGTGATCCTGACCCCGCCCACAGAGATGAGCCTTGAAGCCTGTATTACCTATATCAACGATGACGAACTCGTCGAAGTTACGCCCAAGAACGTGCGCCTGCGCAAAGCACCACACGTACGAATCAAATGAGCGGCCATGGGCCGCAGTTCCTGTTTCTCCGCTCTTCTACAGAACAGGACCGATAGGCCGCGTATAGACCCTACTCTAAAGAATCTCTTTCTTGCACGGGCCCAATCAGGTACTTTCTTCCTCCATGAACAATGACCGCATCATGATCTATACTGACGGCGCATGCTCTGGCAATCCTGGACCTGGTGGCTGGGCGGCCATTCTGCATGGCCCCACGAACAGCGAACTGTCCGGCGGCTTTGAAAAAACCACCAATAACCGTATGGAGCTCTATTCTGCGATTGCTGCGATTGAATCTTTGAGCGAGAGTGATGCAGCTGCCACCGTCCACAGCGATTCACGTTACGTCGTTGATATGATTAACCAAGGCCATGCCCAGCGCTGGAAGCAGAACGGCTGGATGCGTGACAAGACCCATCTTGCCCAGAACTCAGATCTCTGGGATCGCCTTTTGACCTTGTGCCTTGAGCGTGATGTTGAGTTCGTCTGGGTCAAGGGCCACGATGGCCATGCCGAGAACGAGCGCGTCGATCAATTGGCAGTGGAAGCATGCACCGGTGAGAACCTGCCCATTGACGAGGGCTTCATCAATCCCCCACTCTTCCCGGCCGATGGACTGTTCGGGTAGATCGAGCAACTACTCGACCCACAATAGAAATACATCGCCGAGACCACGGTTATCGCGAGCAAAGCAGAGGTCTTGCGAAAGCATGAAGGATTCCCCATATCGCGCTCACCCCGACGATACTTGTGACTTTTACGGGACAGCCCGCATGGCCGCAAGGGAAAAGGGCCCGGTTACCGCAACAGGAGCGCTGTAGCACCGGTTGTTTTTGCGCCCAACGGTCATTTTAATTGCCGGCTTAATAGTGACAGTCACAACACATTTGAACAAATGCGACGCCAGAACCCGCCCGACACGTTTCGACTGACGCTGGCAGGAGATCCCCGCTCGAAGCGGGCAGGGCTGGCTGCCCGCCTTTATTTCAGAACCGACAGGAGATTCTCACGCGTAAGCAATGCTCCATCCTCGCGCCGCTCCAGGAAATTCTGCACATCATCAACCATTGCACTGAAGTCCATTAACCCTAATTTATCGCTCAGAATTCTCTTCCATTGCCCTGCCACGCATACTCCCTCGCCTTCCGTCTGATCCAGTGCATTCTGAAGTTGCTCAAGGTTTGGCTCCACTGGTGGCCGTTTACTCCTGTACCAGAGCAGATCATACCAATCTCTCCCTTTCACGTACTTGCGCGTGAGCAACGCGTGCAATTTACCCGCCATCAGCGATGGCAAATCATAATAGTTGAGCGAAAGGAGTGCATGGCGGTTCACGATGCCCTTCTCGCTCACCGCTCCCCCGGGCGGCTCAGTATCGATCTCCAGTTCAATCGATAAGTTCTGTTCTCGCATCACGGCAAGTCCTGCTTCTTTGAGAATTTCAGACACCTTGATCCATGCCTTGTGGATCGTGGTCTTATTGTTCCACGCGATCGTGGCATTGAACCCCTGGAATACAAGAGCAGTCCTGATCTTCTTCATCCATGCTTCAGGATCGTATCCCTCTCTCTTATGAAGAGAGAAATCCAGATCTTCCGAAAAGCGTGGCAGATCGTGAACGAATCGCAATGCTGTGCCACCCACAAAGGATAGGTTCACAAATGCTTCACTTTCATGCAGCGATCTGAGAACCATTGCCTGAACATATTCCCGCAGCAGATTCAACTTGTTCGAAGGATCAGAGACCTCCTTGATAGTTTTCAAGGCTGTGTGTTTCATAATTCAATCGTCCCTTCCTGTTCTGAGTCCACTACTTCACACCACAACGAAGCGGCCTTGAGTAATCTCGGCGAGCCACATCGCTCAGCATACTCATTCAGTTTCGCTCGATCCACCAGCCCAGCTTCCTGAAATCGCATTTCTACCATCCGCTCTTTCGACCATTTGCCTTTCTTGAGGTGCCAAAAATCGAGAAGCGCTTTCTCGGGTTCTGCGATCACGATTTGCTTCTGATCGATATCCACCGATCTATACCCGAAGAATGCCTCTCTCTTGATGTTCTGGTATTTGAATAGACCGAATGCATTCTCAAAAGATCTGGGTACACGCGAAGTAATGCTGGTGTAAGTAACAACTTTCTCTGGGATCAGCCCATAGAATCCAAGAGCCCAGTGGGTGCTGATGTACGAGGGGCTATAGATCTTGTTGGCCAGCTCAGCAGGATTGATCGGCATGGCGGTGAAGCCCTTGGGAAATGCATACATCCCGCGCCGAAGCGGTAGAAGCTTGCCAGCCTTGCACCATCTGTGCAGCTGCACCCGAATCGTACCCCTGATCTCTCCCGACAGTTGGACCACCGACGCCAGATCGAAATAACCTTGTTTGCCCACCATCCTCACCAGATCATCATATTTCATATGCGTTAATATACATTATTGTATATTATTGTAAATGTAATAATGCAGAAATTATGCTTATGCACTTGACTGAGGTTCCTTCAAATCGGTCAATGTTTGCGGGGATTTGGGAGGAAAACCTATGTTTTAAGTATTGGCGAGGTTAGGGAAGATAGGTTGAGAAGATAAGGGTCCGGTCTAAACACTCAACAAACGGGATTAACGCTGTCCTGACCCTTATTCCAACACATCTTGTCCTAATCCTAGGACAAACCGTTCCATCGCTCACAGTCTTAATTTTAAGACTGCGCTGGTACGGTATGGGACGCTATCTGTCCCATACCCCCTGATAAGCTTCTCCTTTTGCCGAGGATTCGGGAATGCAGAAGTCTAAGGACTGAAGCAAGGCAAGGTCCGGAAAAGATTAGGCACCCATAATCCCAGGAATACTAATGACCAACAAAACAGCACCACCCACCCTTCTTGACAACGACTGCAACAGCGCGCTCCATGTCGCCGCGCGCGATGGCTATTATGGGGAAGTGCAGCAGCTTCTTGCCGATGGCGTGGACGTGAATGCCAGCAACAAGAACGGTGCTGCCGCATTGAATTTCGCAGTAGCGCAGGACGAAGAACAGATTGTTCAATTATTGATAGATCACGGGGCCGACCTTGAACATAGAGACAGAGATACCGGTTCTACACCGTTGCTCACAACTTTGATGACAGGGAATAATAGCAGGATCGCTAGAATGCTGATGGATGCCGGTGCAGACACAACAGTGATCGATTCAGATGGATATACGGTCCTTCACATGGCCGCATATGTCGACGACGCAGGGATCTTCATCAGATTCATCAAGAATGGCGTTGATGTGAATGCCAGGAATAATAAAGGTGACACACCTCTCAAGTATTGCGCGCTATTTGGGGCATGGAAAGAAGCACGACTCCTGATCCATTGCGGTGCAGCCGTAGATATTGCGGACAACAATGGAGACACGGCATTGCATACGGCTATTCTTTCTGCTAACCCGGACATGGCTGAGCTCCTGTTGAATGCTGGAGCCAGCACGGATGTTCAGAATTCACAAGGGAAGACCCCCATGCACTGGGCAGACTGCTACCAAGACGAGAAGTGCAAGAATCTCCTGATCCAGCACGGGGCATCGATTCCTTTCTCTTTACCCGATTTCATGACTGAGCAGAATCTTGGCACGGATTCTGGCACCAGGGCCAGGAAGAAGCACTGGCTTGACCTTCCCAGACTTCACACGTCTGTAATTCAAGGTCGACTAGAAAGAGTGGAGAACATGTTGCAATCGGGTGAAGACGTAAATAGTACGGACAAATATGAGTATACGCCGTTGCATTGGATCGCGAGTGCTTTCCGACGCTCGGAACATATAGCGAAACTGCTCATCGACTACGGCGCAGATGTTAACGCTCAAGACAGGTGGGGAGCGACGCCTCTTCATGCTGTGGCAACATCTTGGAAGGAAGAGCGAGAGAACGAGTCAGAATTGGCAGTGATCCTGTTGGCCGCAGGGGCAGAGTTGAACGCGCATAATGGCAACGCGGGGACCCCTCTATATGACGCCGTTACACAGGGTCACAGCAAGCTCGTGCAAACTCTCATTCTTAAAGGGGCCGATGTTAGAGCCCCTGACCAATATGGATATACGCCGTTACATAGGGCCGTCAGAAACAACGACGTCGATATGGTAAGACTTCTTCTCAAGCATGGTGCGGATATCAGCCGGAAGGACGGGAGAGGCTGGAGTCCTTTAAATCGTGCTGTTTCCGAGAAACAGGATAAATTAGTGAAGATTCTGGAAGATAAGGGTCCGGTCTGAATGGCACTAACTTAAGCATATTCAACACGCTATTCCCCCAATGTTCTCCAGGCTTCTCGAGGGATACTAGGAATGTGATGCCGAAGCATACACTTTCGAAGTTACCCAATATTCATAAGGATCAAATACGCTTTCATTACCTGAACGTAACGACCTGTATACAAGTCACATTAACCAATGTTTCCAGGATGTCTTCCATGTCAAAAGGGCTTAAGTTAGTGCCATTCGGGTCCGGTCTAAACACTCAACAAACGGTGGCCGGGCTCACGAAACTGGCCCAGTCGTTATGTTAGTATTGGCACCAGGTTGTAGGTTAAGTATCTCTCCATTATGGGTGCATTGTCAAGCCGGGCTCGGAGGGA
>JAUXFM010000038.1 GCA_030622955.1 Lentisphaerales bacterium
AGCTCCCCAAAGCCGCTTTGGCCGATATGATACGAGAGTACGACTTCGATCTCGCAGGAATCACTGCATTCTCAACGCAGCAACCGGCAGTAAAATTGATATCTGCAGCCATCAAGGATTACAATGGAGTACCGATCATCGCAGGAGGACCTCTACCGACTTACCAACCTGACCTCACCATCAAGACCACTGCCTGTGACGCCTGCGTCATTGGCGAGGGAGAGATAGCCGTCGTGGATCTCATCAGGAATTTTGACGATCTTCCTTCTGTAAACGGCATAGCTTTTCGCAAAGATGGTGAAGTTGTCATGACCCCTCCTCGGGTCGAGCAACTGTCACTCGACGATATTCCTTTTCCGGATTTCTCTCTCTTCGATATGAATCGCTATCTCAAGCAGCACAATTCATTTGCTAGAAAGGTTAACCCTGGCACCTACCATTCTATGTCCGTAATAACATCGCGTGGCTGTCCTTACAGCTGCAATTTCTGTTCAAGATCCAGCCCGCGCTTCAAACATATGTCTCCTGGTCGAGTTATGGAGCTACTCACAGTTCTAAGAAACACTTTTGGGGTCGAAGAAATCTCTTTCGGCGATGAGCTCTTCTTGGCCCATAAGAATCGTTTTCGCGAACTTGCACCTGACCTGAAGGCAAGCGGCATTCGCTGGGGCGCCCAGAGCAGAGTAAACCTGGTGGATCAGGAATTCCTTGAGGAAATCAAGGAGGCTGGCTGCATAGGCCTGGGATACGGCATCGAATCTGGCAGTCAGAAGATACTGGACAACATGAACAAGCAAACTACTGTGTCTCAAATCGAGCGCGCCATGATCGACACGCTCTCACTCAAGATCCCTGTTAAGGTTCAACTGATTTTTGGATATCCTGGTGAGGATGATCACACGATTTCGGAAACCGTAGAACTCTTTCGGCGGATAGATCATCCCGGGAGACGTTTCAACGTGATTGTGCCAATTCCTGGCTCTCCACTCTACGATGATTGCATAACGCAGGGCCTAATTCCCGACGAGGAATCGTATCTTGCAAAGATAGAGATCAGTTTTGGCGTGCCCAACGTCATCCTCAATTTCACCCCCTGGCCTGACAATGGGATATATCCAAGAAAGATGGCTGCAGAGAAAGCCATGTTAAATAACTACGCGAACAAGACTCCCATCCGCAAAATCAGGAATATCGCTGGCAAAGCATATCGAACATTGAGGCGATCAAGAAATTAGTCAGTTGGATTGAACAAGGCGTTCATTGATGTACTTGGCAAGTCTAGCAATGTGCTCCCCTCGCACCTGCTCAGGATCCGCACCATCACTTGCTTGATAAACATTGCTGCGCCCGAGCAACCTTGAATAGAAATCTATTGGCACCGAGAGCTCCATTATTGCTCCTACATATGCACGCATGGCATCCTCATCATACTCTGCCTGCTCGAGCAAATCTCTAATATCATGATCCAGCGAGTCCAATGATCCCACGCTCCGAATCATGCCGTCAGGTAGAAACTCAAAAGGCGCTCGGCCGAACGCGAGAACTGGCTTCTTGAGAATAAGCCCTTCGAGCCCAACCGATCCACACACAATAGCAATCATACGGGCCTTTTGAACAACCGTTCTGCCTTGAATATCCGGAGAGACAAGCTTGATGTTGGGCATGTCAAGAATCTCGCGATAGAACTCAATTGGATGATAGCCCTGCCCTGCAGGATGCTCTTTGACCAGCAACTTCATTCCGACCGGCAAATTACGTGCTATGCGTTGGATCACTTCCACTTGGTTAATAAAGGAACGACCATAAACCAGAAGTGTAACTTCGGGTTCTTTGTGTAGTGGGTAGAAGACGTAATCAACCGCATCCAGATCCTTCTCGCGAATGTAGCCTGCAGCAAACTCCTTCTTTACCCTTTTCAGGCGAGCAGGCCTTTCAACCCACTTAAACCATGTTGGCGCAAAGAATCCTTGGTAGTGGTTGTCATACCGGTATGAACCCGAGCTATATTCCCTTGCCATCCGCCAGGCATCGATTGCTTTTCCGAAATAGCTATTCTTCTTGCCCGTCTTACTGAGCTTGATGCCTTTCACATCCTTCGTAGGCAATACGCCTTCGTATAGCCCATGTTTTTCCCTCGTGAAACTCAGGTAGTCGTCAACCTTCGCGGCAAGATCAGGCGGCATCCCATTCTGCAGGAGATTCCGATATTCTCGTTCGAGATTCTCAGAAGGCTCTGTCACATCCTCGCCGCCAAAGAAATAGTTTCTTATACGCGTTGGCCTTAGATTCATGAACGGTATTGCACGCGACCATGCTATGCGGGCGGCAAGATATTCGCCTATGGTCACGCAAATAAAGCTGACGATAATGTCAGGCTTGAAACTGTCGATCAATGCTTCAAGCTCCCTGATCCCCGTTTCAACAATCGCCATGAGTTTGTTGTGTGAATATGCAGTGCCTCTATCATCGCGATATGCACCTGCTGGCCCAAGAAACAATCTGCGATCCGCCACCACGGCGTTCCAAAGCGGTTCACCAAACTCCTTCTCTTTGGCCAGAAGGAACGATTTATCCGGCTTCCTATTTGCGGCTGTCGCAAGAATATCCCACTCATAAATTCGGGCCGGATATTCCTTCTCGAAATCCGGCTGTATTTGCAGGAATTTCCTATAGTAAGTTGAATCAGCTACATAGAAGGAAGATTCCGAACCGGGCACTTGATCCCTGATAGACTCGGCAACATCATGGAACAATGCGAGTGACTTGCTCTGCGTCAGAAACAGGACTCTCATCTACTGTATTCTCCGGGACGGAATGAATCCATGTGACCGACCATCCATTCGGAGGTAAGCTGTAGACCATCAGCCAGGCTGTGAGCCGGAGCCCAGTCAGTCATTTTCCTCAGATCTGACGAATCACATCGCAGACAATCGACCTCGCTCTTCACCGGCCGGACACGCTCATCGTCAAGTGTCACTGCTGCTTCTGTGCCTGTGACTTGGCAACAGATATCGAAAAGATCCTTTATCGATATATCTTCACCCGAGCCGATGTTTGTCACGCGCCCAATTGTTTCTTCTGATTCCGCTATAGCCAGAAGACCGGACACTGTGTCAGCTACGTAATTGAAGTCACGAGTCGGTTCGAGTGCGCCTAGTTTGATCTCGGTCATTCCCGCATGAAGCTGACTGAGAATCGTTGGAATCACAGCTCTTGCCGATTGCCTTGGTCCATATGTATTGAAAGGGCGTGCGAGAGATACCGGCAGATCGAAAGAACGGTGATAACTGATCGCCATCATGTCGGCACCCGCCTTCGAAGCTGAATAAGGAGATTGTGTTTGGAGCGGATGTTTCTCATCAATTGGCACGTAGAGCGCCGATCCATAGACTTCGCTAGTGGAAGTGTGCACAAGTCGAGACACATCGTTCACCTTGCAACCCTCGAGCACATTGAGGCCGCCCATCACATTCGTTTGCACATAACTGGCTGGAGCCTGGTAGCTGTAAGGTATGGCAATCAGACTTGCCAGATGGAACACGTAGTCGCATCCATCGGTGAAATTACGCACAAGCCCAGCATCACGTATATCGCCTGGGACCACTTCGAGTTCCCGCATCACTTCTGCGGACGAGTCATCCAGCCATCCCCGATTACCGAAGGAGTTGTAATATACAAGCGCCTTAACTGCTGCACCTTCAGAAACAATCCGCTCAACGAGATGACTACCAATAAAGCCATCCGCACCGGTAACTGAGACCTTCTTGCCCTTCCAGAAACTCATAGATTCTCTCCTCCCGCATCCCCGTTCTCGCGGGACATATCGCGTTGAACCTTCTTCAGCGCGGAATTTTCACCAATATCAACCCAGTATTCCGTTATTGGAAAAGCTGCAACAGGCAGGCCTTTCTTGATGACTGCCTCAATAAGCTGGGGCATATCGAAGCTTTCGTCGCGAGAAACGAAGTGTATAAGCTCTGGATCCAAAACATAAATGCCAGCATTGCAGTGGACTACGCGTGAAGGTTTCTCCTCAAGCCCCATAACAAAGTGCCCGGCTAGGTCAAGCACTCCGTAAGGAATCTTAAGCCTGTATTCTGATGCGGCAACCGAGAGTGACGCTCGATGCTGCCTATGAAAGTCCAATATATGCGAGTAACTGACAGTAGTAACGACGTCGCCGTTTGTTAACAAAATTGGTCCATCGATGCCATCCGGCAACAGAGCCAACGCACCAGCCGTGCCCAGTGGACGGGTCTCACGCAAGTACTTGATACTGACCCCGAACTTACCCCCATCATCAAAATGGTCCTCAATGAGTTCGGCCTTGTAGTTTACCGATATATAGATATCCGTAATGTCCTCCGCAGCAAACTTCTTAATGATCTTCTCGAGGATAGGTTGATCACCAACCTTGATCATTGGCTTGGGGAGGTCCTCTGTAATCGGCCGAAGCCGTTTGCCCAGACCACCCGCCATGATGACAACAGTAACAGGAGCACGCTTGACTTCATCGCCCTGTAATTCCCTGAAGTCCACAAGTCCACAAAGGCAACCGTCGTCATCGACCAAGGGTATGTTGCGAAGCCGGAATTTCCGCAGCAGATCGGCTATCTCTGCCTTATCCGTCCGAATATGGGCAGTTACCGGGCTGTCTGACATAAAGACGCTACAGGGCTGATCCAAGCTCCCCTCGCTCAGCAGAAAACGACGAACATCCCCATCGGTAACAGTACCTACGAGCTTTCCTATATCGTCGACTACGAGCGCTATGCCATGTCTGTTTTCGTTGATCTTCCCGACAACGTCCCTCACGGGAGTGTCACTCTTTACGCGATAGGCATCTAAGTTGGTCTCCATCACTTCACATCCTCACAGTTTCAATACCTGCGTTTGCAAAACGTCGATGGAAAAGGATATCAAATCGCAAGGTGACATCAACTGATTAGTCTCGCTAGGATCAGATAACGCCCACCATGCCCGCCAAAAAGGTCAGAGCATTCCCTTCTGGGCCTAATAAGTCATTCTCTTCTGTATGAGTTTTGGTGATATCTCAACATCAGCCAAGATGTTAGCTATCTTCTTGCCCGCATCTCCCACACCATAGGGGTTTTCACAGGAAACACACTGTGCCCTAAACGCATCATCCTCAACTGCCTTCACGCATGCATCAAAGATCTCACCTCTTTCGTAGCCTGCATCCACCACGTTCGAAGCCCTGAGCCTGCCCTTTTGTCGCGACCCAATATTGACGCAAGGACAACCAAAAGCCGGTGTTTCCTTAATGCCACTGGAGGAGTTACCTGCACATACTCCACGCATGTGTTTACCCGATAGAGCCAAGAGCCCGTGATAATTGTAGCGGCCCAGACTCGAGTGCAACTGAATATTGTCGCGACCTGAACCCCGAAAATCTTCCAGCGCATCTATAATCCTCTTCCCTCCAGCATCGTTGTTCGGGTAGGTAACGATCACCTGATACCCGCGCGCAGCCAGATCCTTCATCGCCCCAAGTGAAGGTCCAAGTTGATCGGCCGCCTGGTCACATTCCGTGGCGACAGAATGCTGCGTGAACAGAACCAACGGCTTTTTTAAGTCAAGCGCATACTTTTCTGCGAGTTCCTCTGGTGCAGCATAGTTACCATCCTGGATCAGATCTATGGCAGGGAACCCCACATTAAATATCCGCCAATCCTCCTCACCCATCTTCCTGATACGCTCTGCGGCCTCTTCATTGGTAGTGAAATGCAAATGAGCCAGCTTTGACATAGCGTGCCTCACGCAATCATCAAGGGCGCCACCCTCTGTTATGTCACCGCCTTCAATATGAGCCGTTGGAATCCCCATTTGCGTACTGGCGATAACCGCACCGAACCCTTCAAACCTATCAGCATAAACAACATGAACGTCCGGCTTCAGCTCATCCAGTATCCGGCTGAGACTGAGCACGCAGGATCCTATCGCCTGTGCAGTGGAAAAGAGTGAATCCTTTTCCATCTTGATCTCCACTTCGCTATATATCTGGAAACCATCTTTCTCGATCTCGCCCTTCGTATAGCCGAAATCCTCCTGGAGATGTGCACCAGAGACGAGCAGGTAATACTCCAATTCAGGGTGGTTTGCTACTGCCTTGATGATAGGGTATTGGAGACCATATTCGGCTCTATTCCCTGTGAATATCGCGATTTTTCTCTTCTGCACCGCCATAATCCCCCATGTTCAGAATTTCCGAAAGAGCTTCCGACATTTCCCATTTGGGCCGCCACCCCGTCATGGCTTCTAGCTTCGACGGATTCAGTATATTCTTCGACTGCTCATCGGCACCGACCTCAGGCCCACCTATCAGTTCCCTCTCTCGCCCAGCTGCGACACATGCTGCAGCGGCCAGATCTTCTATCGAGTGCCCCTTGCCTGTAGACAGGTTAAGGAGAATTGTGCCCGGGTCAACCGACATCTCACCAATCCTAATGAATCCGTCCACGACGTCATCAACATAGATGAAATCCCGCACCGGGTACAGCGCATTCACATCGGTGGGTTCATCGGCAAATACCGCTGATATTATCTTTCTGACCACCGAGCCCGGCGGCGGATCCCACATGAAGATGTTCGATATCCTGGCGATGATAGAACAGATCCCGTAGGTTCTCGCATACCCCTCGAACAACGCCTCACCGGCAATCTTGGTGGCAGTATAAACTCCTCCAGAGATAATCGGATCATCCTCGGTTGCTGGCTTGTCCAGCATGTCACCGTAGAGCGTTCCACTTGAAGCAAAGATAGCCTTGTTTAGTTGGTTCTTGCGAAAGAACTCCAATACATCAAAGACGAATTTCACGTTGGATTGAAACGCTTCTTCTGG
Organism: Lentisphaerales bacterium; assembly: GCA_030622955.1. GTDB lineage: Bacteria > Verrucomicrobiota > Kiritimatiellia > JAUXFM01 > JAUXFM01 > JAUXFM01. Next base: position 6,863 of record JAUXFM010000038.1, read on the forward strand.
ATGTTCTTCGCAAAGTTTCACCGAGGCTACTCCTGCCAAATGCAGCAAGACACGTTCTTTACCCGATGGCAATGCGTCCAATGCGGCTTTAACCTGATCCTCGACTTCGGAAAACTCGCCATGAACAAAGGTGAAGTTGTCCGCATACTCATGGCAGAGCGCTGCCAAGCGAAAGTTCTCACGATCATGACCAACAACGCTGGCGCCTCGACGACAGAGCGCTTTGACAAGCCTGTGTCCTATGCGCCCATTCGCGCCCGTCACGATGTAACAGTTATTCAGCTTGGCTAACATCTTCCCAGCCTATCTGCTCATCCGCACCAATATCGCGGAGCGCGACTTTACCAAGAAGCAACTTGAGATCTTTTGCAAGGATCTTCCCCGTTCCCGGCCTCTTCACCCAGGTGTTATCAAGCGAGAGTTCCTCTCCCTTCTTGATCGGAGATATGGCCACAGCACAAGCGTATGCAAAATCAATGACAGGTTGCTCCTCCTCAAGAATAGTCTTCATCCCACCTCCTGCTCGCCAAATGGCCTTGGCGCCAATCACCATCTCGGCGAGTTCCTGCGGCTCGATGGAAATGGGGACATCGCACCCTTCCCATTTACGACTTATGGTAAAATGTTTCTCCAGCGCCGTGACCCCAAGGGCTACTGCTCCCAGGCAGGTGTATATGCCCAGAGAATGATCACTCAATCCAATTGTGAGATCAGGAAACGCCGTCTGCAGGTCGGTGATGGCCCCAAGCCTCACTTTCTCATAAGGGGTGGGATACATGGACGTACAATGCATAAGCATCAAGGGGCAGTCCAGTGCCCGTATCGCATCAACAGACATCTTGATCGATTCAATATCGTTCATGCCAGTGGATATGATCATGGGTTTACCGAACCCGGCAATATGCTCAAGCAGAGGAACGTTGTTACATTCGCCCGATCCAATCTTATACGCGGCAACTCCCATTGCTTCCAGTCGATCCGCGGCATCACGTGAGAATGGCGTACAGAGATAGAGGATTCCCTGCTCGGCACAGTAATCCATCACTTTTCGCTCTTCCTCCGCTGACAGCTCGCATCGTTTGATGATGTCCCAGAGACTCTCATCGGAGATCTCGCCCGGCTTCATATCGGTAGGGATCATCTCAGCATCTGTGATGTGGCACTGAAACTTGATACAGTCGGCCTTGGCTGACACGGCTGCGTCTACCAGCTGAATAGCCTTCTCGAGAGAGCCTTCGTGGTTGATCCCTACCTCGGCCATCACAAAAGGAGGCGTATCGGGCCCTATTTCACGATCGCCAATTTTAATAGAACCCATGTTCATTCTCCTTTTCCCCATCAGGCCATACCTTCTTCACCAAGCCGTCCATCCACCATCTACGACAAGGTTGCTCCCCGTCATGTAGCGGGATGCATCGCTCACTAGAAACAGTATCGCACCGTTGAAATCCGAGTATGTTGCCATCCGGCCCATCGGGGTACGGCCCGTATAGGCTTCGTGGAATGCCCGTTCCTGTCCATCGTAGACACCACCGGGTGATAGAACATTGGCGCGTATGCCATCAGATGCCAGTTGCGTTGCCAAATAACGGGAGTAGGCTATTATCCCGCCCTTTGTCGCCACGTAGGAGCCTGGCAGGTTGAGTGGCTCATCCGCACCATAAGGATTCTCAGCAGGCTTGCAACCCTCGTATATACGTTGATCCGGTGCAACCAAACCATAGATAGACGCAAGGAACACCATCGCACCACCGCCGCTCTTCTTCATGAGTGATGCGGCCGCACGTGAGCAAAGAAACGTCCCCTTGAGATTAGCGTTGCTGACCGCGTCCCATGTTTCCTCACTGTAATCAGAGAACTGCCGATAGTATCCATCTGGCTTTGCCATGACATTACATATGAGAAAATCCAGACGACCCAATTCACTCCCCACACGACTGAACAATCCAGATACCTGTTCTCCATTGGATACGTCACAAGCAATCCCCACAGAACCATCAATCTCCGCAGCGGCTTCATCGCAACGGCATTGCGAAACATCGCTGATAACAATTCTTGCGCCCGCCTTGGCTAAGACCCTGGCAAATTCCAGCCCAAGCTTGCCTGTCCCGCCCGTGATAAGACCAACCTTGTCTGTCAGATCAAAGATCTGCTTTGCGTCGACCAATGGTTCAATGTTGTCATAGTCCATGACTTTTCACCTCTCTGAAACGTTCATTCCTGCAGCAACAACTCGAGAATTTTAAGATCATGCTCACTATCAATGTCCATTGTACGGGAACTGGGCACTTCAAATAGAAGCGCTCTCGGTGGGATGCGTTCCTTGATATCCAGTATCGATGAACGGGAGTAGACCCAGACGACAGTGTTCAGGTCGTAGACAACAGGCGCGTCCTGGCGCCTGTAAACAGGAGCCTCGGGTCGATTTGCGAGTTCTACCCAACCTGCGTCGTTCTTCTTTACCATATTGAAATAGGGATTCCTGTGCGCCACTGCACCTGACATCACAAGATCGCAGTCGTTATTTCTGAAGAGTTCAATTGCACCGTCGATATCTTCATTTTGTCGAAGTGGCGCTGTTGGATCCAGCAGGACCACTGCATCAAATTGTTGTGAATAGTGCTCCTCTGATGCCGTCAGTGCATGCTCCAGTACCGGCAGCATGGGGGCTGTATCAGTTGCCAGTTCAGATGGCCGCATGAATGGAACGTCCACTCCTAGCTTCCTCGAAATATCTGCTATTTCCGGATCATCCGTGCTGACAACCCATTCATCAAGAGAGCGACATCGGCTAGCACATTCAATGGCATACTGGATCAGTGGGCGGCCCTGCACCTGCCTGAGATTCTTCCTCTTGACCCCTTTTGAGCCGCCTCTAGCTGGAATGACACCAAGAAACATCATGATCTCCCCAAAACACCTCAGGTATCAACAAGTTCCGAATCCTGCCCTTTTTTAGAAATCGTCCAACATTTATGCTGTAATTGAGCCAGAAATGGAAGCTCTAAATGCCCAACCACCCCTACAGTCCCTCGGCAGCTTGCCCCAAGGAAACTCTTCGAATGCGCGAACAGCCATGGCGCGCGCCTGCCTCTTCTACTATTGACCTTCATTCCCAAAGCGCTAGCATGTTGCATCCGTCTGCACAGGGCAGACGCTACCCATGTTCGGCGAATAGAATAGAGACGACCTGATTGCAAATGAAAACTTCTGACAAGACCGTATTGATCGATGTGCACGTTCCTTTCGCTACCAGATACTTCCTGCGCACGGACATTCTGAAAACGCTGAAGAAGGGCATCAAACAGATTGTAATTCTCTCTCCCAACACGAATGAAACCTACTTCCGCAAGGAGTTCGAGGATGCCGGCGTGGACTTGGAAGAGACCAACCTCAAGGTTGTCAGAGATTATCAATCAAAGCATGCTGGCCAGCGTTGGCTAAGACAGGTTCGACTCTATGCTCTGAGTGATTCTGCCAGCATAGCATTCCAATATGCAAAATACCGTGGCGAGCTTCGATCGCATGGCATCATCGGCGCCATCATTGCGTCAGTAACCAGGCCGCTGATCTGGATCCTCAGGCGATGCAGCTTCGCACGGCGCTGCCTAATAGCCATTGAATCTGCGATCTATTCTGGAGATTTCCACTACGCTTTGCTGGACAAGTGGAAGCCGGACCTGGTCGTAACTTCGAGCCTGGGGTATTTCACGCCAGACGCTTACTTAATGAGACAGGCAAGAAAACGGGGGATCAAGGTGCTCACCGTGATCCTGAGCTGGGACAATACGACAACAAAAGGTATCGCCGGTGCTTTTGCCGACAGGGCCATAGCCTGGACTGAAGTAATGAAAGAAGAACTGGGTCGCTACCATGACATGCCGCCCAAGAAGGTCACCGTCGGTGGCATTGCTCATTATGACAACTATGCCGAACCGGCATTCCCCCTTTCCCGCGACAGGCTCTACGCGCGCTTGGGCATCGCCCAGGATCGCGGCATCATCATGTTCGGAACAGGTATGCCGGTCATGTTTCACGATTTGAATCTTGAGGTCATTAATTGGCTTGCAGATATGTGCGAAAGGGACAAGTTCATCAAACCCATGCAGGCCGTCGTGCGACTTCACCCGAATTACTGGATGACCAAGCCCGCGCAACAGGGGAACCGGGAATTGGCAGATCAATTGGAAGAGACATGCCGTAAATCCAGCCACATAACCATCAACCTTCCCGATTTTCTCTTCTGTGAAGACACGAAACCTTACGATCTCTCCATAATGGACCAGAGAATGCTCGCGGCTCTGCTCAAACATTCATCTGTTGTACTCTCTGAGTTTTCGACCCTTATGCTCGAGTCATCACTTTTCGACACGCCGTCAATCAACGTTGCATTTGACCGTCCAAACAAACAGCTACTCGTTTCACAACAGGAAATACAAAACTTCCTGCATTTGAAAAGAATCATAGCCACCGGCGGCAGCCCGGTTGCACATAGACCCGAACAACTACTGGACATGATTAATGACTATCTGGCGGATCCAGCCCTGGATTCGGGTGCGAGAAAGACAATCATCGCAAACGAATGCGGCCCTAACGCTGGAAACGCCGGGGCCAGTATCGCGGAACAAATCATCGAATTTCTCACAGAGAATAAGACCTGAAAGGTCAGCTCTGATGCGAACCGAAACGCCGTGCGAGCTCGCGCGCGAGCATTTCTTCTGTTGTCCGCATGGCATCAAATGTTGCACCTCCAATATGTGGAGTCAAAACAACATTGAAATGGGTCCTGGCATAATCCAATAGAGGCGAATCAATTTTCGAGCCCGTTTCTGGTTCATCGGCCAACACGTCAAGTCCGGCCCCTGCAAGCTGGCCATTCCTGAGTGCCTGGAGCAGCGCATCTTCGTCGACCAGTCCACCCCTTGCGGTGTTAATAAGCAGTTGACCCGGCTTCGATGCTTCAAAGAAGCTTTTGCCGATCATCTCCTCGGTATCAAGATTGAGTTTCACATGCAGGGAAACAACATCTGCCTCAGCTGCGAGTTCATCGAGAGATTCGCATTTCTTATAAGAAACATCATCGACATGGGGATCATAGTAAATAAGCGACATTCTGCATGCTTCCGCCATCCCCGAGAAGATCCTGCCAAGCCTACCCATCCCCACTATCCCTACAGTTCGCCCCTTCAGTTCACGGCCAACGAAGAGATCTCTGTTCCAGCTACCGGCCATAACTGAGTTGTGCGCTTGACTAATGTTGCGCACAAGACATAAGAGCAGCCCGAGTGCCAGTTCAGCGGTAGAGGTTACCTGGTCGAGACCTTGAAGATCTGCAAGCGTAACGACATCAATTCCAAGATCAGCGGCAGCAGAGACATCAACGTGATCAACGCCTGTAACGGGTGAGGCCAACACCTTCCAATGAGCGACCTTTTCAAGAGCTGCTCTACGCCATTCCGTTGCAAACCGAATGATCGCACCGTCGTAATCAGCCGCCACCGCATGCAGATTCCCGATTTCGCCTTGATACAGGTCGACATGAATTCCGGCATCCTTCATGATGTCGACGGCTTTTGGGGAGAAGCCGTCCGGCTCAGTTACAAGTATTTTCATTGTCGATTCTTCTTCAGCATGTATTCGGCATAGTCAATATCGCCTGGTTCATCGATGTTGATCGACCTCTCAGGGGGCATCATATAGGGCACGACATCAGGCGCAACGAACGATTTCGTCCTCCGCAAGTAGTCAATCCTGGTCAAATAGATAGCGCCATTCCTGTAGACTGCAGGCGGAAACTCCTGCCTCGGCACACCTACCCGGTAGTCATGAGCCGGTTTAACGGCCATACGTCCATCGTCGCCATGCTCCAGAAAGTACATATAATATGGATGATGGGTTTCCACTCGCATAAAACTCACCACGCTGTCGCAACGGTGCATTGTTGCCAATTCTATGGCTGCATCAATATCTTCGGCAATCCGAAAAGGCGCAGTGGGTTGAAGCAAGAGAACATAATCGAAGGTTCGAGCAGCATCGTATAGATCGATCGCATGGATCGCTACATTCTGAGCTCTGGCACTATCCGATGCAAGGTCATCCGGGCGCATGAACGGGACCGCTGCACCAAGCTCTCTACAGACTTCTGCGATCTCTTTGCTATCAGTTGAGACAATGAACTCTGTCAATAATTGGCTACTTGCCGCAGCATCGATCGTATATTGAATCAATGGTTTGTTCGCGATCTTCCTGACATTCTTCCCCGGAATGCCTTTTGATCCGCCACGCGCAGGTATTAAGCCCAAAACCTTCAGGTTTTCAGTTGTCGCATGCATCATGATTTCTCTAGAGACTTGTAATCTCTCTGATTCTATTCTAAGAACTGTGCAATGACAAGTGCCGGTTACTTGCCTCCTGAGTCTCCAGGCAATGCCAGGCAGAAGGGAAATATGCAGGATAAAAGCGCAGATACCGCCCCCACCAAGATGTCGCCGCGCAAGCTGCTCAAGGCATTTGGCTTCATACTCAAGGTCCTGGCCGACAAGAAGGGCGTGGCTTTCATTCTGTTCTTCCTCATGATTGCTGCGGCATTGGCAGAAGCTGCGGGTATCAGTGCATTTCTACCCCTGATCCAGTTGATCATCGGCCACGAGCAGGACATGGCTTCAGTACCTGCGCCAATGCGATTCCTCTACATACTGATCCAGAAGTTCCCCGATCAACAGCACCGCGTCATAACGGTCGTGACATCGCTATCGATCCTCTTCACCATAGGAACTGTCATCCGTCTTGGCGCCGTCTACTACAGAGCGAAATTCATCCAGGGCCTACGTCGTGAGTGGCGCAATTCACTGATGCATCAGTATATTACTGGCAAGATAGCGCAAGTTGGCGCTTATAGAGACGGGACACTCCTAAACAACCTCATCAATGAACCCGAAGTCGCGCAGAAATTCCTGTTCGGGGTGCTTGAAGTAACGATGCTGAGTTGTTCGTCAGCAGTGCTTATCATGCTGCTCTGGCTGACCCATGCCCAAAGCACCATTGCCTGCATCCTGGCCGCGCTCTTCATAAGCATCTTGCTCTACCCATTGTTCATCAGAAAACCTCTTCGTCTTGGCAAGCGCAGGTTGTCACTACAGCAGGATCTGACGGCACGTGCTACAGAGAACATCTCTCGCATCCAACAGATCAAGACATTTGGACAAGAAGAGATGGCCCTTCACGGGTTCATGAAGACCAACAAAGTTCTCACGCAGATATGGGTCAAGTTGGCCATGCTCAACCAGATGTTCAAACCACTGCTTGAGTGGTTCGCCGTCATAGGCCTTTGTGCGGCCGTGGCGATCGCTCTACTCGTCCTCAAGAGCCCACTCGCGGAATTCTCATCGTTCTTCTTCTTCTTTGTTGCCGTACTAACAAAGGTGTTTTCTCAACTGGCACGCATACTTTCCCAGGTGAGTTTGCTTGTGAATCGACTGCCTGCCACGGAACTTGTTTACAACTGGACCCACGGCAAATTCGACAGTGAAGATTCCGGTGGTGTTCCCTTTGAAACGCTACAGGGAGATATACAGTTTAAAGATGTCTCGTTTGCTTTCCCTGAAGAGGAGCCGCTTCTGAACAATCTCAACATGACAATACCCCGGGGAAAGATGACCGTCATGACCGGCCTGTCTGGTTCACACAAGACAACGCTGATTAACTTGATCACGCGCCTGCTCGAACCATCAAGTGGACAAGTAATTATCGGCAACCGGGACGCTTCGTCATTCTCGCTCGGTGACTGGCGCAACAGGGTCGCCGTGGTAGACAGAAGCCCATTCCTCTTCGACATGTCGATCAAGGATAGCATACTGGCGAACAACGCAGCTCTTTCGTCAGAGAACCTTGTCGCTGCGGCAAAACGCGCTCATGCCCATGAGTTCATCATTCAGCTACCGTCCGCCTATGAATCGATGATGAACGATCGCAATACTCATCTCTCAAGTGGGCAAAGACAGTGTATTGCGATTGCCCGCGCAATCGCCAAGGACCCCGAACTCTATGTGCTCGACGAGCCCACTAACGCGACCGACCCCGACTCGATGCAGCAGATTCAGGATACCATCGCCTCGCTGCGTACCGAGAACAAGACGCTTCTTGTCATATCACATGAGCAGGAGATCATCAGGCAAGCCGATGTGGTATACACCTTCGACAGGAGCAATCTAGCCTGAGCGCATTCTTCGCTGACAGCTAGTCGAAGATATAGTGTAGCCGCTTCTGGGCGTAGGGCTTGACCTTGCTCAAGATATCTGCGATTTGTCCAGAGGCTGAACCATCCCCGTACAAATCCGATGACGCATAGCGACCGTGAGCGAGTTGCTGCTCAACTGCATTCTTAATCTTTTCTTTGTCGCACGCCACGAAGGTCACATTCTCAGCAACATCGCGCCCTTCCTGGCGGTCACCCACCAAGACGACAGGTGTCCCACTAAAAGAACTGTCCCTGATAAAACTACTCGAATTACCTACGGCACAAGTCGCCTTCTTTAATGCCTTTTGGAACAGCTCTGGCGGCAGGTTCTTGATCAGGTGCAGCCATTCATTCCCCGGGGTGAGCTCCCTGTAGGTTCTAAGACACTTGCTTATGTGATCGGATCCTGCGTCTATGTTGGGCCACAACCATATTGTAGGATGGTTGAGATCTTGCAGCCCGCCGATAATCTCATCGGCCGCCTTGAGCTCCTGCCCATACTCGGTTGTCACAGGGTGGAAGATGACAAGGAAGAAGGGCTTCTCAACATCAAGGGGGGCGCCGACACCATACTTGGTGAAGAAATCCTGCGGCAGATCCGTATCAAGTGATTCTATATAGTCACCAACTGGGCAACCGACACAAAACACAGTCTCTGGGGCCTCTCCCATCCGTATAAGATATTCGGCCGCCCGCTTTGTGGAGGGGAAATGAAAATGCGAAAATTTCGTGATCGCATGACGGGCGCATTCGTCTATGCTGCCACTGACCTCGCCGCCCTGGATATGGGCAATGTTGATGTTCTGATAGGCAGCGGCCGTAGCCGCGGCAAGTGCCTCGTAGCGGTCACCTATCAGAAGGACCATGTCCGGGTCAAGTCTCTGGAACTCCGATGCGAATTCAATGATTGCGAAGCCAACCGATTTTGCCATAGTTACCGGTACGGATCCCTCCAATTCCATATAGATCCTGCCGCTAACATCGAAACCGTCTTTTTCGACAATGTTGACCGCTTCACCAAAACGCTCAAGCAGCATGGTGCCGGTACAAACGATCTGCAATTCGAGGTCTGGGTGGTTCTTGATAGCCTTCATGACCGGCCACATACGACCGTAGTTGGCCCTATCAACAAGTATCACACATATCTTACGCTTGCTCATCTGACAAATCTTCCCAGGCTATGGCTTCATCCTTTTTCAATTCTCTGACTGTCTTCCTGCCAACTATTTGATCCAACTCGGCCGCAGGAATTCCAGTTCCGGGCTTCTTGCAGATCAACTCTCCGCGGGTGAGAACGCTCCCTTCGGGTAAATAAATCGCAGCTACCACGCTCTTTGTAAATAGCATTCTAACGTCCTTGAGCTGACGAGCTTCCTCTGCCTTGTCGACGTCGGCATGCAGCACTTTCTCCAGAAAACGGACACCCTTAACTAGGTCTGCAAGTTCATCCATCGTCACCGATGCTGAGACATCGGGTCCGAAACACTGCCTGCTGAATGTCACATGGACCTCAACAGAGCAAGCTCCCAACGTACAGGCGGCAAGGCCAGTACAGACCCTCCCTGTATGATCCGAAAATCCAACGGGTACTCCATACTTGCTCCTGAACTCTGCAATCATGTTCAGCCCCACATGTTCCGGAGGACATGGGTAGCGGTTTGTGCATTGGTAAAGAACCAGTGGAGCATTTTTCTCTTTGATCAAGGATACTGTTCTATCAATTTCTTCCGGGTTGCTCATCCCTGTACTAACCAGAAGTGGGAGGCCCGTCTTGATCATTTCCTCAAGCAAGGGCAGGTTGTTGGTTTCGCCCGATGCCACCTTCCATGCAGGCACCCCCACACGACTCAGCATTTCCACTGCTTCTCCTGAAAAAGGCGAACAGAGAAAAACCACCCCCCTTTCGCCTGCCCTCTTCTTCAGCGCAACCCATTGGTTCTCTGTAAATGCTGTTCGCTTCCAGTAATCCTGCCTCGTTTCATCCTGAGGAAAAACCTTAACTCGGAACTTCTCCTCACTGGTGCCTTCGGCTTCAGCGATGTGAGCCTGGAACTTGACAGCGTCTGCACCAGATGCGCTGGCGGCATCAATGAAGGCCATTGCGGCGCCCAGGCTGCCATCGTGGCTCAGCCCCATTTCCGCTATTACGAAGAAGGGAGCGCCAGACCCCACCTTCCTGCCAGCTATTTCGATATAATCCATATTCGACATCAAGCAAAAGCATGACAAATGCCTAGTGATTACTCAAGGCGATAATCATGCAGCCGTAGCAGACATCTGTCACTCGCAAGCAACACCTTGCCATAGATAGCGGGAAAACATAATATCGGGCAAAAGCGAAGCGAACTCTTTCCTATGTTGAAATCCAAGAACAAAGCCAAGCTCAGAGTTGAAATCACCGGATTGATACTGGTAACTGCCGGACTTCTAGCCTGGATGCTGACGAGATACAGTATCAGGCCCTGGAGCGGCGATTCCAGAACATGGTATTTGTTCGGCATCAGTTTTTGGGACTCCTTCGGCACAGTGAAGCTCGGGTTCGGTTTTCCATTAGTCATAGCTTCCGCATCGGCTATTGTCGGCCAATCAGCAGCCTACCTTGTGAACATCCCCATCATTGCGGCATTGTGCATCGCTCTCTATTTTTTTGCAGCACGGCATTTCAAGGAATCACATGCAGACGACAATCTTCTCGAGGTAAGTTGCGGAGCGTTGGCCATGTTGATTTTTATCTACCTGAACAAGGATCGCTTTCATTTACTCATGAACCCTTACAGAGATCCCCTCTCCTGGCTTCTCGTCATCGGGTCATGCCTGCTCGTCTCGAAATACCGCGCAAGTCCAAAACATCCTTACGTGACACTTGGAGCTGCCGCAGGGCTGTTGATCATGGCGGCAGCCACAAGAGAAACGTCCATTCTCATGGCAATACCATTCCTTGCTTATGGGGTTACCGCAAAGATTCTTAATCGGGATCTGCCCTTCTGGAAGCCACTGCTCTGCTGTCTGATCGTGGGCATCCTTGCATCCATCCCCTACCTGATCCAGAACCACCGTGTAACAGGGAACGCTTTCTTGCCCGCACAAGCCCTGCTCCGGGGCGGAGTTGTGCCTATGAAATGGAAGTATTTGAGCAAGCAGTATGACAACCATCTTGCCTTCCTGTGGCGGCATTACAGGCTGTTACTGATATTTGCTGTACCCTCTCTAGTCTCAGCCACAAGGAAGCGCAATATACTCATTTTGGCTCTGTCGCTACCTGCTGCCGTCATCTACTCCCTGTTCTACGCATCTATAGCTCCCAAAATAGTCTGGCGCTACGTGATGATAATCGATTTCTTCATCATTCCCATATTGAGTGCGGGTGCCATATTCTGTCTCAAAGGATTACTGGATAAGACTCTTCTGGTCGCGCGGGCCAAGGAGATCCGTTTCGCCACCTGCTGCATTGTTTTCATGCTAGCCACCTGGATGGCCGCCAGCGGCTCGTTCGCAAAAAAGGATCGTTTCACACTGAAACACGTAAACAGGTTGCAGAATTATCTCAGAACCCATGTTCCGGCCAACGCCAGATTGCTGGTTGAGGGTGAGCGCCTGACCGAAGTGCTGAGCTGTTTCACTGAACTTGATGTAATAGAGATGGGCCATGATCAATTCAGAGTTCTCGACATGGAACGGATCACAGCCAAGCCAGGCAGGATCTTTCTTGTCAATTACTCAGATGCTGCGACAAGGGCAATACAAAAGACCTACGATCTGCTGCATCCATTCACCTTTATATCCGAGGAATTCGGCGTATCAGGATTCCTTGAGCGGGAGCTGTTCTTTATCAGAGAGCTTTCACAATGGACAAATACTACAT
>JAUXFM010000165.1 GCA_030622955.1 Lentisphaerales bacterium
AGCAGGTCGCGTAGTTCACGAACTCTTGCTCTGGCTTCCGTCTTGTTCATGGCTTGTGGCTAATGCTGCAGTAGTTTATATGCGAGGACTATCCATGCGAGGATCATCGCGGCCCAGCATGACAGCGCGGCCCAGACGGGGAGTCTCTCCTTCTGCTTTACTTTAAATCTGCGGCGTCGACGTGGCTGTTGCTTAACATTGTAGACGGTGCTTTCTGCATGCGGGCGATCCTTCATGATTACTATGCGTCCGGCTTCTGCTTTCTTAATCTCCGCTATGGTCGTTGGCCAGTCGCGGAAGCGATGATTCGGATCCTTCATCATCATCTTCAGAACCAGTTGTGCTGTCGTGACATTCAGCTTCGGGTTAAGACTGCGTGGATTCGGCAAATGCCCGTCGACCTGTTCGTGAATTGCATCCATGCCGTCAAGGTGACCGAATGGAAGGTGTCCTGTCAGCATGTGATACAGCGTCGCACCGAGTGAATATATGTCGGCCCTGCAGTCGATGTCGGCATCGGCGTTGCCCTGTTCTGGAGAAATATAGTTTGGGGTGCCCTCAATGTACGTGGCTCGCTCCTGGCCGGGATCAATTGCCAGTCCCAGATCGGTCACTTTCACCGCCTGGGTCTTGGATTCGATCATGATATTGCCCGGCTTGATATCCCTGTGGATCAGGCTGGCTTCGTTCCATGCGTAGTCGAGTGCAGCCCCGACATACCGCGCAATCCGTAATGCCCTCTTCGGGGCGACGGTTTTGCGCTTGGTAAGCATTTCTGCCACGGTGGGGCCTGCCACGTATTCCATTGTGAAGAAGAACATCCCATCATGCTGAGCGGCCTCAAAGATTTGTACGATAGTTCCGTGCTTGAGTCGTGCAGCTGCACGGGCTTCCCTGATGAAACGCTGGACCTCTTCTGGATCTGATGCAAAATTCTCGTTGAGCACCTTGATGGCTACAATACGGTCGAGAGAAAGTTGGCGTGCTTTCCATACATTGGCCATGCCGCCACGGCCGGCCATGTTGAGGATCTCGTATCCCGGTATTTCTGGAGCTGTTGGAGTCATGGATAAAGTTGATGTTTAATACCATATTGAGGACGCAAGCTGCACCAATAAAATGGTGAAATGCCTTTCCATTCACTTCGCAGGTTGAATATCATCACGGAAAAGAAAGACTTATGAAGATTGCCATTTCATGCGGTGGAACGGGTGGACACGTGTTCCCCGGCCTTGCGGTTGGGAAGGTGCTTCGCAACAGGGGGCACGAAGTAACTCTGTGGCTGGGTGGCCGTGGCGTGGAGGATGCTTCTGTTGAGGGCTGGCAGGGCGGCATTGTTCGGGTTCCTGCAAAGGGCTTTGCCGGAGGTCCCCTGAGATGGATAGGTACAGCGTTTAGTCTGGTGCGTGCATGGTGGATCTGTCGTCAGAAGATGAAACGCGATCGACCTGATGCTGTTCTCGCGATGGGTAGCTACGCTTCGATTGGGCCGGGCATGGCCGCTTCCTCACTTGGCATCCCTCTGATCCTGCACGAAGGAAACGTTATACCGGGGCGGGCCACCAAGTTTCTCGCCAGCCGTTCACAGGTCATGGCGATCAGTTTCGAGCAGGCCCGTGAACACATAGAACATGACAATATCATTAACACAGGCTTCCCTGTGCGCGCCGACCTTGAATCGTTTTTTGCTGACGGGGTAATTGAGCCGCAGGTGCCGGTCGTGCTGGTGACAGGAGGCAGTCAGGGCGCGAGGAAGCTGAATGAACTTGTAACGGCGGCCATATGCGATCTGGCCGGGCAGGGTGCCAACCTGCAGGTAGTGCATCTGACCGGGCGTGAGGATGAAGAGAAGGTCAGACAGCGGTATGAAGCGGCCGGGCTCCGCAATGTCGTTTTTCCGTTCCTGCAGGAGATCGGATCTGCATATGCGGCTGCCGACCTGGCGATCACCCGTGCGGGAGCTGCAACTTGTGCGGAGCTGTCGGCGTTCGCTCTGCCGTCGTTGCTTGTTCCTTTGCCTACAGCTATCCACGGACATCAGCTTGGAAACGCAAGGGCATTGGAGAGTGAAAGCGCGGCGGATGTCATTGAAGAGAAGGATTTGACGGTCGAGTGGCTGGCCTCCTACATACGTTCGACATTGCAGAATAAGAAGAAGCTCACGTTAATGATGAAAGCACTTCAAGAGCGTTCGCCTCTGCATGCTGCCTCACGCATCGCCGATCTTGTGGAGAAAGCGTGAAGATCGAAGCCTGTCCTGTATGTTCCTCCGCCATACGTTTGTGGCGCTACGGCATTCGCGATTCCCTCACCTCCTTGCTCTACTCCAGGGCCATCCCTCTCATCCGCCCTCCTTGTGCCAACACAGAATCCAGCCGAACCGTGCGTTTTACTTTGCACTTCGCGACATCCCTGGTGCGCATTGGATTGCACTGCACATAGAAGACTGCTAGTTTAGAAGAATTGTGAATTGCTCTAATCTGAATTGATGACTAGTCCTCATGCATTTGCTGGGAATTGATATTGGTGGGACCAAGACGCTCGTTGCGCTGGGCGATGAAACCGGGGCTCTCAGGGCATCGGAACGGATGCCGACGCAGAGCTCGGATTCTATGGATACTTACTTCGGAAGATTGTTTGAGTTGTGCGAGAGGGTATTGGCTGGCACGTCCACGGATATCAAGGATGTCGATGCGATAGGCATTTCTGCGCCCGGGCCGTTAAACACGAAAAAGGGCATTCTCATTACACCGCCCAACAATCCAGGTTGGCGTGATGTGCCTGTGGTCCAAAGAATCTCAGAGCGATTTGATCGTCCAGTTTGCTTCGATAATGATGCCAACGCAGCAGTGCTGGCAGAATATCTGTTTGGCGATTATAAGGGCACGTCAAACATGGTCTATCTTACGTGCAGCACTGGCATGGGTGGTGGGATTATTGCCAACGGATGTCTTGTCCAGGGCGTGAACGATATGGGTGGCGAAGTGGGGCATATGAAGCTCAGCCTGAAAGGCCCGAAGTGCGGTTGCGGTCAGGAAGGCTGTTTCGAGGCCTATTGTGGCGGACGGAATTTCGCCGAGCGAACGAAGAAGGCGATTAACGATGAAGCCGTTGATACATTGATAGTGAAGCTTGCAGGATCTGTTGATGCTGTTACTGCAGTACATATTGCAAGGGGCGCACGGGAAGGTGATGCATTTGCCGTGGAAGTATGGCATGAGTTCATCGACCGGCTTGCACAGGGCATTGCGAACGTGATTCAGGTCCTGAACCCCAAGATCATTCTCCTGGGCACGATTGCCATCAAGGAGGGCCCCTTTCTTATGGATCCCTTGATGGAGCGATTGAAAAAGTATGCCTGGGACTGGCCGCTTAGTGTCTGCACCATCATGCCAAACACGCTTGTCGACCGTTTGTCTCCGCTCTGCGGCATCGCCGTTGCCGTCGAGGGATTGCGGAAGTAGGCCACAACGCCGACAGGGAGCCGGAATGAGATGGGCCTGTCAAGAGCATGAAACTCTTGCCGACTGGCATGCTTTTGGCAGATCAATTTCATTCTCCGATCCCTTTTCGATGAGTTGGTGATCGGCACAATGTGATGGCCGCGGTCGGGCGGTCAGAATTGCGCCGAGACTCTGTGGTTCCATCCTTCTTTTCTCTTGTCTTGTTCGCGATCGGGTCGATAATGGTCTCCATGAAAGACGAACTGTACCCACTCCTGTTCCAGCCGGTTTACAAAGATTACATATGGGGTGGTGACAGGATCGGCAAGGTGTTTAATCGCAATCTGGCCAACGGCATATATGCCGAATCTTGGGAAGTATCGACGCGACCCGAAGGGATGAGCGTAGTGTCGAATGGTCCGCTTGCCGGTAAATCGCTCCAGGAACTAGTCGAATCATTTGGTTCCGTTCTGTTGGGGACTTCAGCGCCTGAAGGCGAATTCCCTCTTCTTATAAAGATCATCGATGCAAAGAAGCGTCTCAGCGTTCAGGTACATCCTCACGATGATTCCGCAGAGGCAGTGGGCGGCGAGCCCAAGACGGAAATGTGGTACGCATTGGCCATGGCGCCAGGCGCAAAGGTTTTTGCCGGATTGAAGGAGGGCACCGATCGTGACAGCTTCGAGAAGGCTCTGAAGGCTGAGCAGCTTGAGGAAGTCTTGAATTCCGTACAATTGGCGGATGGCGAGGCCATCTATATACCGGGCGGACGCGTGCATGCGATCGCTGAAGGTTGCCTGCTGCTTGAGATACAGCAGAACTCGAATACGACCTATAGGGTTTATGACTGGGGCAGGTTGGGACATGACGGCAAG
>JAUXFM010000133.1 GCA_030622955.1 Lentisphaerales bacterium
ATGTTGGGATGTTGGATGTTGGGATGTTGGATGTTGGGATGTTGGATGTTGGGATGTTGGATGTTGGATCCCCAAAATGGGCGGCCAAAGGGAAAGACCATGAATGTTCGCAAGCGCTTGATGAATTGGCCATCACAATCAGTGGCGGTGGATTAGAACAATCCTCGATAGGCTAGTGCCAGGTGGCAGGGTCCAGGGTGCATTATGAGTTTGAGGCACTGCTTACCGCTCATTGTTCACTGGCCTCTGCACGGAGCAATGAACGTGCGCGCCTTTGCCTTTTCTTGCCTCGTAGTACACCCAGTCGAATCCTGAAATCCAGCAGAGCTTGGCGAGTTCGCCGAGTGGCATCTGGTCGCAGGTTACATCAATTGCTCTGCCTTCCTTGTGAAGTGAGCGTGGGTTGTGAATGCCATCGGCACGATAGCCTTCGTGAACTTCGAGTGTGCCACCCCTGGCATCAACCAGCTCTACGAGTTTGCGTAATGCACCCTCGATCGCAACGTGCATGGAATGATCGTCTTCGGTATCATTCCTGTCGTTGTCGCTTTCCCACCATATGCGATCATCATCAAACCGCATGAGATCTCGACCGGGAGAGAAACTGTTGAGGTCGATTGAGCCGGAGATGGTGCCTTCCGGCTTATTGGGCAGGTGCGTATTAGCGGGGAATTCGTCGGGCATTTGTCGATCCGGCACCGGCGGCATGGGATACTCATCCTGGCGGCGGCACTTGGTTGCAACAACAGCTACAAGGACGCCGGCAACAACGAAGACGAGTGCAGAGAGTAATAGCGTCTTTTCCCGGAACATTCTACTCCATGTCTGCACATCGGTGCCGGGCGCTATTCAGCGCCATCCCAGCAGTAGGTGCACAGTTTCTCCTTTGGCAACCCGATGGCGTCGACCAGGTCGCCCAGCTTCTGATACTTGAGCGTTGTCAATTTGAGCTTTTCGCGAATGACCTTAAGCATGGCGCAGTATTTTTCGGAACCGTGCTTGGCATATTCGGAGAGGCAATCGCAATCTTCTTTGCCTTCGAGGTCTCTGATCGCCTGTCGGGCTGCAAGATCCATCTCGGAGCGTGAGCGCGAGAAGTTGAGAAACTTGCATCCGTAGACAAGTGGTGGGCAAGCGGGGCGCATGTGTATTTCCTTTGCACCGTATTCATAGACTCGCTTGATGATGTCCTTGAGCTGTGTTCCACGCACAATTGAGTCTTCGCAGAAGAGAAGGCGCTTGTCCTTGATCAGTTCGGGGATTGGAACGAGTTTCATCTTTGCGACCAAGTCACGTACTCGCTGGTCCTGCGGCATGAAGCTGCGCGGCCAGGTTGGTGTGTACTTTACGAAAGGTCTCTTGTATGGAACTCCCGCTTCGTTCGCATATCCGATGGCATGCGCCGTTCCGGAATCGGGGATGCCCGCAACGATATCGATCTCGTTGTTGTCATTACGTGCAAGAGCCGCACCGCATTCATTTCGCGCCGCTTCGACGTTTATCCCTTCGTAGTGCGATGAGGGATATCCATAATAGACCCAAAGGAATGAGCAGATCTGCATCCTGTCGCCAGGCGCATTCTTTTGTGTAATGCCGTCAGCGGTCATGAGAACTACTTCGCCCGGGCCAAGATATTTTTCTACGGTATAGCCTAGGTTGGGAAATGAAGTCGTCTCCATCGTGGCAGCCCATGCGCCATCTCTTTTCCCGATAATGATAGGGGTCCTGCCAAGCCTGTCACGTGCAGCGTAAATGCCGTCATCTGTTAAGAGCAGTATTGATGCTGATCCCTCTATGGCTTCCTGGGCTTTCTGAATGCCGTCCTCAAAGCTGGATTCCTGGTTGATTAACGTGGCGACAAGTTCCGTCGGGTTGATTTCATCACCACTCATTTCAGAGAAATGAGTTGCCCGCTTCTTAAATGCCTTGGCGGCTAATTGCCGGGCATTCTGTACCACGCCGACTGTAACAATGGCGTAGACTCCGAGGTGCGAACCGATGATCAGCGGCTGGTCCTCATAGTCACTGATAACGCCAATGCCGATATTGCCGCTGAGTTTTAAGATGTCATCTTCGAACTTGGATCTGAATTGGGAGTTGGTTATGTCGTGAATAAAACGCGTGAAGCCGTTGCCGCTTGCGGTTACCATGCCGCCACGCCGCGTTCCTAGATGAGCATGATAATCCGTGCCATAGAATAGATCGCTCACGCAATCAGTTTTCGATGCAACTCCGAAGAAACCGCCCATGACATCTTCCTTTCGATTCGCCAGTGATCCCTGTTGAAAGATTTCCGGATTTGCTCCCGGAAGTTGCAAGCTATGGTAGGGACTGGCGAAGAAAAGACAAGCAGTATCGCGGGCTAATGAGAAGGTGCGCAAAGCGGGTACGCTTATGGCTTGCCAGCTGTCGGCACATCTGCTATTCAAAGTACCTTAATGGTTGAGTTTATTGCTCAATCGGGTTGGTGAAGGAGTCTGATGGACGAACAGAGAGCATACATTCTCCTGAATATGATGTCGGGGATAGGGCCTGTTGCCGTCAGGTCACTGTCTGCATGTCTCGGCTCTGTATCAGCCATCCTCAAGGCCGATGCCGCTTCAATGATTAAGGCCGAGAATGTTGGGCCCGGCCTGGCCCGGAAGATTGTTGCACAGCGCACTGAGCTGGACCTGGATGCTGAGCTGGGCCGAGCTGAAGAAATTGGGGCCAGGATTATCACACCAATCGATGCGGAATATCCTGAGCAGCTCAAGAAGATACATGATCCGCCCCTTGCCCTCTATGTTCGTGGTCGGTTGATGGCCGGTGACAAGCAGGCCATAGCGATCGTCGGGACAAGACGTGCGAGCCATTATGGCATGGGCTCAGCCGAGAAACTGGCTGGTCAACTGGCCAGGGGCGGCACTACGGTGATTAGCGGGCTTGCTGGCGGTATTGATACGGCGGCTCATCGTGGTGCCCTGAAATCAAAAGGCCGTACAATTGCAGTCCTTGGCAGCGGGTTAGGCCATATCTACCCACCGGAGAATCGCGGGCTTGCCCGCGATATTTCGGGGTCCGGCGCCGTTGTGAGTGAGTTTCCGATCGACAGGAATCCGGACAAGACCACTTTCCCGATGAGGAACCGGATAGTTAGCGGTCTTTCAATGGGGGTGCTTGTTGTCGAGGCAGGGGTGAAGAGCGGGGCGCTCATTACTGCCAACCAGGCTATGTCCCAGGGTCGCAGCGTATTTGCCGTTCCCGGCAGAATAGATTCCTATGCGTCCCAGGGCACGAACCGCCTGATCAAGGATGGCGCGGGCCTAGTCGAGAGTGCAGATGATGTTATGCAGGAGTTCGAGTTTCTCTTTACCCCTGCCGCGATGAGATCGACCCCTGCGCAGGCAGTTTCTCTTTCCGATGATGAGGCATCGCTGGTCAAGTTGCTTGAGAAAGGGGAAACAGGCGTGGATATACTGATACGACAAAGCGGGCTGAGCGCTGCAATTGTCAGTTCTGCCCTGATGAGTCTTGAAATGAAACGTGTCGTGCGTATGCTTCCTGGCCGTGTTGTTGAGTTGGCGTAAAAAATAGTAATCTGAGAAGAAGATTCTAGAGTAGGAGTTATAGATGACAAAGAAGCTGGTCATAGTCGAGTCACCCGCAAAGGCGAAGACGATAAACAAGATCATTGGCAAAGACTACCAGGTGGTCGCGTCTATGGGTCACATTCGAGATCTGCCGCAGAAGAAGCTAGGTGTCGATATCAAGCGTGGGTTCAAACCACAGTATGTAGTTGTCAAAGGGCGTGAGAAAATCGTGGAGAAACTCACCAAGGATGCAGCTAAATGCGAGGCCATTTACCTGGCGCCGGACCCCGATCGTGAGGGTGAGGCCATTGCCTGGCACCTCAAGGAATTGCTGGGTGGTGAGAAAGCGAACAAGAAGTTCTTTCGAGTACACTACAATGAAATAACGCCGCGTGCCGTGCGCAAGGCCTTCGAGAATCCGGCCGAGATTGACGATAAGAGGGTCAATGCCCAGCAGGCCAGGCGTATCCTCGACAGGATCGTGGGCTACAAGGTCAGTCCTTTGCTGTGGCAACAGGTCAAACGAGGCCTAAGTGCTGGAAGAGTTCAGTCAGTTGCATTGAGACTGGTCTGCGATCGCGAAAAGGCGATCCAGGAATTTGTTCCTGAGGAGTACTGGATCCTCGGCGCGAATGTCAGGAAACTCATGGTCCCGCTGGATCCTTTCTATGTCAAGCTTGCCAGGATGAATGGAGAGCCGGCCGAGGTCAAGTCCAGTGAGCAGGCTGATGGTGTAAGGGCCGATCTTGAAGGGCGGAATTTGAAAGTAGCGCAAATCATCAAGCGCGACATATCAAGGAAAGGGCCGCCGCCTTATGTCACCAGTACGCTGCAGCAGGCAGGTTCGCGCTACTTCGGCATCTCGCCGGAACGGACAATGCGCATTGCCCAGGGCCTTTATGAAGGGGTCAGTCTCGGCGCCGAGACGGTGGGCTTGATCACCTACATGAGGACAGACTCGTTCAGAGTGTCGCAAGACGCTTTGAACGACTGCCGCGCCCACATCTCCGAATCGTTTGGTGAGGAGTACCTGCCAGAGAAGCCCAACTTCTTCAAGAAGAAGGCGTCCGCGCAGGAAGCCCACGAAGCTATAAGGCCTACGGACGTGCGCAGAACACCAAAGAGTCTCGAGGCGAAACTGGATAGTGCGAGCCTGAAACTCTACAAGGCCATATGGGAGCGATTCGTCGCAAGCCAGATGGCACCGGCAAAGATCGCGCAGAGGACGATTGAAGTTGAAGCAGTTCCGCCTGCTGGCAAGGACTCGACCTACCTGTTCAGAGCGACTGCCTCAGAGGTGGTCTTCCAGGGCTACATGAAGGTCAGTGGTACTCGTGACAGCAATGAGAAGAAAGGCGACGACAAGCATCAGAAGCTTCCTGAGCTTAAAGAGGGCGAGTCACTTGAATGCATCGAGTGGCTTGGTGAACGCAAGGAAACTCAACCGCCTTCGAGATACTCCGAAGCATCACTGATTCGTGCGCTCGAAGAAAACGGTGTCGGACGTCCCAGTACCTATGCCCTGATTATTTCAACTCTGATCAGGCGCAAGTATGTTTTGCGTGAAAAAAGAACGCTCATACCGCAGGAACTAGGAATGGATGTTAGTACGTTTCTTGTTAAGAATCTTCCCAAGCTCTTTGATGTCAAGTTCACCGCTGAAATGGAGCAGGCTCTTGACGAGATTGAGCAGGGCTCGATCGAATGGACCAGTATGTTGGATAAGTTCTATGAGAAGTTCGCGAAGTGGATTGAGGCGGCTAAAGGGCCGCCCGTGCCCGCGGCAACTGCACAGCGCCTGCTGGATGGCCTCTCAGGTGTCACGGAATGGGCGCCGGAAGTGAAACGTGGTAAGCGGGTCTATAGCGACGAGAAATATGTTACCTCGATCCGAGAGACGATCGGCGGCGGCCAGGAGACCATTACTCAGCGACAGATGCTTGCACTGGCGAAGATAGGCGCGAGATACAGAAAGCAGATCAAGACACTCGAGCCGCTGCTCCTTGAAATGGGCTTCGAGAAGATCGTTAAGGAAGGCGACACGCTGAAACCTCGCAAGAGTACGCTCAAGAAACTTGATCTGCTAGCCGAAGTGGATCTCGACGACTCGACAAAGGAATTCGTTGATTCGCTGAGATCGCGGGCAGAGGGTGGCCGAGGGTTGACGCCAGCCCAGATTCGTGCTCTCGACAGGGTCGTTGTCAGCAACTCGAAACGTATTAAGGATTTCGAATCCATCAAGGAGGATCTCAATATTGAGGTTGATGATGAGCCGGATGAGGAAAGCGGCCCGCTCCTCGAGCAAATGGGGAAGGTCGAGAAGTGGAATGAGCCCGTGAAACGCGGTAAGAGAGTCTTCGACGACAAGAGCTTTTACGAATCACTGGCGACACAGTTCTCCCGGAAGGGCAGGTTGTCACCTCGTCAGAAGGCGGCCCTGAAGAAGATGGCTAAGAGATACGACGATCAGATATCCGGCAAATGAGCAGCTCGTCTACCAGCGGAGACAAGGATCACGTGAAATCGGATCCGGCTGTGCAACACTTTGTTCTCTACATGGAGAACGAGCGTAATGCATCGAAGCACACAATTGGGAATTACCTGATAGACATAAGGCAGTTCGCGAGATTCTGCCTGGGAGCAGAAAGTCGGAGGCCAAGCGGTCTTAGGAAGACAAGGTAGAGAGTCAA
>JAUXFM010000172.1 GCA_030622955.1 Lentisphaerales bacterium
ACAGATCTCGTAATACTCTTTGGTGTAGAGATTCACCACTCCGCGAAGTGAGGGATGCATTGGTTCTGCAGTTATGAGATCGTATTGATCTTCCGTACGCAGCAGGAAATTGCGGGCATCTTCAGGTATGATGCGGCAGTTCTCATTGTCGTAAGCACCAAAGTTGTGGTTAGTGAACATGTGTGCCACTTCGATGACTTCGCGCGAGATCTCAACACAACCTATATGCTCAAGAGGGAACCTCGTGACCATTCCGAAAGTTGAGCCAGTCCCGAAACAGGCAATGAGCGCGCTCTTTGGCTCATGATGCGCCAATAGCGGGATAGCCGCCTGAAGCCGCTCGATACGAAGAGCAGAATATGCGACTGACGCTGCGGGATCGCCGTCTATATAGAGTCCTCTATTATGTGGGTTGGCCTTCTCCTGCCATACAGCTACGGTCCCCGACGCACCTTCCTTTACATGAATTGTTTCTGTTCCGGGATAGGGCAGAAGGTTCATTGTGAAGGCGTCCTGCCTGAAGAGCAGCACAAGGACAAGAAAGATTGTCACTCCGACGCAGGAGAAGGTTGCGCTCAATTTCTCGCTTGCCAGGGAAAGGGCCAGTCCCATGACAAGGTTCATCGCGGCGATGATGACACAAGACCAGGTGATGCCAATAAGCGGCACCATTACAAACCCGGCGAAGAATGATCCCAATATGCAGCCAGCCGAATTGATGGCGTAAAGAAACCCGGTGCTGCCTGTAATAGACTCACGTGTACGGGTAAATATCACCACTGTGAGTGGAAAAGTCATGCCGGCAAGAAATGTGGGAAGAAGCAGTAGCGTCAATGAAAAGACGAATCGCGTCCTGATAAGTGAGAACCATGTTGGCATCGCACCAGCGTTCAGGATAGGTATCCAGTTAAATACGAGAAGAAGCCCAATTGCCGCCACTGCTATAGCAACCTGGATCATGCTCAAGAGGGCTATAGGCTCATGAATGCCCCTAGCACGTCTTGTCACCCAGAGACTGCCAAGCACTATGCCGAACAGCACGCTGGCCAGAAGGGTGCTGAACGCATAGGTCGTGGTGCCAAGCACCCATACGAGCCGTCTCGTCCAGAGTACTTCGTAGGCCAGTGTCGTGAAGCCTGAGACGAAGACTAGCGCCACAAGAAGGCGGGCACGCAATGCAGTGTAGTTCCCTGTTGGTTTCTCCTGGTTGTGGTTTGGAATGTCGGCCGGCACGTTCTCAGCGCAGGGAAACCGTGCGAGCAGAAAACTGAGGCCTATGATCATATTTATTCCCGCAGCAACCAGGAGCGACCTGTTCAGGCCGAGATATCGTATAAGGATGAAGCCGGCGAGGAGGCATCCGACTACCGCACCGAATGTATTGACGGTATAGGCAGAGGGGAAATTCCTAGCTATCTGTGACCTGCGCCTCACGACGAGCCGGCACATGGCAGGAAGCGTGGCGCCAATAAGAGTCGTGGGCACCAGAAGAGAGCAGATGCCGAGCAGAAGGCGTGTGGCCTGCAATGATATAGTGCCCGGTTGCATGTCACG
Organism: Lentisphaerales bacterium; assembly: GCA_030622955.1. Classification (GTDB taxonomy): domain Bacteria; phylum Verrucomicrobiota; class Kiritimatiellia; order JAUXFM01; family JAUXFM01; genus JAUXFM01. The sequence continues at coordinate 1,555 of JAUXFM010000172.1, forward strand.
CGCCATTGCAAGGAATACTGACTCCATGAAAGATGATATTATAGGAAAGCATATCCCATATATCGCAAGCGTGATCTGAAGAATCCCATACCAGGCGGCGGGATTCCTGACGCGTTCAAAGAGCTTGCCACCGAGCCAGCCGCCAAGGGTTAGACCCGACATGAAGGCTACGAGCACTGCGGCGACCGCATATGCTGTTGCACCAAAGACCAGGTTCAGCATCCTGGCCCAGACTATTTCGTAGGTGAGCGCAGCGATGCCGGAGAAAAAGAAGGCGATTAGAAGTACAGGCATTTTGAAGGCCTGGGCTTCAGCGGGGCGTAATGATTGTCCGTTTGACATGCGCCTTTTTCTTGTTGCAGGGATCTGAAATGACACGCAGGGTTCCGATCATTGGACCAGCGTGTCACGAACATTCATAACTGAGGGCAATTTTTCTTTGATGCTGCCAAGTGCAAAGCCTGTGTAGCAACTTGTTGTTGCGTATGTGGTCACCATTCTGGAGATTGATGGAAGAGAAAGCAAGTGGAAATGGCAAGGGATGGGTTATGGGGCAGTAGGTCTACAAATGAGCCAAATCTCCTACTTGCAGAAGATCATCGCTTCCATGATAATGAGCTTCTTTAATCCGAGAAAGAAGGAGAAGAAGCATGGAGCTCAAAGCGGTCGAATATGCGGGCTTAGACATCAACACGATCTCAACATTTGCCAGCAAATGGTTTCTGCTGACAGCTGGCGATCTTGATTCTGGGAATTTCAACACGATGACAGTTTCCTGGGGTGGACTCGGCATGATCTGGTCGAAACCGGTCGCCTGGGTGCCTGTCCGTAAGAGCCGGCATACTCACAAGTTCATGGAAGGCAATGATTGCTTCAGTCTTTGTGGACTGCCTGAGGCGCATAAGGAAATGCTCAACGTTTGTGGAAGCAAGTCAGGACGTGATACCGACAAGATCAAGGAAACCGGCCTGACGCCTGTTCAGGGCTGCTCCATGAATGCCCCTGTATTTGCGGAAGCGGATCTGATCATTGAGTGCCGCAAGTTGTATTCAACTGCTGTTACCATTGATCAGTTCGCCTCGCCTGAAATATGTCAGGCGAACTACGGCGACAGCGATTTCCACACGATCTACATCGGCGAGATCACTGCGATCCGGGCTGCTGACGAGTATTTGGCGTAAGTCTTGGCAGATGGTCAAGTTGGGTGTGGAAGAACCAGCATGCCCTTCAACTTGTCCTACATAGCTTTGCGCGACACAGGAAGCGCGCAGAGCGAAATAGGGCCTGTCCGTCTGGAAGCAAAAGGCGCGATCAATGCGATCGCGCCCTTTGTGATTTAAGCAATCTCTTCGAACTTACTGCCTGCTGCATTGCAGATAGGGCAGGTCTCGGGCGCTGCACCTTCGACCGTGTTGCCGCATATGGGACAGACATTGATCTTCATCTCAGGCATAACGCCACCAGTCTTTACGGCTTCCAGCGCCTTCAAATAGAGATTATGGTGGATTTCTTCAACTGCCAGTGCGTTCTTGAAAGAGAACTCTGCAGGCTTGTTACCTTCTTCCTGGGCTTCAGTCAGCATCTTCGGGTACATCGCCTTGAATTCCTCGGCTTCTCCTGCGATGGCTTCTCCAAGATTTTCCTCACTGGTTTTGATTCCGCCCATCACGCGGAGATGTGCATGTGCGTGGATTGTCTCGGCATGTGCTGCAGCACGAAAGAGTCTCGCTACTTGCTTCAAGCCATCCTCATCCGCCTTCTTGGCAAAGGCCAGGTACTTCCTGTTCGCCTGGCTCTCGCCCGCAAAAGCTTCTGCAAGGTTATCCATTGTTGCCATCTATTCACCTCCTCTTCATCCTGTTGTTATTCATGTTCCATGCCGGTATAGTTAGAGATCTCTGCATTGGTCCTGCAATGATCCTTCATCGTCAAAGCGCGAACATCGTCTGACCTGTCCGATAGTCGAAGGATTCATACTGCGAGTTCCAATAGCCTGTTACAAGGATGAATTACTCTAAAACCCGACCATGTAGCAGGTAAGAGCTGGGCGATCTTCATCTCTTCCAGCAGCTCGGCAGGAAAAGGATTAGAACCGTGTAGAGTTCGAGGCGGCCAAGGAGCATACAGAGCGTAAGAATCACCTGCCCGGGCATGGGGATTGCCGCATAGTTCTGTGTGGCACCTACCGCACTAAGACCTGGCCCGATGTTGGCGATGGTGGCGACAACAGAGGTCACAGCCGTTTCGAGGTCAGGCGTGTAGAAGGTCATCAGGAAGCTGGCGACAGCAAATATCATGACAAACATAATGAAAAAGGCGGCAATATGAGAAACCACTTTGCCCTCAATAGGTTTACCGCCGAGTTTTAGCTCCATGACTGCCTGCGGACGCATAAACTGGTTGAGTTCCTTGGTTATCTTCTTTCCCATCACCAGAATGCGGACCATCTTTATGC
>JAUXFM010000043.1 GCA_030622955.1 Lentisphaerales bacterium
CGCGCTCTTTCGCTCACTACTCATAGACTCGCCACAAATCCCATGTATTTAGATACTGCCATCCGCAATTTGAGCAAACTGTTCCAAAGCACAATCCAACCACAAAATCCTATGTCCCAAGTTTACCGAAAAAACGAGTATTGGTCAATTTTGTTCGCAGTAGAGAGAAAAATTCTCAAAGAAATATACATATATAATCCGTACTTAGCAGGAACTGTACCAATTCGAACTTCTCTCAGTATCTTGACATGTTTTGAGCAGTCGCGGATGACCTATGATTTTACTTGTACTTGAATGACGTTGGTGGATTTCTGTATGCCCTCAATCAGAGGCACGATCCACCCATGCACCTTATTTGCAGATGGGACAATATGGCGCAATCGCTGAGATGGCTGCAGAAGGCCAAAATGGCCGTATTCGGCCACATTACGTTGTGAAAGTGACCACTTGAGGGCGGAGGGATGAACCCTGAGACTTGAGAAGTTGAGTTGCGCAGGGGGCTGATTTGGGGTTGTTGTTAGCGTGCCTTTGAAGCCTTGGCGTAGATTAGGACCGATCAGCTTAACAACTGGCGGGGCGTTACTAGGAGAGCTTCTTGTGGGGTTGATGTCCCCGATGTTGGGTCTTAAGAGGGAGCAGTTGGCTCTCGCGACAGATCATCCAGAACATGGCGATCAGGTTCTCCGTACCATATCCATCATGCAGGGGTTTCTTCAAACTGTGCTCTCGTTGTGACGCTTTCTTTATCATGTCTGATTAAAGAGCATAAGGCGTGCCAGTTCCTACTCTTGACCTTCGCATTAAGCAAGAGTAGTCTGACCACCTTTGTGACCTAGGATTAGTAACACCATGATTGATTTGCATGTGCATTCAACGTTCTCTGACGGCAGCTATACGCCGGAAGAACTTGCCATAATGGCGGCAAAAACTGGTCTCACAGCAGTCTCACTCACGGACCACGACAACAGTACAGGCACAGCACGGTTTCGGGCAGCCTGTGAAGAGCACATGATCCGGGCTATTACAGGTGTGGAAATGAGTGCTGAAGTGGAAAAGGGCACTCTTCATATGCTCGGTTACTTTATCGACCCTGACGAGCCGGAACTGAACAAGGCACTGAAGAAAATCCGGGGCGGCCGAGAATTGCGCAACCACGAAATCGTCAAGATACTCAATGAACTGGGGCTGGAATTGACATGGGACGAGATAGCAGCCAAGGCTGCCGAAGACGTTGTGGGCCGTCCTCATTTCGCAATGGCGCTCATGGAGCACAACTACGTCAGGACCAAGCAGGAAGCATTTGACAAGTACCTCGCAAAAGGCAAACCGGGTTATGTTGACAGGTTCAGACTGCTTCCAGCAGACGCGATCAACCTGATCAGAAACTCGGGCGGCATTGCCGTGCTGGCGCATCCCTTTACACTGGACTTGAGCCCTGCAGCACTTCGCGATTACGTTGCCGAGCTTGCGGATATCGGGCTGGGCGGCATCGAAAGCCACTACTCGGAGCATTCACGCGAACAAACGGAACAATACCTGGCATTGGTCAAGGAATTCAACCTGGCAGCGAGCGGCGGGTCCGACTTCCATGGCGAGGTCAATCCAGCAATCAAACTCGGTAGGGGGTTCGGTCACCTGAATGTGCCGGATGCGGTCCTTGAAGAACTGGAATTGGCCAAGTGCGCACAGAGGTGAGAAGAGCCATGCAGGACGATTAGGGATGGCTTTACTGGAAGATGAAGAGAGAGTCAGGCAGGATGATTGAAGGCAGGACGATTGATGTTCTCTTTTCTCATTGATTTTGCATGGCAGGCATAATAATGGCGGTAGTATGAAACAGGCAAAACGTTGGGAAAAAAACATCTTTGAGTTGGTGCGCCGAACTGCGACGGACCTGCCCAAGGATGTAGAACTTGCGCTGAAGCGTGCGCTGAAGAAAGAAAAGAAGGGGAGCCGTGCACATTGGGCACTCCATTCGGTGCTTGAAAACGTCGCACTTGCACGCAAGAAAGATGCACCACTCTGTCAGGACAGCGGTGCGCTGCTCTTCCATTTTCGGGTTCCGGTAGGGTTCGACGTGAATGCACTTGCCGCGGCAACACGAACAGCCGTGGCCGATGCCACAACCGCCGGCTATCTCAGGGAAAACACGATCGATTCCATTTCAGGCGCTTCCTACGGGAATAACGTGGCACATGGTGCGCCAGTATTTCATTTCGAACAGGGTGCACGCAAAACTATTGATGCACGCCTTGTCATGAAGGGGGGGGGCTCAGAGAACGCGGGGCGTCAGTACTCTCTTGCCGATCCTGAACTGGGCGCAGAACGTGATCTTGAAGGCGTACGGCGCTGCGTTCTGGACGCGATTGTCAAGACACAGGGCAAAGCCTGCGCGCCAGGTATACTCGGCGTCTGTATCGGTGGCGACCGGGTAACGGGGTATGTGCATTCCAAGGAGCAGTTCCTTCGCAAGCTCACAGATAAATCACCCGTCCAGGTGCTTGCGAGACTTGAAGCCCGACTGATGCGCGACGCCAAGGAACTTGGCGTCGGTCCGATGGGACTCGGCGGGAAGACATCCGTGCTAGGCATCAAGATCGGTGCCGTCAGTCGCCTGCCTGCATCTTTCTTTGTTACAGTATCCTGCATGTGCTGGGCATTTCGCAGACGCGGAGCGGTGCTCGGTCGCGCCGGTGGGATACAGAGGTGGATATATTGAGGGATGGGGTAGGAAACCTGAGACCTGAATGAAGAAGGCCGGTAATGCAATGTCCAACATCCAGCGCTGGACATCGAAGTGAAGAATGATTGATGAGGAGCAGTATTCGGTTGGGGTTGTGCGACCGAAAGACGAACTACGCAAATGAAAACAATAGAGCATCCATTTACGCAGATGAAAGTGAAGAGCCTGAAGCTTGGTGAGATTGTTCGGGTTTCGGGTACGATCTTCACTGCGCGCGATGCATTGCATCGGTACCTGGCAAGTGACGGGCAGTTGCCGCAGGATTTGAAAGACGGTGCGATCTACCATTGCGGGCCTACTGTGATCCGCAGGAACGCGGAATGGATCGTGCGTGCTGCCGGTCCCACGACTTCGATGCGACAGGAGATGTACATGCCGAAGATCATTGAGAAGCACAAGGTGCGCATGATTATCGGTAAAGGTGGAATGGGCAAGGGCACCCAGCAGGCCTGCGCCCGTTACGGTTGCGTCTATCTCCAGGCGGTCGGCGGCGCCGCCGCCGTGCTGGCAGAGAAGATTAAAGAAGTCGTTGCCGTCCATTTTGCACGCGAATTCGGCGTGGCTGAAGCGCTGTGGGAGTTGGTCGTTGAGGATTTTCCTGCTATTGTTTCAATTGATGCAAGAGGGCGGAGTCTTCACTCGAAAGTTGAAACGTCATCGAAGAGGGCGCTGAACAAACTGCTGAAGAATCCGGCATTTCGAAGATAGGACGAACCACTCGGCCTTGAGAGTCCGATATCAGGTAAGAGAAGTATGAGGATTACGGTGCCAGTGGGGAAGTAGTTGTGCGAATATCCATGCGCCGCTATCTTCTGAATTCTTCTCTTTCTTCGGCCCGTGCCTCCATGCTTTAATCAATTTGTAAGACAGGATGATTATTGGAGAGACTTTCTTATGCGAATAATATTCATGGGGTCGGCAGCGCTCGCCTGCGCTTCGCTCGATGCATTGCTGGCGGATGATGCCTGTGAAGTGGTCGCGGTTGTGACACAACCTGATCGACCGAAAGGACGTAACAGGAAGCTTGCAGCTTGTCCTGTCAAAGCTCACCTCGGCGATCGCGCCATTCCTGTCCTGACGCCGGTCAACGTGAGCAAATCTGAATCTGTTGAAGAGCTGAAGAAGTTGGCGCCTGATCTGGTAGTCGTTGTCGCTTACGGCCAGATCCTTCGCGAGAGCGTGTTGACTCTTGCACCACATGGCTGCATCAATGTTCATGCCTCGTTGCTTCCGAAATATCGGGGCGCTGCACCGATCCAATGGGCGATCGCAAACGGCGAGAAAGTGACCGGCGTGACCACGATGTTCCTCGACGCTGGGCTGGACAGTGGCGACATGATCCTGCAGGTTGAAATACCTGTGGGCGAAGAGGATACGGCGGATATAATGTGCGACAAACTGGCGCCTGTTGGTGCCGAATTGATGCTCCAGACGGTAGCTCAGATCCGGGACGGAAGCGTCAAAGGAATACCACAGGACGAGAAGCTTGCGACCTATGTGCCGAAGTTAACGAAAGCCGATGGCAGAATTGACTGGACGTTATCGGCTGATGAGATTTACAACCGGGTAAGAGGATTCAATCCTTGGCCCATGGCCTGGTGCAGGGCGCCGGATGACAAAGGACGGATGACTGAGGACGGGAAGAGAAGCGTCGTGCGTATCGTGAAGGCTCGGGTTGAGGATGGGAAGGGGGAATCAGGGGAAGTCATTGATGTGAGTGATGGGCCGCTGATAGCAACGGGGGAGAAGGCCGTGCGGCTGATGGAAGTGCAGCCGGAAGGCAAGAGAATCATGAGTGCCGCGGATTATGTGAGGGGCTATGGTGTGGGTGTTGGGATCAAGATGGGGTAAGGCAAAGAGAACGTCCAACGCTCAACATCGAACGTCCAACTGTGAAGTTGAGAAGCAAGAGCCCCAACAACGAACAACGGCAAAGCGAAGCGAAGGTCTTCATAATCTTAATCATAATCAGGTTCTCTGAGCAGTTGGGATTAAGAGTAAGATTAAGGATGGGAAAAGAATCCAGTGAGTAGAACAGTACATGTGGATTTAGGCGAACGATCCTACGACATTCGGATCGCGACGAACATCTCTGGCCTTGACGCTCTTGTCGGCAAGGAAGGATCGCGCTGTCTCATGGTTTCCGACTCCAATGTCGATCCGATCTATGGTGACAAGTGGCAGCTTGAACTGGAGAAGCTTGGGTTGGCGGTTGAACGCTCAGTTGTACCTGCCGGTGAGGAATCGAAATCACTGGCGATGATGGAACGACTCTACGGTGATGCGATCAATGCAGGGCTGGACCGTTCCTCGGTAATCATTGCACTTGGCGGCGGCATGGTCGGAGATCTTGCCGGCTTCGTTGCAGCGACATACCTGCGTGGGGTCAATCTGATTCAAATTCCGACCTCATTGCTTGCGATGGTTGACAGTTCGGTGGGTGGCAAGACGGCTATTGATCTGCCGCAGGGTAAGAATCTTGTGGGTTCGTTCTTTCAGCCGTTGGAGGTCGCTGTGGATATTGCAGCGCTTGAAACGTTGCCGGATCGTGAATATGTTTCGGGTCTTGGCGAAGTAGTCAAGTACGGCGTGATTTGGGATGCCGATTTCTTTGCCGAACTTGAATCTGGTGTCGTCAACCTGTTGAATCGGGACAATGAACTGCTTGTCAGGATCATTGCGCGATGTTGTGAAATCAAGGCTGAGGTTGTTCGGATCGACGAACGCGAGAGTGGCCTGCGCGGCATTCTGAATTTTGGCCATACACTTGCGCATGCGGTCGAGAAGGTCGCCGGCTACGGTACGCTGCTGCATGGCGAAGCTGTGTCTATCGGCATGGTTTACGCCGCCGAATTGTCGTGCCGGGTCAAAGGATTTCCCGTAGAGAGCCTGTTGCGCCTGAAGAACCTTTTGCAGGCGCTGGGTCTGTCCGTGAGTCTTGAGCAGGAATGTAGCTGGAGCTGCCTTTCTGAGGCCATGAAGGTCGACAAGAAGACCCTTTCCGGTATTCCCAGGTTTGTCCTGGCGGAACAGCTGGGAACTGTGACGAGGGGCAATGAAGTGTCTGAAAGCGTGCTTGCTGAGGCTTTTGAGTGCCTCTAGAGCGGCTATAGTATTTGTGAAACTGCTCTAGAGCAACTCACGATTGATCTGCCGCATGCATATTCCTGTGGCGTCGGCTGAATCTCTTCAAGAGATACAAGATAACTCCAGGCACCGAGTTCGTCGGACTTTCGGAATAGCCACAGAAAGCACAAAAGGCATAAAACCAGTTCACAAAGAACAAATATCCGGCAACGTATGGCTTCGCCATTCCCACACTTGCTTTTTGCCGCTTCAAAGGCCAAACTGGTACCCGTCATTTGAACCAACCTGGAGATGATTTGTGTCTGCTGTAAGCGAATGGATTGCACGAGAGTATTTCGAATCGCTCGGATATCTTGTGAGTCAACCGAGGAAGTACGCTGTTCCGGGCCGCCAGCGAAAAGCAGAGGAAGAGCTGGACCTGGTAATCTATAACCCGGCGGTAACCGAGGAGAGTCTACCCTCTCATATTACCTGGGCAACGACGGATCTCCAGAATGTCGGTCGCGCTGTCGTGGGAATACGAGGTTGGCATACGGAACGTTTTTCTGCAGCTACTTTCGAGCAGACGCCTGAAATACTTCGATTCGCGGAGACGGAGTCGGTCAAGAAGGCATCAAAGCGGATGGGGACCGGCTCGCTTGCGAAGATCCTTTGCCTCCCCGACCTGCCCGCATCGGGTGAGTTAAAGAGGAAGACTGTTGCAATGCTGAAGGAGAAGGGGATTGACGGGGTGATTTCTTTCAGAACGATGCTGATGGAACTTGTTCGCCACGTTGACGTGAAGAAGAACTACGACAAATCCGATCTACTCCAGATCATCCGCATCCTCAAGAACTACGATCTCCTTAAGGATGGTCAGCTCGAACTGTTCGGGAAGAAACGGAAGAAACGAAAACTGAAGACAGATCAGTGATAGCGATATAGGGTGCAAGATCAGTTCACCAAGAATAAGGCCATGAATTCAGCCGGATGTTTGCGGCAGTAATGCATGGCCTTATTTTGTGCTTTTTGTGGCCATTTCTTCTGGGGCGACGCAGTCTACAGTTCTTCAATGCAGATCAGCTGCTGGCCTTTCTTGACGGCCGTGTTGTGTTCGCAGAGGATCTTGGTGATCTTGCAGTCTTTCGGCGCCTTGATCTCGTTGAAGAGTTTCATGGCCTCAACGAAGCAGATTACGGCGCCTGCCTTCACAACATCACCTTCCTTGACGAACTCGGGTTTGCCGGGGCCGGGTGAGCTGTAGAAGTTGCCGCTTAGAGGAGCGTCGACTGTCGGACCTTTCGGGGCCTCAGGAGTAGTCTTCTCCTTCTTCTTGCCCTTCTTTGCTTTGGCTGCGGGAGTATCAGAGAGCGACGCATCACCTTCCTGTGCATGTACGGCGGTGCCGTCGGCCATCAAGGTGATGCTGAGATCCTTCTTGCGGATTGTCAGTTCACTGAAATCGAGGTCACTGATCTTATCGATGAGTTCCTTGGCCGCTTCGTAGTCGTCCGGATGCAGACTTTTCGTGGCGCATTTGGGTCCGAGATCCTCGGCTGCTGCTTCCTGCTCCTGGCGCTCGACATCGGCCGGGATCGGCGGCTTCGCATCGTCAGGCATATTGCGCCATTTGAAGTAGTCAAGGGCGACTTCAGGGAACAGGCAGTAGGATACGATATCCTCCTCAGCTTTGATGTATTCCGGTGCAATGTCGCCGGTTGCATCCGGCAGGATCGGTGCCAGGAGATCGGCAGGTCTGCAAGTGATCGGTTTTTCGTCGCCCAGGATCTTCTTGCGGATCTTGGGGTCGATCGCCGCTGGGGATTTGCCGTAGAGCCCCTTACAATAATCTTTGATCTCCTGCGGCACCATGGAGTAACGCTTGCCGGATAGGACATTCATCACCGCCTGGATGCCGATGATCTGGCTGGTTGGTGTCACCAGAGGGGGATAGCCGAGGTCTTTGCGGACCTGTGGCAGTTCCTCGAACACTTCGTGGATGCGATCGAGTGCATCCTGTTGTTCTAGCTGCGATCTCAGGTTGGAGATCATGCCGCCGGGGATGTGGTGGATAAGGATTTCCGGATCGATAATGTTTTTTGGCGCGTGCTTCATCTGGCGTGACGGCGAGATTTTGAGGAAATATTTGCATACCTTCCTGATCGCCTCGATGTCGAGATTGGCGTGATACGGCATATCTTTGAAGATGGCCAGTATCGTTTCAACCGGTGGTTGCGAGTTGAATCCGGACATCGGAGAGACCGCGCAGTCGATGGCGCCTGCTCCTGCCCGCACGGCTTCGACGTAGGAAGCTGTGCCCATGCCGCTGGTCGCATGACAATGCACCTGGACGGGCACATTGATCTCCTTTGTTAGCGCCGACACCAGTTCCTCGGCCGCAATAGGTGAAAGGATGCCGGCCATGTCCTTGATGCAGAGCGACGAAATCCCCATGTCAACCTGTGCCTTGGCAACACGGACGTATTCCTTGACGGTATGGACCGGGCTGATGGTGTAAGAGAGCGTGCCCTGTGCATGACCACCATACTTATTGACGGCCTTGATCGCATTTTCGAGATTGCGCACATCGTTGAGCGCGTCGAAGATTCTGAAGATGTCGATGCCGTTTTCGCAGGCGAGCGCGACAAAGCGGTCGAGCAGGTCATCCGGGTAGTTGCGATAGCCGAGGATGTTCTGGCCGCGCAGCAACATCTGGAGTGGCGTTTTCTTCGCGCGTGACTTGATGGCACGCAGTCGCTCCCATGGGTTTTCGCGGAGGAAGCGCAGGCAGACATCGAAAGTTGCGCCACCCCATACTTCGAGAGAGTAGTAGCCGACTGAATCAATGACATCTATGATGTCAAGAATGTCGGAGGACCGCATCCGGGTCGCCCAGAGCGACTGGTGTGCGTCACGCAGGGTCGTGTCGGTGATGCGTAGCGGTATTCTTCCGGAACCGTTCGCCTTCTTTGCAGCAGTGTTTGCTTTCTTTTTGGCCACGTGGCTTATCCTCCAGCTTTGTTGTCTTCTTCGGATTGTCGTTTTTTGGTTGGGCCGCCGTGACCTTAAGACGGATTCAATGGGGCACTCTTTATAGCTTCCCCATCCTCGCATATTTGTCGTAACGTTTCTCTACGAGTTTTCTGATTTTGTAGCGCTGGAGTCTTCTTGTGTGCCTGACGAGGGCTTCTTTCACGGCATCGGCAGTGGCGGCATAGTCACGGTGCGCGCCGCCTACGGGTTCCTGGATAATTTCGTCGATTACTCCCAGCTCCAGCAGGGAAGGGGCCGTCAATTTGAGCGCCGCAGCTGCTTCCGGTGCTTTTGCGCCGTCACGCCAAAGGATCGATGCGCAGCCTTCAGGTGAAATGACTGAATAGATGGAGTTGGAAAGCATGAGCACTGCATCACCAACGCCGATACCCAGTGCGCCCCCGCTGCCACCTTCGCCGGTGACGATGACGATGATAGGTGTCTTCAGGACGGCCATCTCCGTGAGATTCTTTGCGATTGCCTCGGCCTGGCCGCGTGCTTCGGCGTCAGCGCCGGGATAAGCGCCTGGCGTGTCTATGAAGCTGAGCACGGGTAGCTTGTATTTCTCGGCCAGTTTCATCAGTCGCAATGCCTTGCGATAGCCGTCCGGGCTGGCCATTCCGAAATTGTTCTTCACCTGATCCTCGACCGTCTTGCCTTTCTGGTGCCCAATCAGTATGACGCGTTTCTTGCCAATCATTGCGAAGCCGCCGATCATGCCATGGTCGTCCCCGAAACAGCGGTCGCCGTGCAATTCGATGAATTCATCGAATATCATAGCGATATAATCCCTGAGTACTGGTCGGTTCTTGTGCCTTGCGACTTGCACCACCTGCCATGGTGTGAGTTTCGAGAAGGTTTTCTTCATGGTTCTCTTCAGTTTCTTTTCCAGCTCGGAGATCTCCGAGTCGAACTGGACCTCCGGTTTCATGTTGAGCTTCTTGAGTTCTTCAATTCTTGACTCAAGCTCAAGGATCGTTTTGTCGAAAGAATCTTCCATGTCAATCTGTCTTCAGTAATTGTTACTCATCCGAGGCGAACAGCCGGCGAAAGAAATTCCTGATTTTCGATGTTGTTTTGCCTGCCGGTGAATCATCGCTGCCGAGCAATGCCTGCTTAGCCGAAATTTGGTTCTCAAGTTCTTCCTGCGTGAAATCCTGACGACAGAGGTTTTCGTCGGACAGTATGTCAAGCGCCAGCATACTGTCGGCAGCGACATCGACGCGTAGAGCGGCTATCTCGGGAACACCAATATTCTTGCAGGCCTCGAGTCTTCTCGTACCGGAAAGGAGAACATTGTCCTGATTGACAAGGACAGGAGCGAGGAGCCCGATCTTTTTTATCGACGCTTCGAGCGAACTGAGGTTGCCATAGTTGCGTCTCGCATGCGAGGGCAGCTTGATGTTCTCTATGGCAATATTCACGAGATCCATATTCATTTCGAGCTCCAATACTGAAGAATCCTGTAGAGACAGTCCTTCATTTCTGTTCTCTGGACTATATGGTCAATAAAGCCATGTTCCAGCAGATACTCCGCTGTCTGGAAATCATCGGGCAGCTCTTCCTTGATTGTCTGTTCGATGACGCGTCTGCCTGCAAACCCGATCATTGCCTTTGGTTCGGCAATGTTGACATCGCCCACCATTGCAAAGCTGGCGGATACACCGCCAGTTGTGGGATGGGTGAGCACCGAGATGTAGGGGAGGCCGGCCTCGTGAAGTTGTGCTATTCCCGCACAAGTTTTCGCCATTTGCATAAGGGAAAGGATTCCCTCGTGCATGCGGGCGCCACCGGAAGCCGAGATGACGATGTATGGCATCTTGTGTTTCAATGCGAACCGGGCGGCGGAGAGGATCTTTTCGCCGGTGCCGCTGCCGAGGCTGCCGCCAAGGAACCTGAAATCCATGATGGCAAGGACCACGCGCATTCCGTGGATCTTGCCGCGGCCGGTGATGACAGATTCGTTCAGGCCGGTCTTCTCCGTGGTTTGCCGGGTCTTGTCGGCATAGCGCCCTTTAGCGTCAACAAACTTCAGAGGGTCCGGCGCTTTGAGATCCTTGTCGAACTCATGAAACGAGCCGTCATCAATGATAAGCCCAAGGCGTTCCTGGAAACTGATCCGGTCATGGAAGTTACATTTCGGGCATACCTTGAGATTACTCAGCCACTCCTCCCTGTAGACGTGGGCCGTGCAAGCATGGCACTTGACCCAAATATCATCTTTCTTTACAGGAGTCGGGGCGGTACGTTTTCTTTTGCTGAACCAACCCATGTTGCAACGCCTTTCTGGTGTGCATCATTGATAAGCGGGTGATTATGACGGGGTGAGGGTGTATTTTTCAACAACATTTGACAAAAGAAATGGCTATCATCAATATGTTCCTTTTAATAAAGGAAAGATGCGATGGCTGGATGTTCGTGAAATATAGCGATAAGATGCTCGGCATGGAGCGGAAGGAGGGGAAAAATGCGGATTACGGGTGGCGAATTACTCAACAGGCGTCTTGAAGTGCCTCGTACCGACCTGCGCCCGAGCCAGGACCGGGTGCGTGAGGCGATGTTCTCATCCATTGCCACGTTAGTGCCGGGTTGCAGGTTCTTGGACCTTTTTGCAGGGACCGGATCGGTCGGTCTGGAGGCCTGGAGCAGGGGGGCAGCTTCGGTCTGCTGGGTTGAGTCAGCTAGACCTGTTCTTGCCGCGTTGCGGAAGAATGTCGGCCAGTTATGTGGTGATGCCCAGGTTGAAGAGGTGAAGATAGTGGAGGATGATGCAATTGCCTTTTTGGCAAGGGATTCAGTTCTGCAGTTCGATATTATCTTTGCCGATCCGCCATATGACAGGGATGGCTCTGGCCAGTGGCTCAAAAAAACCTTGCTTGCCCTTGAGCCTGGTTCTATGTTGGCGCCCGACGGTTTGTTTCTGTTCGAGCGTGCCGCCAATGAGCCGGAATACGACGGCGACAAATGGGTTATGACTGGCTCGAAAGTGTATGGAGAGACGAGGCTGGATTTCTTTGTGAGGATGAGCCGCAATGAATCATGATGCGATATATGCAGGGACATTCGACCCTTTGACGCTTGGGCACCAGGATCTCATCGAACGGGCGGGGCATATCTTCGAGAATGTGGTCGTGGCAGTGGTTGTCAAGCCAATCGAGACAACGATGTTCGGCACTGAGCAGCGCTTGAAAATGGTGGAAGCCGTCGTCAAGGGCCTGCCGAACGTTGATGCAGTGCTATTTGACGGGCTCCTTGTCGATTTCGCCCGGTCGCGTGGTGTTCATGTTCTCGTGCGGGGGCTTCGCGCCTATTCTGATTTCGAGTATGAATTCCAGATGGCCCTGACCAACAGGAAGCTGGCGCCACATATTGAAACACTGTTCCTCATGCCCAAAGAGGAATTCAGCTATATCAGCTCGAGCACGGTTCGGGAAATCGTTGAGAGCGGCGGTGATGCCAGTCAGTTCGTGCCTGCTCCCGTGAATGACGAGCTAGAGCTCTTTATAGAGGAACGTGGATTAAGGGGCTAGCGCGATGATCATCGAGGTTCAACGCCTGACAAAGGCCGAAGATGGCCTGCAATACAACGGTGAGGAACCGAGCGAGATTCTCAACCTTGACGATGCTGACGCATTGTCGGTGAAAGGGCCTGTTTCTTATGATTTCAAGGCGGAACTCGTTTCTAATGAGTTGGTGGTGATTGGATCCTTGTCGGCCGATGTTTGGTTCAAATGTTCAAGATGTTGCGAGTTCTTTGGTGGTTCTGGGATAAATGTCCCATTTGAGAGGGTCGTTGAAGTATCTCCGAATACTGACGTTGTCGACTTGACCGGAGATATTCGCGAAGCTATTATCCTCGCCTTTCCGACACATCCTATTTGTGCGGCGAACTGTAAAGGCTTGTGCTCGCAGTGTGGGACGAACCTGAACGAGGCCGATTGCGACTGTAAGCCGGTCAAAGATGGCAGGTGGGGCGTGCTGGACAACTTGAAATTAGTTAGATGAATAGAGCATCCTGTGTGCCGGTTGCCGGATCCAGGATAACGAGGTAGTCATGGCTGTACCGAAAAGAAAGAAGTCAAAAAGCAAGATCCGTACGCGCCGGAGCGCTCAGCGGACGAAAATTACAAGGGCAACGCCCTGTCCACAGTGCGATGCGCCACAGCAATCGCACAGAGTCTGCCCTTCATGTGGTTACTACCGTGGACGACAAGTCGTCACAGTAGAAGCGGACTAGACTATGCGCATTGCAGTTGATGCCATGGGCGGGGATCATGCACCCCGCGAGATCGTCGTGGGTGCCGTGAGGGCAATCTCTGAGCTGCCACGTCTTTCCAGTATTATTCTCGTCGGCAACCGGGATGCCATTGAGAGTGAGCTCTCAAAGCTCGGCAACAGGCCGGACGGATTGGAAATCCATCATGCGTCTGAAGTGGTCGATATGGACGAGTCACCTGCCGCAGCCGTAAGGCGCAAGAAGGATTCTTCAATTGGTCGCGCGGTCGACCTTGTGAAACATGGCAAGGCCGATGCAGTGGTTTCTGCAGGCAATACCGGTGCGACCGTAGTCGCCTCAACTCTTAAACTCAGAACGTTGGAAGGCGTGAGCAGACCTGCCATCGGTGTGGTCATGCCCACACAAACCAAGCCTTTCGTGCTCGTTGATGCCGGTGCGAATATTGATTCCGACCCGCATCTGCTAGCGCAATTTGCCGCCATGGGCGATGTTTATGCAAGAGTCATTCTTGGCCAGGCGAAACCCGTGATCGGCTTGCTCAGTATTGGCGGAGAAGATGTTAAGGGCAACGAGATCACCAAGGAAGCATTCCGGATTCTCAACAGTTCGGTTCTGAATTTCAGGGGCAACGTGGAGGGAAGCGACGTATTCAAGGGCGATATCGATGTGGCGGTATGTGATGGATTTGTTGGCAACATCGTTCTCAAGACGAGTGAGAGCATAGCGAAGGCGATCGGGCACTGGTTGAAAGAGGAGTTGACCAGTGGTTTGTTGCGTAAGCTCGGTGCCTTGCTGGTATCCGGTGCGATGAAAGAGATGAAGAAGAAGATGGATCCCGAAATGTACGGTGGGGCGCCGTTGTTGGGCGTCAACGGGGTCTGCATCATTACGCACGGTGCGTCTTCGGCGAAGGCTATATTCCACGCTATACGTGTTGCCTCTGAGTCACTTGACCATCAGCTGAACCATCTGATCGTCGATGAAGTGAAAAAACTACCCGCCAGGAGTGGCGAATCCACAGGAGGAGGATAGCACCGATGAGTGACCGAGCTGTTGTATTTGCTGGACAGGGCGCGCAATCTGTTGGGATGGGTAAGGATCTGGCTGAGTCGTCCTCTGAATGTGCCGAACTATTCAAGAAAGCCGACGAAGTACTTGGGCATGAGCTTTCAAAGATCTGTTTTGAGGGACCGGAAACCGAGCTGACCAAGTCCAATAACTGTCAGCCGGCGATCTTTGTGACGAGTCTTGCCTGCTACCGTGCCCTGATGGCGAAACGACCTGATCTCTCTTTTGTCGGAACTGCGGGGCTCAGCCTTGGCGAATGGACGGCCCTTCATGTTGCCGGTGTGCTCTCATTTGAGGATACGTTGCGTGTCCTTGAGGCCAGGGGGCGCTACATGCAGGATGCCTGTGAAGAGCGCGATGGTTCGATGGTCAGTGTGATCGGTTTGTCGATGGAGGGGCTTGACAGAATCTGTGTCGAAACAGGTGTAGAGAAGGCTAACCTGAATTCTCCTGCGCAGACAGTGCTTTCGGGTGAACGGGAAGCTATAGTCAGGGCGAAGGAGCTGGCGGATGCGGCAGGTGCCAAGCGTGCGATCGTCTTGAATGTAGCAGGTGCGTTTCATTCATCCCTCATGGATCCCGCTGCCAGGCGACTTGAGGAGTTCCTTGCGGGGATAGAATTCTCGGAGCCGACGATGCCGGTTGTTGCCAATGTGCGGGGTGCGCCTCATGGTGAGCCTGGTGAGATCAAGGAAGCCATGGTCAAGCAGGTGAATTCTTCGGTCCACTGGTTCGCAGGCATTGACTGGTTCAAGGCTCAGGGCGTGGGCCAATATATTGAATGTGGGCCTGGCAAAGTCCTTTCGGGCCTCATAAAGCGTATCGACAAGGAAGCAGTGACCGCGAACGTACAGGATGCGGGAAGCTTGGAAAGAATGGTTAACGGTTGTCTTGCCCGCCCGCCTACATCGCTGCACGAAGTGTTGTGGGCAGGCAATGCTACGCATAGCGTTGCAGGCGGGTTAGGCGAGCCGCGAACCGATTGACGAATACACAGAGAGGGAGGAGCAGATCATGGGATCCCTAGATGGTAAGATAGCGGTAGTGACGGGTGCTGCGAGAGGCATTGGCCGGGCGATAGCCGAAAAGCTGGCATTGGCCGGTGCCGATATTGCATTGTGCGACCTGCAGGCTGATTGGCTGTTGGAAACGGCCGAGGCAGTAGAGAAGTTTGGCCGAAAGGCTACCTGTTACTCGGTGGATGTGAGCTCACAGGCGAGCGTTAGCGAAGGTATCGGGGCAATTGTCAAGGCTCACGGCCAGATCGATGTGCTGGTCAATAATGCAGGCATCACGAAAGATACGTTCCTGCTGCGTATGAGTGAGGCCGACTGGGATGCCGTTTTGGACGTGAACCTGAAAGGGGCATTTCTCGTGACCAAATTGGTATCAAAAGCCATGATAAAGAAGCGTTCAGGCACAATTGTTAACATTGCGTCTATTATTGGCTTGATCGGGAACGAGGGGCAATGTAATTATGCAGCCTCGAAAGCCGGACTGATGGGTTTTACGAAATCCATTGCCCGTGAATTGGCATCGAGAAACATTCGCGCCAACGCCGTGGCCCCCGGTTTCATAGCGACGAAGATGACGGAAGGTCTGCCTGAGGATTTGAGAGACAAGATGTTGGCCGCTATACCGATGAAGCGGCTCGGTCTGCCGGAAGACGTGGCGAATGTAGTGCTGTTTCTGGCGAGCGATGCTTCTTCCTATGTCACGGGGCAGGTATTGACGGTGAGTGGCGGCATGGTAATGTAATTACGCAAAAGGAGAACGAACATGGCACTTGAAGAGAAAGTAAAAGAGATTATTGTTGAACAGCTTGGCGTCAGTGAAGACCAGGTGAAGTCTGAAGCGTCTTTCATTGAGGACCTTGGTGCGGATTCACTTGATACCGTAGAACTCGTCATGGCCTTTGAAGAGGAGTTCGGGGCCGAGATTCCTGACGAGGATGCCGAGAAACTCACGAATGTCGGCGCTGTTATCGAATATTTGAAGGGCAAAGGCTTTGATGCCTGAGTCTGTTGGCTTGAATTCTGGGGCCGGGAAAGGAAAACCACCTTCCCGGTCCTTTGTTCTGATTTGTGATTAGATCGTTCTCCGAGGGTATTGTGATGAGTAGAAGAAGAGTTGTCATTACCGGAATAGGCATAGTCTCGCCGTTGGGTTCTGATCTTGACCAATTTTGGGAGCGTGTCAAAGAGGGTAAATCCGGCATAAGGAGAATCCAGGGTTTTGATGCCTCACAGTTACCCTCGCAAATAGCAGGCGAAGTTGCTGAGTTCGACCTGGATGCCTTCATACCGAAGAAGGAACAGCGTCGCATGGATCCGTTCAGTCACTATGCGATGGGTGCCGCACAGCTCACGGTGAACGATGCCGGCCTGGATATGAGCAAGGAAGACCCAACCCGTATTGGTGTTATCGTTGGTTCAGGCATCGGTGGCCTCCAGACACTTGAAGAGCAGCATGCTATCCTGATGACCAAGGGCCCGACTCGTTGTTCGCCCTTCATGATTCCCGGAATGATTTCAAATATCGCCCCCGGCTTAATTGCCATCAAGCATGGCATGAAAGGGCCGAACTATTCTGTTATTTCAGCCTGTGCGACTGGGGTGCATTGCGTAGGGGACGCTATGCGGTTCGTCCGGACCGGTGAGGCTGATGTCATGCTTGCCGGCGGTACCGAGGCCGCCGTCTGTCCGCTTGGCATGGCCGGTTTTTGTTCCATGAAAGCTCTGAGCATCAGGAATGATGAGCCCGAACGTGCGAGCCGGCCGTTTGAGGCTGACCGTACCGGTTTTGTGATGAGTGAAGGTGCGGCTATTGTTGTTCTCGAGGAGCTTGAACACGCCACCAAACGTGGTGCTAAGATCTATTGTGAGCTGGCCGGATTCGGCGCGACCTGTGATGCATTTCATATGACCGCGCCCGCAGAAGGTGGCGAGGGCGCTGCCAGAGCCATGAATATGGCGATGTCGGACGCGAGCCTTACTGGCGCCGATATTGATTACGTCAATGCGCATGGCACGAGCACGAAGCTCAATGATAAGAATGAGACAGCGGCGATCAAGGCGGCGCTGGGCGAAGACCGTGCGCGTGAGATCATGGTGAGTTCGTCTAAATCGATGACAGGTCATCTTCTCGGTGCTGCCGGCGGTATTGAAACGGCCATTTGCGCGCTGACTTTGAAGAACAATATCGTGACGCCTACAATTAATTATGAGACGCCGGATCCTGAGTGCGACTTGGATTATGTGCCGAACACTGCTCGTGAAACCAAGATCCGCGCATGTCTCAACAACTCTCTCGGCTTTGGAGGACATAACGCTGTCCTTTGTCTCAAGTCCTTTGAGTAGCGCGGCTGGGTCCTTATGCGCCTTTGTTGCGCTGTTCTGCAGATGCATGATGCGCTTGGTTCGTAAACCGACCAAGGCTTCCATTTCATCTCATCCACTGCGTTGCTTGTTCCTCGCGTACAGATAAACAGCTCGTAGGAAGCCTGTAGTGTAATATTATTCATCCTCGCGCAAAACGCTGCTGTGTAGGGCTGAAAGCAAGGAAACGGGTGCAAAAATCATCCGTTTGGGGATGGATATTGCCGCGAGATGGATTGAATGCGGAAATACGATGCATAGCGACATCGTC
>JAUXFM010000035.1 GCA_030622955.1 Lentisphaerales bacterium
CACCACCAGTAACCAATACTTTCATTCAATCCTTCCTTCCACGAACAGAGGCGCTATCGGTTTTCCAGCCCCTCGATCCTTTCTTCCATTTCCCTGATCTTCTTCTTGAGTAGAGGCAGTCGCATCACATGTGCATGGATTTTCGATTCCTTGCGATGATCAATAGCTGGGAATCCGGAAACAAACGCACCTGCCGGCACATCTTTGATAACTCCAGCTCTCCCGGCAATGATCGCACCATCACCTACCGTCAGGTGGCCGCCGAATCCAGCCTGACCTCCAACCTGCACGTTCTTCCCTATGAACGTTGTCCCTGCCATCCCAACCAATGCGGCAATCGCGGCACCGTCCCCTATCCTGCAGTTATGGGCTACCTGCACCTGGTTGTCCAGCTTCACGCCATCGCCTATTACCGTTTCACCGAAACGTGCTCTATCAATTGTTGTATTCGCACCAATTTCAACATCGTCGCCAATAACCACTGTTCCAACTTGCCTGATCTTGATCCAACCAGTTGCACCCCGGGAATACCCGAACCCATCACTGCCTATCACTGCACCGTTATGCACTATTGCTCTGTCGCCAATCTTCACGGTCTCGCGTAACGTTACGTTCGGATACAACTTACAGTCGCACCCGATCACAGCATCGATACCGACATAACAACCCGGAAATAGTACTGTGCCACTCCCAATGGCTGCTCCTCGCTCAATTACGCAGTGAGCCCCGATAGCCACGCCCTGACCCAACTCCACAGCGTCTGCAACCACGGCTGTCGGGTGGATACCCCGTTCCGGCAGAATCTCGTCAGGCGAAATCAACTCGGCAATATCGCCGAATGCCCTGTCAGGATCGTCAACGAACACGAGGGCTGCCTGTGACTCGCTCTGCCAGTCTTTTTTAACGACCACTGCGGCGGCCCTGGTTGTTGCCAGAGCACCGGCATATTTCATGTGCGCGACGAAGGTAATGTCACCCTCCCCGGCTTCGTCAATACCGGCAAGACCATGGATCTCACGATCTCCGTCACCTTTGAACGTTGCTCCGAGCTTTTCTGCAATGTCTTTGACTGTCAGACTCATTTCTTTGGCTCCACCAGCTTGGCCTCTTTGTTCTTCTTTTCGACCAATGCAACTATATCGTCAGTGATATCAAAGCGACCGCTCTTATATATTACACCTCCGGTTCCCACCGTGAGTGACTCAGAAGAATCCACGACAAGATCGTAACCCTTCTCCTTTGCATATTCAGCAACTATCGTATTCACCCCGCCAAGAACATGCTTTAAAAGCCGCTTCCGCTGGTCCTCAAGTTCACGTGCGCGACGTATTGATCTCTCCCGCACCTTCCGCTCGTACATTGCTCCCTCAAGTCGCTTCTGGGCTGCCTCGGCGGCCTTCTTCGCCCTCGCATCCTCATTGAAGGCCTTGTTTGCTGAGGCACTTCGCAATTCATCGAATTCGGCACGCAGTCCGGCCAGGCGGGCTTTCATCTTCTGCTGCTCTGCTGCGAAATCACCGGTCAGCGTGGTTAGATGATCTTCAGCCTCGGCCATCTTCCGCGACGCCCTCATCGCTTTTGTCATATCGAGAACTACGATCCTCTGCGCAGCTTCATCAGCCTGCAGCAAAGGCACGCTCATCAATGCAATTAGAAACGAATAGACGATTACCTTCATCAATGAATCCCCCCCGATGTTAGAAGCCTTTTCCAAACCAGAACTCGAAGCGTTCAGTATCGGTCAACTCTGAATCTCTTTCAATGGGCCACGTGTAATCAAGCCTGAGCGGTAGCCCGGGCATTACATCAAACCTAATCCCGAGCCCGGCGCCGGATGCAATGGAGTCAAACTCGAACTCGTACGCGTCAGCCCACACACCTCCAGCATCAATGAAGGCAGAGAGCTTAACCTGCCTGTTCAGCGGAACCAGGTACTCCGCACTGCTCAGCAGTCGCGAGCGACCGCCCATAGGCTTGTGCCCAAGCACGAGAAGGTCCGAACCATCATCAAAGACACGCACGCACTTAGGCCCAACCTCGCGCTTGTCAAATCCCCTGATCGTACTCCCACCACCCGCATAGAGCTTGTCATAGATGGGTATCGATTCTGTGTCTCCGAATTCATCGACTACCTGCCCCGCCAGCCGCAGCGAGAGAATGTGCCCGCGCCACAGGGGAATGTAGCCGGAAGCACGGCCACCCACCCTTACCATGTCAGTATCAGCACCAAGTGCCCCACCGGACAAAGCCCCGAAACATGTCAGCCTCACGCCACGTGACGGCCAGAATGGACTGTTCCTCGTGTCATATACCAGCGCAAGTTGGACTGTGCTCTTGAGTTCTTTCTCATACATAAAGAAGAAAGGCTGATTCACGTCGTACCATGGCTCCTGCTCCACAACGACTAAATACTCGTTCGTGTCCGAAACATCCGTTATGTCTGTCTTCACAAGACTATAAGTAAGATCCGCCCTCGAGAACCTGCCCAGCGCCCTGCCAAAACTAAGTGAACCACCAAGCTTCTTTGTATCGTAATCATGAAGATTTCGTTCGCGCCCGAAAACGCTAAAACCGAGAGACATCGGGGAATCTGCGAAATGCGGTTCCCGGAAAGCCAATTCGTAATCCCTGCGCGTGGTGCCGAAGCTTGTCTTTAACTTCAAGACCTGGCCACCCCCGGTAAAATACGGCCAGCCGGCAATATCAAAGTTATTCTGAGACAGCTCGAAGAAACCAGTGAATCCATCTCCGCTGGAATAGCCACCCCCCAGCATAAGGTTCCCGGTCCTCTGCTCCTCGACCTCGAAAACGAGATCCGCCTGGGCCGCATCCACTGTCGCTACAATCCTGGGATTTACTTCCGAAAAATAACCCAGGTTCATCAGTTTTCGCTGGGACCTGCGCACGTTCACGCTGCTCAGTGCTTCACCCGGAAAAACAAATACCTCACGCCGAACAACCTTGTCGCGCGTCTTGTAATTCCCCTTGATGAGTATGTTCCTGATGAAGACCTGGCGCCCTTCACGGATTCTAAGCACAACGTCAACGACAGGAGCGCCGTCACGTGGCATCAGGACAGGCGCAGCGACAGCCTGGATATAGCCCTTGTTACCATAGAAATCCTTGATCATCCGCACCGTCCTCTGGACATCCGCCGATGAAGCAATGTCGCCCTCTTTAATGCGCACAAGATTCTTGATCTCTTTTTCGGGCAACGCCGTTATGCCGTCCAGCCTGGTTTCACCGAACCTGTACTGTGGCCCCTCGGTTATGCTGTACTTGACACGCATCCGTCCGTCCTCGTCCTTGTCGAGCACCGGCTCGCCCACCTTCGCATCAAGGAAACCTTTTCTCCCATAAAGACCACGCACAACATCCTGACCATCGCGCAACATCTTCTGGTCGTAGCGTATGCCACGTGTCTTCGCAATGAAACTGAACCAATGGAGGCGCGAGACCAATTTCTTCAACTTCCGGGACGAGATGTGCTCATTTCCCTCAAAGACGATATGCTTGAGTCTTGCCCCTACCCCTTCCTCGATGTCTATCTCGACTTTGCCCAGCCCGGCATTCTCGTCGAGAACCGTGATCACCCAGTCAATAGTCGCCTCAGGATAATAGTCCTCTCTATACCCCTCAATAACAGCGCGCGCGCCAACCCCGACTGTCTGCTCATCGAACAGGTCGCCGGGAAAGATCTCGAGCAGGTCCCTCACATCTTCTTCATCGAGATGGTCAACGCCTGTCACCGTAACGCGCTCACCCAGCTTCAGCTTGTTCCTGATCTGGTAGATAAGGATGACATCCGGTCCCACCTTCTCCGCCATGATGTTCACAGCTGAAAAGCGACCGCTGCCAAGCAGTTTCTTGAGATCGCTGGCAACGATCAAGGCGTTGTAGTCATCGCCCTGCTTTAGGCTGACATGGGCAAGCACGAAATCCTTGTCGAGCGGGCCATGCCCCACATTGTTTAGACGAATTTCTTTAACTTGCGGGACAGCCTGTTGGGCATAGGCGGCAGATAACATCGCCAGAGCGACGAACAAAGAACCGAATAGGGCTTTGCGCCTCATGTAACATCCATGTCTTCGCCGAAGTTGATCGGCTCTCCATCATCAACACCCTGCGCTCTGTCCTCAAATCGGGTGTACTCCTCTTCGAAGTTGAACTTGGCCACGCCGGTAGGCCCGTTACGATGCTTCACAATGTCAAGAATGGAGAGCGACTTGTCCTCGAACTGTTCGTCGTCCGGATACTTGCAGGGTCGCCTGAGCATACAGACAACGTCCGCATCCTGCTCGATAGCTCCTGAATCACGCAGATCAGAGAGCTTCGGCTTCCCCCCTATCTTATCCCTGCTTTCAGGCGCACGACTCAACTGGCTCAAGACCAGCACAGGTACTCTCAGCTCCTTGGCCATTGCCTTCAATGCGCCGGAGATCGCCGCAGTTTCAAGCTGCCTTCCCTGCCTGGCATAATCCTTCGCATGCAGGAGCTGCAGGTAGTCGACAACAATCATCTGAACATCATGCTTCTTCTTCATGCGCCTTGCACGCGCACGTAGTTCGAGGATATCCAGGCCGCCAGTATCATCAAGGTAAATTGGCGCCTTCATGAGTGCAGATGCAGCTCGCATGAGTTTGCGATGCGTTTCTGCCGAAACATAGCCACCCTCAATCTTAAACGCAGAAACTCGGGCATGAGAACAGAGCATGCGCATGAGAAGTGACTCAAGTGACATTTCAAGACTAAAAATACCTACAGATCGCGGCTTGTGGTCAGACACCTTGCCCAATGCAATGTTCTCCGCAATATTCATTGCCAGGGACGTCTTACCCATGGAAGGTCGTGAGGCGAGAATCACCAGGTCGGTAGGCTTGAATCCGAGCAATTTACAGTCCAGGTTAGTGAACCCTGTTGGGATCCCGCTCACGCCCTTCTTCGTGACAAACACCTGCTCGATCCGCTGCATGGCTTCCTTCACAGCCTCCGTCCATGGCATCACGAAACCATGCTGTCGCTCAGTGATATCCAGGAACCACTGTTCCACTCGTCCGAGCACTTGGTCAGCGCTATCCTCCGAATTGAAACATTCACCCTCCGCCTCTCTGGAACAGGATATGATACAACGAAGCAGGTATTTCTGACGGACGATATCGATATAGTATTCTGCGTGTGCGGCAGTCGGAGTGGAATCTATGAGCCGGTCCAGCGCGAGCGAACCACCAATCTTCTCGAGTTCCCCCCCGCTTTTAAGGCGTTCAGATACCGTCAGTATGTCGACGGCTTCGCCGCGTCCTGACATATCAATCAGTGCGCTGTAGATCGTCCTATTCGCGGGTACGTAGAATGCCTCCGGCACGATTTGCCGTTCGATGCAAAGATCGAGCACCCGTGAGGAGTCAAGAAAGATGGAGCCTAGGACTCCTCTTTCTGCCTCTTCACTGTAAGGCGGGATGCGATCACTTTTTGCTGCAACGGTCGGCGAGGCCACGTCCTTCCCGACATCGATCATTCTTCAACCACCCAGACCTTGATTTTGGCTTCTATATCGCTCTGGAGCTGTACGGACACATCAAACACGCCCAGTTCCCTGATAGGCTCATCAAGGACAAGTTTCTGTTTATCCAGCTTAATGCCCTGCTTCGCTAGTGCGCTCACGATATCCGCATTTGTAACGGATCCGTACATCTTATCCTCTTCCCCGACCTTGACGGGGATAGTGACCGACACATCGGTCAATCGCAGTGATAACGCCGTGGCTTCTTCGAGAGCAGCCTTTGCTGCCACTACACGTTCCTCTCGAATTTTCGCAAGCTGTCGTCTTGTGGCCTCCGTCACAGGTGCACCCAGCTTCCGTGGAAAAAGGTAGTTCCTGGCAAAGCCGTCGGCGACTTTCACTACATCGCCTTCAGCGCCCAGGCCGTCAATATCGGTCATCAAAATTGTTTCAGTGCTCATTTCGATCCTTATGCGGGCAAATGTGTTAATACTACGCTAGCTGAGCAGCCCCATGGTCCTGGCTCGTCGTACAGCGCGCTTAATCTGGCGCTGCTGCTTTGCTGATGCCCCGGTAAACCGTGCGGGGAGTATCTTGCCATGCTCAGTCGTGAACTTGCTCAGAAGCTCAAT
Source organism: Lentisphaerales bacterium (assembly GCA_030622955.1). Classification (GTDB taxonomy): domain Bacteria; phylum Verrucomicrobiota; class Kiritimatiellia; order JAUXFM01; family JAUXFM01; genus JAUXFM01. The sequence goes on from JAUXFM010000035.1 coordinate 6,133, forward strand.
GTCATTTGGATCGATATTCACAACACCGGCGAGGTACCGCGATTTCCTTCGCCCCGTCATGGCACCACCGCGGCCTGAGCCGCGATCATCACGATCGCTCCGTCCTGAATCACTACTTCCTGTTCTTCTCATGCTTATTCCTTATGCTTATGTTCTACACAATGGGCTCAAGCGCCCATCTCACCTAAAATGGCAAATTGTCGTCGTCACCAGCTGGCGGGTCGGTCGTGGCTGCTGCAGCCGGAGGCGCGCTTTGGGATGGGCTACCACCCTCCGCATCGTCATCACGTCCGCCACCGCCGCGCCTGCCGCCAATGAACTGGACCCTGTCAGCGACCACTCTCAGCCTGTTATGTCGCTGCCCGTCCTTCTCCCATTCATCATACTGCATGCGGCCTTCCACAAATGCCGAGGCGCCCTTGGAGAGATATTCACCGCAGGTTTCCGCCTGCCGCCCCCATACAACAACATCGACGTAGCATGTTTCGTCCCGAGTTTCGCCACTCTGCGTCTTGTACTTGCGATTCATAGCCATACGCAGATCGCCAACAGCCTTGCCGCTGGGCGTATAGCGTATTTCCGGATCCCTCGTCAGATTTCCCATCAAGAACACACGATTAACCGATGCCATGACGCTTCCCCCCCCCCTCAACGCTATTCTTCGATTCTTGTAACTATTTCCTTGGCGACCACTATTTCAGCCCTGAACACTTCCTCCATCAGCACATAGCGATCTCTCAAGGCATTGACCTTGGCAGGATCCATCTCAAACACCATACGTGCGTAGTGACCCGCATCCTTCTTCTTCATCGGCCGTGCAAATGCGCGTTTGCCGAGTTCTCGAATGGACTCGATCACAGCACCATTGCTTTCTGCTTCTTTCTGCACCCGGTCAATCGCTTCTTTCAGGCTGTCGCCTGCCAGCGTTTCCGGGAAAATAAAAAGACCATTATATTTTTTCAAAGTTTTCCTCCATCACAATCATCCGCCATCAATTAAACTCATTCATGGCTACCTGTTCACCGAACTCAATAATGCTCATCACAGCATCAGCGGCCCCTACTACCATTCTTTGCACTTCTTCCTGCTGGCCCGCCGAAAACGACGACAGCACATGATTCATAAGGTTTCCACCATGCTGGTCCCGCCCTATCCCCATACGTACCCGCGTGAAATCCTTACTTCCAACACACTCCGTAATTGAGACCAGCCCATTGTGGCCTCCGGTTCCGCCCTGGGCCCGTACCCGCACCTGGCCCAACTCGAGGTCAGCATCGTCAACTACGACGATCATGTCCGAGACATCCCCGCCTTTCCGGCGCATCAACGCAGAAACGGCAAAACCACTCCTATTCATAAATGTTTCCGGCTCGACCAGCAACACCTTTCCACCAGCATAGCTGCCTTCACCGGTCCTGGCCTTGACCCAGAGCCTCTTCCTTAACTTACAGCCCATTCGAGCCGCCAGTTCATCAACCGTGGCAAACCCCACATTATGCGGCGTTGCCGCATATTTCCTGCCGGGGTTGCCCAGGCCAAAAACAAACCTCACTTATCTCCCTCTTTCTTAGCGCCCTTGCCACCTTCAGCCTTCACGGCAGCACCTTCGCCATCGGCCGCCTTCTCTTCACCACCAACAGCGGATTCGGCTCCTTCAGCAAGCTCTTCCTCTGTCGAGACGACTTCTTCCTCAGTCTTCGGAGCAGCAACACTGGCTATAGCAATGCCCCCATCTGTGACCACTGTCAGCTCAGCGCCAATCTTGATGTCGCGCACGAAGAGCGTGTCGCCGATCTTCAGGGACACAACATCCACGTCGATCTGTTCAGGCAAATCGCCGGGCAGACACTCAACTTCCACTTCACGGAGCAGGTGCTCCAACACGCCACCGCCCTCTGTGACACCAACGGGAATACCAGTCAACTCGATGGTCGCATCAACCTTCATCTTCTCACTCATCGAAATCTCAACGAAATCGGCATGCAGCAGTTTACCCGTAACCGGGTGATGCTGTACTTCCCTGAGCAGCACCTTTTTCACCTCTGCTTCACCGACATCAAGATCGATGATCAGATTCTCACTGGTATGCCGATGCAGCATCATTCCGAAATCATGCGCTTTCAGCTGAACCGAAAGTGACTCACTTCCCGGTTTACTGACCGAACCCGGCAGCCACCCACTACGTCTCAAGCGACCTGCCTCACTGGAGCCTGTTCCGCTCCGTGCTTCTGCTTTGATTACAATTGCCTTTCCCATCGAACTCCTCCTGGCAGCATTAAACGTTAAGCAATGATGAAACAGACCGTCCTTCGTGAATGCGCATAATCGCTTCACCAAGCAGTCCAGCAACGGAGAGCACCGTGATCGATACATCTTCAGGCACTTCCACTGGCACACTGTCTGTCGTTATCAATTCCGTAAGCTTTGATCCTCTCAACCGCTCCATACCCAACTCCACAATCGGCGCGTGACTTATTACCGCCCGCACTTCTTTGGCACCGCGCTCACGCAACAGTTTCGCGCCATTCACCAGTGTGCCTGCAGTCGTACTGAAGTCATCGGCCATGATAGCCGTCTTGCCTTCCACTTCGCCAACAATCGTTAAAGTCTCTACCTCGGATGGACCCTTGCGCTGCTTCGCGATAACCGCGAGTCCAGAACCGAGCATCTGTGAATATGCGTATGCCATGCGGATCCCGCCGACATCAGGTGACACCATCACCGGATCCTCGATATCCTCATCGATAAGGTGCTTGCCAAGCACCGGCGCAGCAAAAAGGTGGTCCACAGGTATATCGAAGAAGCCCATTATCTGCTGCGCATGCAGATCCATTGTCAACAGCCTGCTCGCACCAGATGCAACCATGAGGTTGGCGACCAGTTTCGCTGTGATCGGTGCCCGCGGCTGGTCTTTCCTGTCCTGGCGACCATATCCATAAAAAGGCACTACACATGTGATCCTCGAGGCCGACGCCCTGCGGAGCGCGTCCACCATGATCAAGAGCTCCATGAGATTCTCGTTCGCGGGCGGGCATGTCGGCTGGACAATAAATACATCCTTGCCCCTGACATTCTCGCCGATCTTGACGGAAATCTCACCATCCGGGAACCTGCTCACCTCCGCCTCACCAAGCGGTTCTTTAAGGTAATCAGCTATGCCCTGTGCCAGCGTGATGTTCGCATTGCCCGTGAATACTTTCATCATTCCATTATTCCCCGGCTTAACGCCTCAAAATACCGCAATTCACAAATCTTTGTCCGTCCCAACTTCAGACTGCATTGGTTGCCCGACTAGGACTTGAACCTAGACTCAGGCCTCCAAAGGGCCGTGTGCTACCATTACACCATCGGGCAACGCCTTCACTACTCTTGTCCAAACCGACGAACCAGCCGCTTCATGCAGACGTTTCTCCACATCAAACGCATGCCCCTCGTCACGAGCCAGACCGAACAGCGATGAGCCGCTCCCCGACAACAGTGCGCCTAGGCTACCCGCCTCAACGAGATGCTCCGCAAGCATCTTAATGATCGGATACTTGCGAAAAACGATATCCTCAAGGCCATTGAACAAGTTCTTGGCTGCCAGTTCCACATCGCTATTCTGAACAGCCGAAACCATGTTTGTAGAAGCTGAAGGGGAAGAAGTCAAGTACTGGCTGCACAATGCGTAAATGTTGGACGTAGACACCGAAAAACCGGGGTTAGCAAGGACCACCCACATCTCCCTTCTATCAACTCCTGGCGCGGCTGATATCAACCTCACCTTCTCACCCAGGCCCTGCACATGCACTGCCTGACAGCAGAACAGAGAAGGAACATCACAACCCAACCTGAAGCCTATTTCAAGCAATTGTGCGTCCGGCAGTCCAGTCTCCCATAGAATGTTCAATGATTTGAGCGTCGCCGCCGCGTCCGAGCTGCCCCCTCCCAGCCCGCCACCGATAGGGATAGTCTTTCTAAGACGTATCTTCGCCCCGCCCTGGTAGCCACTTGCTTCCTTCAGTATCCTGGCCGCAGCTGTAACGAGATTCTCCGATGAGTCCTTCCAAGCATCCCCATCAATACTCCAGCCATCGATGATCTCAACAGACGTCTCGATGAAATCATCATCAATGACCTCAAACTCCAGTTCATCGTAGAGTGAGACCGGCAAAAGGATACTGCTGATGTCGTGGTATCCCGTATCGCGCTGCCCCAAGACATCCAGAAAAAGGTTGATCTTCGCTGGAGCCTGCACCTTTAAGCTCTTTCTTGCGTCAGACATGAGCGCGGCAAATACCATTTTCACGAATAGCTGTCAAGCCCGCTGACCCCGAAGGGGCGACGGCGATCATGGCCTTTCACGTGTCGGATCTCAGCTGCCTCTCCCTCGCCCAAAGCAGATATCCCCGCCGCTCTATCCTTCGAAGCTCGAAGAGCGAAGCAGTGCCGTGCGGGCCGCAAAAGGAACGACCCACAGCATCCCATACATCAAGCGAGCAAATACCCGATCTAATACCCCCCCCCCACTCAAAGTCGCTGAACTTGCGCTGGGTAGGGCGGTTTGGCTCAGACCGCCGCAAGAAGACACACCCACCGGCGCCTCTTCCCCTAATTCCCCACCCTTCACACACGTTCAATCTATGAAACGGGTCTTGCTGGAGGACTGCACATGAAGAGAGACAAACCACGTAGGAAACGGCTGTCCCGACTCGAGTGCAAGATGGGCCTTACGGTAATGATCGATATAGTCTTTCTGCTGCTCGTCTTCTTTGTGATAACAATGAAGCCGCGGCCGGTCCTGGCCGAACTTATAACCGCTGCGGGTCCAGCGCAGGGCTGCACGACGGAACCACCGGACATCCGTATCGATGTATTGCCAAACCGCTACCTCATGAACGGAAAGATCGTCAATCAGGTGGAGATGGATCGGCATCTGCGCCACCTTGCAAGGTTTTCAACGAACCAGGTCGTAGTAGTCAGCAGCCATGATGAGGCAGCGCACTACCGACTCATCACCGCCCTGGACCTATGTACGAAGAGCGGCTTCAGCCAACTTTCACTTGCGCGGCGGCGATAGGATTCGACAAAGATACGCACCCTGTCGTCATCGCCACACAAATGAGCATCAATACTGTAAGATATCTCATAGCGACCCCCACGATTCAAGCTAGAGCGGTTGAGGAAATACTGTAGCCGGAGAGGCGCGGCGGATGCGACAGTTCCAAGGATCAACCCCAATCTGCTTGAGCGCGATCGATTGAAGTCGAGAAACATCTGACAATCCCCCCCACACTTACTCACTCATCGTCGGGCAATAGCATGCTTGATATCATCATGAATGAGGTAAAGGGACGGGACCAACACCAATGTAATGAAGGTTGCGAAGAGAATTCCGAAGCCAAGGGAAAGGGCCATGGGAATCATAAACCGCGCCTGAACCGAACTCTCAAAGATCATGGGAGCCAGCCCAAGAAAGGTCGTCAACGATGTCAGCAAAACAGGCCGAAAACGTCGTGCCGGCGACTCAATGGCCGCCTCGTGAGCCGACATACCTTCCTCGCGATATCCATTAGCTGTACTGATCAACAGAATGTTGTCATTAATCACCACCCCCGCCAGTGCAACCATTCCCATTACGCTGACAAAGCTCATGCCAAACCCCATGAGTATATGACCTCCTATTGCACCAACCATCCCGAAGGGAATAGCAATGAGAACAATGACCGCCTGTGCATAACTCTTGAATATTATCGCCAATAAAGCGAACAGACCGAAAAGTGCCACAAGAAACCCCTTCGCCATCCCCCCCATCGATTCACGCTGTTCTCTCTGTTCGCCCCCCAGAGAGTAAGCCAACTCAGGATAATCGGCCTTAAGCGCAGGCAACAGATCGGACTGTAAATCCTCAACAATACTCTTAGGCGCATACTTGGGAGACTCCAGATCGGCGGTAACATTTACAGTACGACGCCCATCAACGCGCTTGATTTGCTGGTAAGCTCTGCCGCGCTGAACTTCCGCTGCCTCCATCAGTGATATTTCCTGGCCGCCGGGCGCACGTAGGATCAGCGCGGCAATATCATTTTCAAAACGCCGCTCCTCTTTGGGTAGTCGCACATAAACCTTAACTTCATTCTGGCCGCGTTGCTGTCTCAACACTTCGGCGCCATAAAACGCATGCCTCACCTGCTGAGCCAGATCAATCGCAGCAATACCCAGACTGCGCCCCGCCGGCTTCATCGTAAACGTCAGCTGCTCTTTACCCAGCTCAATGCCATCATCGATCTCTATCACTCCCTCATACGTAGCCAGCGCTTTCGCAACACGTTCTGCCGCACGCTCTAGAACATCCTTGTCAGGATGACTCAGCTCAACGTCAATGGGGCTCCCTGTAGCTGGACCAATATTGAACTTGAATGTCAAAGATTCCACGCTGGGCACAGACCCAGCCTGCTTACGCCAGAGTTTCGTGAATTCAGTAGCAGTGATCTTTCTCTGATCCAAAGGCACCAGATTAACTTCAACGGCCGCGAGATGCCCCCCGCGCACTGCATCGCCACCAAATGGACCGAATCCTCCGAGCAAACTGCCCGTGCTGATATATATGCCGTCCAATGCATTCGTGGCACCATGGTCCCGAAGAACCATGAGCGCACTTTTTCGCAACTGCTCAGCTACCTGCTGAGTCTTCTCAAAAGGCGTGCCATAGGGAAGCGTAGCAGTAGCAGTCACTCGATCACTTTCTACTTTCGGGAAAAGATGAAAAGGTAATCGACCGCCCTTCCACCATCCGACAGCAAGGATCAATACAGATAACCCCATCACCACTGTGGCATAACGATTTCGCAGCGTGAACCGAATGAAAGGCTTATAGAACTTGTTCGTAAAATAGCTCAGCTTGGCACCAAGGAGACGCTGAGGGGCCTCCAATGCGTCCCAGAACGCACCCTTCAACTGAGCGCGTTGATGGCCAAGATGAGCAGGCAGAATCAGCAGAGATTCCACCAAAGAAATGATGAAAATAGCTATGATCACAATTGGGATGTCGCGCCATAGTTGGCCCATTATGCCAGGAACAAATAACAGCGGCATGAATGCAATGATATTGGTAAGAATGGCAAATACCACCGGCACAGAAACCTGCCGCACCCCTCGGATTGCCGCGACCAGCCCGTTCCTTCCTGTCTCCCGCTCATAGTAGATGTTTTCACCAACAACAATTGCGTCATCGACGACAATGCCGATAGCAATAATGAACGCAAAAAGTGAAATCATATTTATCGATACACCCAGATAAGGCAGAAACAGAAGACAGCCAATAAAGGATATCGGGATTCCTAGCATGACCCAAAAGGCAAGGCGAACCTCCAAGAATAACCCTAGAACAATCATCACCAGCAACAGACCCAGCACGGCGTTCCGAATGAGCAACGCCATGCGGTCCCGGTACAGGTCCGAGCGATCATGCACCACTGCAGTACTTACAGTGTCTGGCAGACGCATCCTCAGATTTTTAATGAACTCATGCGATGCTTTTGAAACACTGATTGGGTCCTCATCACCAACCCGATAGACTGTGAGATTTACCGCCCTCTTACCGTTATAGAGCGTTTCCTGATCCACATCCGCAAATCCATCCTCAATATGCGCAACATCACTCAGCAATAAGCGCGAACCGTCCGGCCTGCTGATGATAGGAATATCAGCAAATTCACTGCCAAAGTCTCGCCGCGATTCGACTCGCACAAGCCTTTCTCCACCAGGTGTCTTTACTCCACCACCACCCAGCTCAATCGAAGTTCGCCGCACTTGCTCGGCAATAGCAGCCAGCGTGATATTGTGCTCTCGCAACTTCCCGAGAGGAACCTCAATACTGATCTCCAAAGGACGCGCACCGGAGACCTCCGCCAAAGTAATGCGCGGATCAAGTGCTATTTCCAACTTGGCATTCTCCGCCAGATTGCGCAACGTGGCCTCATCAAGATCGCCAAAAAAGATAATAGAAAGCACCGGGCGGTGCACAACCACCAAACTGACAATCGGCTCTTCCGCTTCCTCGGGAAATGATGAAATCCGGTCTATCTCGTTCTTGATGTCCTGTAGAATCTTGCCGCTATCAGCACCCGAAAGCAACTCCACCGCTACAGTCCCCACCCCTTCGACAGCTGACGAAGAAACTCGCTTAACCCCGTCGATCCCCCGCACTGCCTCCTCCATTGACAACAGAATGCCTTGCTCCACTTCGCTGGGATTGGCACCGGGGTAAACCATGCTTACACGAACAACGTCCACCTCGAACGAAGGAAATACCTCCTGCCGAATTCGCGGGATAGACATAAACCCGCCAATCAGCAATGTCAGCATAAGCAGATTGGCCGCAACCGAGTTCTTCGTCATCCAGGCCAAGGGGCCAGTTTTGGGTTCTTCATGCATTATTACCGCATCTTTCTTCCACTGCCTGAATTCTTGGCACCGGGGCCGCTCTTCGTTGCGCCCTGACCTTTCGTGCGAAGAGTCATGCCGGGTATCGGCGAGGCAATATGACTTCTAACAATACGATCACCATCTGATACAGCACCCTTAATAAGAGCTTTTCCGCCTTGACGCCGGAGCACTTCAACCTCACGACACTCAAGCTTCCCTTTAGGATTCATAACCCAAAGCTTGCCACCTTCATGAATCACCGAGTCCGGCACCTCTACAACATTATCTATCGGCAATCCGTCTATAAGCACCTTGACATACGCGCCCAACAACAGCCTCGATCCTTTCGCATCGATGCCGACATTCTTGAGCATTAATGGATCTTCAACCCGAACCAATAAGCGCCCCATCTTGGCTGCATTTTCCACACTGCTCAACATCCTGGTCACCTTGCCGGTAAACCGCAACGGTTCCTCGCTGCCGATATCGTACAGAATCGTGGCTGCCGCTCCATGCTTACCATCAATGTCCGGCAACTTAATCCATTGAAAATCGCGCACGGGCAGGGAAACTTTGACTCGAAATGCGTCCATCCCTGCCAATTGCGCCAAACGAGTCTGCTGCGTAACAAGCTGGCCGCGGTCAACAAACTCATCCACAACAACAGCGTTGAAGGGGGCCGCAATGCTGGTCCGCTCGACATCAAGCACTGCTTTAGCAAACAGATTACTTGCTGCCCGGACCGCCGCCGTAGCTGCTCGTAATTGTGGCTTCCGCAAAACCAATGCATGTACACGCGGGTCCGTTGGCCTGTCCGGATTCACCATCTGCCACTCTTCAAGAGCCACCTCAGATCGCGATAATTCCAGATGATACTCCACTTCTGCTTTCTCCAGCACCGCCTGCTGCTGCCTCAATGCCACCTCATAGTTCCGCACATCTACGCGAAGCAGTATTTCGCCCTTACGCACAATCCCACCAGGCACAAGATTACGATGCTTCCAGACAATCAGGCCGGACACTTCAGGTTGCAGAGTGATTTCCTCAACTGGCACTACCGTACCCATAGCCTGAATAGTCACGCGCTGCAGCCCGGAGGATGCGGTCAACGTTTCCACGACGGAAGCCATCGGCATGCTCTTCTGCTTCCTGGCGGCCGGCTTCGTTATCACAAACAACACCCCCACTATGATCGCACTCCCCAAAACAAGAACCGGCAGCAACAGGCGTCTGTAAGCCATTAGTTTTGAAATATATCTCTTTATCATTTACTCCCATCTCCTTCCAAATCCGATCGCTTCCAGTGACCACCCAGCGAACGGTGCAGCATAATACGATAACCCAACTGCTCACGACGCGCCGCAATGAGCGCCCGAGCCGCAATCCCTTCCCGCACCGAAGCACTCAATACAGCAAGATAATCGGTGAGCCCTCGAACATACCGAGCATTAGCCTGCTGCAACGTCTGAACGGCCGCTTTATGCTGTTCAATTTGCCCGTCAATCACCTCTCTCTGCTTAGCATCATTAACAAGTGCACCCTCCACTTCGCGCATAGCATCCAAAAACACTTCCCCGAAAGCAGACAAACGTTCACGCATTGCCGCATCAGCCCGCATCGATTCAGCTCGTCGCCGGCCGCCATCCACAATAGGCGCAAGAAGACCGGCTGCGATATTCTCGAGCAAATCGCCAAATAAATCAGCCGTATCTGAAGAGGCATAGCCTACCGATGCCGTAATTCGCAATGCTGGCAATCGATCCGCGAGCGCGGAAGCTACACGTTCATCGGCAGCCTGAAGCTGATGCAATGCAGCCCGAACATCAGGACGCTTCTGCAAGAGATCCGAGGGCACGCCGACATCTGGAACGGCCGATATCTCGGGCCAATCAACAGGAACCAGGTCCTCTGTTGCCTGCGGGGCCCGGCCCAGAAGAACAGCAAGCTGATGACGCGTCGTGGCCAACGACGCCTCAAGCCTCGGCACTAGAACAAGCATCCCTGCCAGTTGTTCGCGCTGCTTCAACACATCAAGTACCACAACCTGCCCTGAATTAAATCGCAATTCAAGCAGACGCACCTGATCCTTGCTGTTTTTAACTTGGCTTTGCAGCAAACTCAGCCGCTCCTGAAGAGAAGCAATCTGATACCAAATATCCGCAATCTGAGCCACTAACGTCATTGCCGCCGCGTCTAGATTATTGCGCGCCGCTTGCGCATCCAAAGCGGCAGCCCTCCTGCTTGAGGCAACACGCCCCCACAAATCGATCTCATAGGATGCTGACAGATTCAGGCCAAACTCCTCCCTGCTTTGAAGACTCTTTACTCCTTCGGCATCCATCTGAGGAGTTTTCGATCGCACCGCACTGCAATCAATCGACACCTGCGGAATATGCGCTGCACCGGCCTTTAGCGCCACAGCTTTCGCCTGTTCAAGACGCTGCTTCACTTGCTTCAATCCCAGATTGCCCGCAACTGCCTCCTCAACAAGCGCGTTGAGTTGTTCGTCTTCGAATCCCGTCCACCAGCGATCAGGATATCCCACGCCATCCACAATTGTGGCATAGCTTTCAGGAATCTCAACTGGCACATCTTTCTGTGCGCCAGGTATATGAGCGCAGGAACATAGAATGCCCATACACGCACCCATACAGGCCAATCTGTAAAACCTTACGCTCATTTTAGATACATTCCACCCACATCGCTGGAAACATATTGATCTACCCTCATTTCATTGGCGAAACACAGTGCCTCGCATATCATCACAACCTCTGCAAGATTATCACAACAGGAAGGTTTTGCCATGGAGAATGAACAGGAATGCAATACCCATCCCGACACGGATGAGTTTTCGTGCCGATTGCCTTGCTTCCTGCACTATACAGCAGCGTTTTGCGTGCGGATGAATAATATTGCACTACAGTCATAGCCATGGGGGTCAGGGCTCGACATTCGACATTGCGAGAATTCTATCTTCTAGTTTCGCGAGCTTCCGGACTTCCTTTGCTCGCTCCTCAAATCGCCTTATTGCAACACTCACGGCCGAGAAACCCATGTCTCCAACGACTTCTCCAAGTTCACTTAACATCATAGCACACAATCGTCGTACTGCACACAGAAACAGGGGCCTGCCCCAATCGCCACGCTTGTTTACAAAGTCCTGCCACTTCTCGCCCTTGAGCTATCGTTTCCCACACTTAGATCGTAGAAGAGAAGATAGCGTGAGTATGTGGACATGAGAAGCAGTTGGAATGTGGGAGAGGAATATGTCTCTCTTCTCCAGCCCACGTCCAAACACGTGGCACCAACCGTTCTCGATATTCAAACCGTAAGGGCCTGCTCATGACTCAGAGCTAAAAACATTCAACTCCATCGGTCAACGCTTGTGTCGAATGTCAAGCCCTGACCCCTCAGCTTTCATGACCCCTCAGCTTTCGTGACTCAGAGCTAAAAACATTCAACTCCATCGGTCAACGCTTGTGTCGAATGTCAAGCCCTGACCCCTCAGCTTTAAAAATAGCACCGAATTCCTTATTTTGCTATTTTGAGGGCTGACCCCTCAGATTAGTATTTGAGGGGCGCCTGGGTTGCTGAAAAACAATAAACGAGTAATCTCACATAACAAGATTACTCGCATCATTTGTCGCTAACTATTAAATCGAGGGTGACCCTATTTCCTTGCTATTTCCTTCTTGGACGTCAATCCTTATTGTTGATTGTTCAGACCTGACCCTTATTCTTTTGCGGTCGTGGCTGTTGCGTGGTAGTCTGTGTTTCATGATGAACATGTCTCCTTAATCGGTGGATGTTTGTCTAGGGCTCGGTGGGTGTTAATAGCACCTACCGGGCCTGCTTCTTTCTGCCTGGTGGCAGAACCTATGTTTTCTTAGCTGCCCTCCCCTTCTGTTTCCAGCGTTTGATTGTGAGGGTGTCGCCTTCTAATTCTACTATGACGTTCTGGCCCTCGTCCCATTCGAGATCATCTATGTGGCGCTTGGGGATGGTGACGTAGTAGGTGTAGACGCCGGTACGGCTGATCTTGCGAACTTTGTCGTTCTTGCTGCCTTGTCTTTTCTTCCTGGTCATTACAATATGTAGTATATTACGTAGCGTTTGCGGGTGCAATAAAAAAAGCAGACTTTTTGAGGTCTGCTGAAAGATTCTCTAATCGTTAAGTAGGAAATCGAGGACTGATACCTAATCCTCTAGGGGCGAAGAAGGTTTCAGTTGGCAGATGAGTTCTGGGACCCTACGGGTACAGGGCCGCCCTTCTCAGAAATCTTATAGATTAGAGAATCCTTGAAATCTCCCCGCAAGGAATCAAGAGCGTCCCTGTGCGTATGAATATTCCCTTCCAATAAGGATAGCATATGAAAGCGCGCTTCAAGTGACAGTGAATCGATGATTCTCTCACGTGTGCTCCGAGATGTTGTCAGACAGGTCCTCAAAGCAGTTCCCGCCCAAAGAAAAGGGTGCACATCGCCTTGTGACAGCAGATCCGTAGCAACCAGCAAATGCTCTTCAGTCAACGCATCCGAATTTGAAACTCTGCCAGCGAAAAGAATGGGGTCTAGATTGTAAGCGCGCTCGCCGAGCAGTCGGATCTCTTCCTGAGTTCCCGCTTCTGTGAACTTTCGGAAATATCGGGTCTGTGCGCATTGGCTGGGACCACTAGGATTTAGGATCATGTAGAAGGCAGGAAGAGAGAAGCCGAGCAGAAAGAAGGTAATGCTGCACGCAGCCGCTTGCCAACATGATTTCCAGCGCATCGCTCGAACTCCCAAACAGCAATTCTCTGAGCTACATTGCCCAGATGATCATAATGGATCATCAGCCGACATAGCCATGGGGGTCAGGGCTCGACATTCGACATTGCGAGAATTCTATCTTCTAGTTTCGCGAGCTTCCGGACTTC
>JAUXFM010000127.1 GCA_030622955.1 Lentisphaerales bacterium
ACGAGCACGAACAAGATCGTGGTCTTTGAACCGCCACCCGATATGGCAGCGGGGACAATTGCCTGGGTGAAGATTGAAAAGGCTACGCCCCAGACATTGTATGGCCGGCTCCTGGTCGAGCAGGCCACTGCAGGCGAACGAGGTTAACGAAAGACATGCTGGAGCTATCGACAATCACGATCATTACAGGCGGGCTTCTGCTCCTGATCAGGGCGCCCCTGCTCCTGGCGCCGAGTAAAGCACGGCGCGCTGTAAATGGATTCCCCAGGAACAGGACTGCTGCCTTTATCCTAACGGCTGTTGACATGGTATGGGTAGCGTACCTAGTGTCGGAAACCGCTCTGGTCGATAAGCCTTTCTTCCCGAAATGGGCGCTGTTCATTCTCGCACCAACTGCGTTCTTGCTTATCACGGTCTTCGTGGACGAGCTGCTGGCCGTCAGAGCAATGGGTGGATTACTACTCCTTGTCGCTGCACCGATACTGCAATCCGCGCGGCTCAACCCTTCTCAGTGGCGTCTTGTGATGGCCCTGTTGGCTTATACATGGGTCGTTTCGGGAATTGTGCTGGTCTACAGCCCATATATGTTCCGTCTCATGGCACGCTATTGGACGAGCAGCAACGCTCGCTGCAGAGCAGCGGGTCTAATCGGCGTGATAGTTTCCCTATTGTTACTATATCTGGGGATAGTTGTTTATTGAGAGCATCGCTGACCTGGCATTGACATCTGGTGCGGGGAACATAATGTGGTGTAAAGGACTATTGAGAGAGGAGAACCTGTGAAGAACATACTCTCGGTTGATGATGATCCGCGAATCCTGCTCTGCTACAAGACCATGCTTAACGATCGTGGTTACGAGGTCTTCACGACCACGGATCCGCTTAAAGTTTCCGACCTCCTCAAAAAGCATGAGTTTGATCTTATCATGCTCGATGTTCGGATGCCCAAGAAGGACGGCTTTCAGATCTTCAAGGAGTTGAAGGAGAAGTACAGTCAAGTGCCCGTCCTGTTCGTTACGGCCTACCAGAAATCATTTTCACTCAACTCCGACAACATGCTCGATATGTGGAGGAACGAGTTCGCCGATGGTAATACCGACATTCTCTACAAGCCTTTTGACATGGATACCCTGTACGACAAGGTCGATGCTCTACTTGGCGAGCCTGGAGCTGACGAGGAATGAGCCCTGTGCCAAGCAGGTTTGAGATCAACAGGAAATCCAGGCAGGTCCTGGTCAGGCACTGGATTGATCTCGGCCACCTGACGATCACTGCGACACCCAGCAGTGTCCGCCTGCGTGGTTCGTTGCGCCGCCTGCCGGGCAGCGGCGACAAGCTCACCTCCAGAGCTGTAGAAACCATCTTCGAAGAGCTGAACAGGATCAAAGATGTGCGGCATATCGAGGCCGACTTTGATAACTGGCATAAGGCCGGAACGGCATCCCTCTGGAAACCCCTTGAAGAGAAGGCGCGTGCCCCTATTGCGCAGAGCCAGTACGATGGGGCGCCCGCGATCATCGATGTGGAGGCGAAGAAGCGGGGCAACTGAGTCCCTGTGCGCATGCAAATGATGGATTCACCTGCATGATTACTGTATTGATGTCGCGACGGCCTGAATCTGTACTGAACTCCACCTTTTTGGTGGAATTCAGGGGAGGCAAGTGCTAATTACTCCTTCTCGATCATGAGTGACATTCCTGTAGCAATTGGCGCCGAAGGGACTTTGCCCTGGACGAAATCCTGTTTCGTCTGCGGTGAAGAGAACCCGCGTGGACTAAGGCTCCGTTCCCGTATCGAGGGCAACAAGGTTGTGTTGAAGTACAGAACGATGCAAGAAGATCTTGGCTACAAGAGTATCGTTCATGGCGGGATAGCCATGGCCCTGCTTGACGAGGTGATGACATGGGCCGCGATCCTGGCCGCTCGCAGGCTTTGTGTGGCTGCCGAGGTCACTACGCGCCTGAAGCAACCGCTGGCGGTAGGCACCTTGCTTCGGGTTGAAGGATACATCACGAAGCAGAGCCCGAAATTACTGCTCACCGAAGGAAAGGTGCTCGGACTTGACGGGTTGCTGTATCATTCTGCGATTGGCAAATATGTTCCAATGAAATCAGGCCAGATCACTCTCTGCGACGATGATTTCGTCAAGAGCGACGAATCACTGGATGTCGACGAAATTATAGATTAATCACTGCCCTATCTGTGCCTGCCATTCAGATGCAAGCTCGGGATCGTTGCCGATGACAATCGACACGAATGACTCTATAGCAAGATCCCTTGATTCACCCGAGGCCAATGTCTCAAGCCAGGCAGCGGCAGAAGTTGGATCCTGCTGCGTCAGCTTCAATGATATCCCCTGCAATGCACGCTGGCGGCCGGGTCCCTCCAACAATGGTTCGGCAAGTGCTAGCGCCGCCTTGACATCATTGAACGACTGAGCGTATGCAATGCCACCTAAAGCGCTGTCACGTTCCGCACCAGCACTCAGACTCTGCGCCCAGGCAGTTGCTGCACCAACATCCGATCGTGCCCTTACAACGCCCACCTGCAATAGCGCATACTCCTTCCCTCCTGAGACAGATAAGCCCTGAGCCCAGGCGCTCGCATCGTCAATATCCAGCGATGCCCATTGGAATGCCACGTTGTTGATAGTGTTATTCTTCTTGTCACCATCAGGAACGCTGGCAAGCACATTGACAGCTCCTTCCGGATCAGACCTTGCGAGTGACTGACTAACAGCACAGAGAGCATGTTCGCGTCGATAGTCATCCTCAAGTGCATCGGCCCAACCGGTAGCAGCTCCCGCATCACCCTTCACCCAGTTCCACACTATTACCTGTAGAGCCATGTCGAGTGTCTGTCCATCAGGCAGCTGCTCCATCGCCCATGCCGTGCCAGCTTCAGGATCTTCCTTTGCCCAGTCAACAGCAAGTGTATGGACGAGCCCGTTCCTGATCTGTCCCTCGGGCAGTTGCTCGACGAGGCCAATTGCCAAGGACCTGTCCATGAAGAAGATTTGAGAAAGCAGTTGATCCATATCCTGGTCCTCTTCTTCAGTATCCTCTTCCTTCTCTTCTTTATCTTCCACCACTTCGGCAATCTCATCGAGAACCAGTTGTTTCTCTTCCGTATCATCCAGCATCTCAGCCCATTCTGTTGCCGCTTCAGGGTCCTCCTCGACCCATTCTGAGATCACTTCGACAATGGCCTCGGTGCGTGCCTTGCCACTGGGCATTCGTGCAATCAGGATGGCTGCCGTAGCGGGATTGCTTCTGCCGATCATTTTCGCTACGACCCTGAGGGCATGTTCCTTGCCACGCTCATCGGCGAGGATCTCAGCCCAGACAGCTGCGTCGGCACCGTTCTCGCCCGCCCACCGCATCAGGTGCACCTGTAGAATTGTATCAAGCTGCTGATCAGCGGGCAGCTGGCTGCCGATCCAGGCCAGTGCTTCAGCAGCTCCCTTTTGCCTCCAGAGCTCGGCGATGCTGTCCGGCACCTTACCCGCCGGGGCAGCAAGAGGCCTTCTCTTGGCCCAGAATTCCGCCGCATTCACATCACTCTCAATGAGCTTGCGCGCAATGTTCGAGAGTGCGTAGCGTCGGCCAGGGCCAGGCGGAAGCGCCCATGCCCATTTCATTGCTGCCGCAAGATCCTTTGCAGCCCAGTAATCGGCAATAGTCCCAATGGCGAGAGCGGCAGTGCCAAGTTCCTCCATGGACGCAAGCAATGCAGCAGCTTGTTTCGGGTCGTCTTTCGCAATGGTCTCAATAATCGTTCGGAGCGCAAGCTGTTTGCCTTCGGTGTTCGGTAGATGCTGCCCCCACAAGATTGCAGATTCCCTGTCTTCAACTGCCCACGCCGCCATGCCCGTCTTAAGTGCAAAAGAAAGCTCCGGGCCACGCGGCAGGTTAGAAGCCGCCCACTTCGATGCAGCTGCCGGATCATTCTTCGACCAGCCCAGGAAGAGGATTCTGAGTTCTTTCCAACCAACCTGATCATTGAGTACCCAGGCCAGCTCTTTCGGGAAATCTACCTGGCTAGATTCAGCGACCGCGGTTTCAATGGCCCTGATACGTGCGATGAGAATACGGGGATCGGCAACGGGAACAGGCTTCTCCCTAGTCGGCTCAGCCGGTTTCTCCCCATCAACAAGCATGATCGCATCTTCCCATGCGCGAAGATAGCGACTGATGGCACATATGGCTGCCACAGCAACGAGTGTCAGCATGAGTCCGATAAGTAGCAGCTGAAATGTCCTGCGTGGTTTCATGTTCACCTATCACTACTGTCCGATTAACTAAAGCATAGGTTTATAAATGCATTCATTGCCAGCATATGGACTGACAAATCCAGCAAACAAATTAAGCCATTTCATGCAGTGCTTCAGTTCAATTCGATACTAGTCACATCCCTTTATGACCCGTTAACTGCTGACCGCGTTGCAGGACAGCAATGTTCGCCTATTTCGTCGTAATCCTGTAGAAGCGTTTCGACACAAGCGAGGGATTGGTCGCCGTCATACTGCCATCATCAAGCCATCTGTTCGTGCCAAGTCGCCCCTCGCAGTTTGTCACTATCACCCAACTTTGCGTAGCCAGGATATCATTTGTATAGGAGATTTCATAGTTAAGCGATGCATCACCGGCCCACTTGATCAGGCATCCGCTTGCTGATATGTCCATGCCCATCACTTCGGCTTCCCACTCCATGACATCAAGTGATACATAATAGTTTGCGCAGAGCGTCTCATTACTCGCACCTTCGACCTTGATATAATAGTCACCCGGCCCCAGTACCCTTTCATAAATAGCCGACATTGTCCTGTTGTTGCCGTTGTTATTCGTGGCTATACCTGACAGACCGCCATCGTCCTTGTACAGCGTGACGATCGTATTCGCGTAGGTGGAGTCGGGGATCAGTCGAGGGTTTGACGTATCTGTCAGGACAAGCACGGCCGCCTGGTTAGAGAGGGTAAACGTATGCCAGTCAATATCATTGCTCGGGTAAAGCGTATGCGCCAGGCGCTCTCCGTTGCTAATCACAGTTGCCGTTGCATCGGTATTATCCGCCTCGTATGTGTCTGCGCTGTCCATCTCCAGGAGGAGCTGGTAGGACGACAGTTCGTAGTCGTCCGGGTCCCTTGTTCGTATATAGTATGTCCCTGCAACAACCTGTGTTGCGATGAAGGCCTCAACGTTTGTTGTTGGATCGGTGTAGGAAACGATCAGGTTTGTATCGCTGTCCCAGAGCGACAGCTCAATCCAGCCGTTCCATTCACCCATCGTCCATATCTCAATATCGGTCGAATTTGTAACCGAGAACTTTGCCCAGTCGACATCGCCGCCAGGCATAAAGGTCCTGTACTGCAACTCTCTCGGTGCAATATTGTTTGCCGTACCCATCGTATCGTCTGATTCGTACTGGTCAATGGCGCTCAAGATTCCTAGGTGCAGGGCGTAACGTGGCACAGGCACACCATTCGAGCATTCAACTCGTGCAAGATACGTGCCTGCCGCGAGATTGCTGACCGTTATATGTGAATAAGGTGGCCAGCCGATATCCTGTGATACCAGGTTGGTCGAAGAATTGTAGAGCCTGAGATACGCGTTCGTAGTACCAAGAACTGATAGCCGGATATCTGAAGCGGTTGACAGTGTAAACTCTACCCAGTCCAGATCCCCGGTCGTGGCCAGTGCGCGGTACTGGATCTGCCCGTCTGAAATTGGCCAGCTGTCATCGGCCCCATCGTCGGGTTCGTACTTGTCCCAGTTCGATGGTTGTTGATACTCAAGCGAAGAAAGAACGTTAAGACGGCCATACCCATACCTGTTGTTCCGCCCTTCCGCGTTATAGGGAAACGCAGTGGCATCAACCTTGTCACAGCCTTCGGTTACGGCCCTTCTGACTTGTAGGCCATCCCATGCGGGGTTAAGCGATACCACCAGCGCTGCTGCTGCTGCGACCAGCGTGCAGGACATTGACGTGCCTCCAACGAATGCATAATCGCCGATGGAATAGCCTACGGTGTTTGTGCGATCGGTGGTCATGAGCGAGAAATTGCCGCCACCCGCAGGAGCAACCAGGTCGAGGGGACTGCCATAGTCGGCAAAATACGGAGCTCGGTCATAGTTGGAAACACCGGAAACGGTGAGCACCTCCGGTGCGCAAGCGCCATCACTGACAAACCTACGCATCACGCCATCGTTGCCAAGCGCTACACAAACAACGCAGCCCTTGCCATCCCTGCCCTCTATTGTTGCATAGCGAAGTGCGTCATAGATCAAGTCATCCGCGGGAAGGAAATAGCCGATCGATATGACCGACACGTTACTGAAAGATACAGCATATTCGATCCCGTTGATCAGGTCGCTGTCGAGCATACTGTTGCCGCTCACGATCCTTATTGGCATGTATCGGCAACCTGCTGCGAGTCCTGCTATCCCCTGGCTGTTGTTCATCGTTGCAGCGATCAATCCAAGTGAAGCAGTCCCATGATTGTCCGTGCCACCAATTGGCGATGGGTCGTTCGTGCTATTCACGAAGTCCCAGCCACGCCAGTCGTTCGTGTATCCGTTGACATCATCATCGACGCTGTTCGTATGTTTCCCGCCACCATATTCGCCCGGATTCCTGTAGAGCCCATTCGTCAGATCAACGTGGCTTATATCAAATCCGTCATCCAGCACAGCTACCACTACGGATGTTGAGCCCTTGGTGATGGTCCATGCATGTTCGGCGTATAC
>JAUXFM010000054.1 GCA_030622955.1 Lentisphaerales bacterium
CACACCTCAGATCCGGTTCTTGTACATCGTCCCGTGTTTTCGCCTTGGACTTCCTCCCCACCCCATCTCGCGATGACGCAGTTGTCCTTCAGCTTCCCTTCGGCTTCTCCTATACCTGGCACGGGGATTTTCACCCCGTAAGTTACGTGCCATGCCCGGCACACACGTCCAGAATCACCTGCAAGAAATTGCGCAGCTATTTCTTGTCAGGTGCATTCTTTTGTTCGGCCCTCTGCTCAACTCGAAGCTTCAATATTTCTTCTGCATATCTCTGCCCCAGACGTTTCATGCTCTTAGCATCAAAGTGCCAGCGATCCATGGCCTTGAGTCCTTCGGAACTGGCAAAGCCTGTCGAGTCGACAGTCGCAGGGAGTTTCGCAATCTGCTCATTTATGAGGGGCACATTATTGACTTGCCCAGCAACAAAAGGGAGGTCTGGCATGTCGAATTCAATGCGAAGGCCCTTAATCAATAGTTCTAGCTTTTGGAGGTAGTGAACATCTTTGGCATCGGACTCTCCTTGATGCCAGAGAACACCTTTGAGTGTCCCTGTTTTTAACGCCGATTTAGTCCTTCTCACAGCTTCCTTGTAGAACTCAGACTCCTTTGACCATTGCTCTATACTTGACCCTCCTTTGGCGTTGACAACAAGTCCAATGGAAATGCTTGGATCCTTTTCTAGCATCGCTTTCGAGAAACTGTATCCAGGATTTAGTTTCTGCATGCCAAGTCCTTTCCGGATTGTCGAGTACCGATTGAGAGGGTTCTTCGCGGGTTCCCAGATGTCTTGGCCGTTGAGCAAATGGCATCGAGGAATAACTCCTGCTTCTTCTTTCGAAAATGGCGCCCGGCCAGCCATGTTCGACTGCCCTATTAAAAGGTATATGTGTAGCTTCTCTTTATGATGCAAGTGTCTTATCCTGAGCACATAGAGGTATGCTGAAGAGAAATACGATAAAAATGTGGTGAATGATGTTGCCCACGGGGAAGCCAAGCTTGGCTTCCAGTACCTCGGGCAGGTACAGCGAGAAGAACAGGTCGGCACGTCGCTCAAGCTGGTAGTTGGGCAGGTGGCGCCAAGCGTCCATCCGGTCGAATAGGGTGTCGATCTGTTTCATATTCTCCTTATCGAACGTTGTATAGGTTGACGCATACAAAACACAGGGCGAGCCTGCACAATTGACCGTCTTTGTGATGCTAGCACCCCTTTTTGAACCTGTCAAAATGTCATGCGCGGCCAGCGCGGAAACACCGAAAGCCCCCAAACACAGGCTAAATCAGCACTTGACAAGGAGGGTGTACCATCGTTCACTATTGATGTTCGCCGGGATAGGTGTATGTATACATTTGCCGGGCTGGATGTTCTGGAATATGCCGGCTCGACGTTACATTTGACCGGTATTAGCGTGATAGGCGGAAGGTGGCCTATCCCAAGAAAGGAGAAAAGGCCAATGAAACGAGTACAAAGGGATGTGGGTGCGAAGCTTTCAGAATTTGGGAATACTTGCTGACACGTTAATTCGCACTCTCCGGTTCCGTTGTTTCTCCTGCTTCAATTCTCCTCAAAAAAAACAGGATAATATATGTATTCGCAGGACGCCCATTGCACTTCGCTGAAGTTAGACCTCGGATCGCTTCTACATTCTGTATATTTTCGCCTCTGTCAAGGCATGCCTCGGTCACTCTCTGCAGCGAAATAGCTGCACCATTTCTGCTTCGCGTTACCTGGCTCAGAATAGTTTTCGAATCCCTACCTAATAGCAATTCTTCAACCGCTCTAGAGCTGTCGTCTATAAGAGCTGGGGCTACTCTTCATCCTGTCTTTGAACAATCGCGAGAAATAGAACGGACAGCTGAAGCCCGTTGCCTCAGACACATTCGCTATGCTCATCTGCGTCATGCGGAGCAGCTCACACGCCTTTTCAAGTCGCCTCTGTTCGAGATATCGCATCGGACTCTGCCCGACCTGCGATTTGAACAGATGCGCAAAGCGTGAAGGTGACAATCCTATCATACCGGCCAGATCGGCAACTGCCATCTGACGATCAAAGGACCTGCACATCAAATCCTGAACCATTCGAATGCGGGGATCCATTGAAGCGAGGCTCCCGGTAGCTTTCCATAAATCGCAGTAGAGAAGCACTTCCTCAACGGTGTTCATTACAAACTCATTATTGCCCGGACATGCGCTGTAGTGCATCTCCACTCCTCTTCGCATTCTGCCCGTCAAATACTTGTGGTCAGCCTGCGAGGACAATTCAAGATGCGAGATACCCACATCCATGGATGGCCATTCCAACCAGGAGTGCCAGTGTGAACGCGGGGTGAAACAAAACCATATGTGATCCCACAACTCCTGCGCAGGATCCAAGCTATAGCACTGAGCTACTCCTGCCCGAAACAGGAGAAAGCTGCCCGGCATCGTCACAAAACTGTCGCTCGAAGTAACAACACGGGCACCACCGGCGACATTGTACTCCAGCAACCAAGCCGCCATTCCAGAAGGCCTGTCGACACTATTTGGATCGTCCGTCCGGTGAATAAACGACCCCGCACTGCATTCAGATGATATCTTGCCCTGCTCCATGCAGCAGAATAGTCCATATTTTCAGCAGTGGCGTCAATTCCAATTCAGCGCACAAATGATTATTCTCTACGCCTAACGATCATTATCGCCAATATAACTGGAGCAAGCTATGAGCAGCATTGTCAAGGAATACCATCGTTTCATGCCGGAAAACGACATCGCCCCGGCAACTTCCTATATCCCATACCCGGACGAAGCTTCTGCGCTGAGTTTCGATCCCACACAATCGCCCTTCTACAGGAACCTGAATGGAACCTGGTCCTTCTTCTATGCGGAGAACCCTCTAGAGGTGCCTGTCGATTTCTTGGCGGTCGATCATGACGATACGGATTGGGATGCCATCACCGTGCCCGGCAACTGGCAGATGCAGGGATGGGATGTGCCGCATTACACGAACGTCAGATTCCCCTTCCCCAAGGACCCGCCTTTCGTCCCCGACCAGAACCCCGTCGGAATATACCGCCGCAACATGAACCTACCAAAATCATGGAACGGCAAGCGGACCTGCATCTCACTGCGTGGTGTCAACAACGCATTCATGCTCTACGTGAACGGTACATACATCGGCTACGGCCAGACCAGTCATATGCCGTTCGATTTCGATATTACCGATGCTATTCACGAAGGCAGCAATACCATCGTCGTGAAAGTTTTCAAATGGAGCTCAACAAGTTATATCGAGGACCAGGACTTCTTCCGGCTGAGCGGACTTTTCCGTGACGTTTACGTTTACACTATGCCCGAGAACCATATTCGCGACGTCTTCGTGAAAACGCCGCTGGACAACAAATACGAGAACGGCCTGCTCAATGCAACCGTCACACTCGATAAGTCGGCATCCGGCCTGACGATCACCGGAAAACTGCTGGACGCCAATGGCGGATTAATACTCGAGCAGGATTTCGCTGCCGACGGTGAACATTATTCCTTCTCGGCAACGGTAGATAGCCCGAAGCAATGGACGGCGGAAACGCCCAACCTCTATCACTTCGTGGCAACACTAAAAGAAGGCGACGCGGTACTCGAAGCCCAGAGCATGCGCGTGGGATTCCGCACGGTTGAAATCAAAGATAAGCAACTCTTTGTCAATGGCGTCTCGATAAAGCTCAAGGGCGTGAATAGGCACGATACCGATTGCGATCTCGGCCATGTCTCCACTCGAGAGAGCCTGGTCAAAGACATCACTGTGATGAAGCGTCACAATGTGAATTGCGTGCGCACCTCCCACTATCCCAACGCTTCGCTCTGGTACCATCTCTGCGATGAATATGGCCTCTACGTATTGGATGAAGCCGACATCGAAGCGCATGGGTTTGGATACAAGGACCCCGAATGCGATGAATTTGATTCACCGGAATGGGTCGAGGTATTTGTAGACCGCGCAAAACGCATGGTAGAGCGCGACAAGAACCATCCCTCGATCATCATATGGTCACTTGGCAATGAGACCCGCTACTGCGACGGGCACCGCGCAATGAGCAAATGGATAAAGGAAAAGGACCCAAGCAGGCCTGTCCATTATCAGCAGGATCATGAGGCCGAAACTTCAGACATGTACAGTTCAATGTACGACGATATCGAGGCGCTTGAAGAACAGGGCAAATTGGATAGTCCCAAGCCTTTCTTTCTTTGTGAATACGCTCACGCAATGGGCAACGGACCCGGCAACTTCAAGGAGTACTGGGAAACATTCTATAAGTATCCCCGTCTGATCGGCGGCTGCGTATGGGAATGGGTCGATCACAGCGTTCGCATGTTCACAGAAGAAGGCGAGGAATGGTTCGCCTATGGTGGCGATTTCGACGAGGAACTGCATGATGGGAACTTCTGTTCGGACGGCATATGCTATCCAGACAGATCTCCTCACACCGGCTTGATCGAGTACAAGAAAGTCCTGGAACCTGCACAGGTAGCAGGCTCGAGCTTTTCAAAGGGCAAGGCCACGGTCAACATCATCAATCGCCTCAACTTCCTGACACTGGAGCACCTGGATTGCGAATGGGATCTGCAGCGCAACGGCAAGACCATAGCACAGGGCGAATTGGGCATGCCTGCAATCGCGGCGGGAGAAGAAGGAAAGATCGAGATCGATCTTTCAATGCCCGAGAAGGATGAGGTTTCTGCGGAATACTTCCTCAACCTCTCTTTCCTGCAGAAGAAAGATGAGCTGTGGGCCGAGCGTGGTTATGAGGTCTGTATGAGCCAAATTGAAGTACCTACCTCTTATCCAGAGACAGCAACTCTGTCGGTCTCGACTGCCCCGATCAATATTGAAGAATTTGAGGATTTCGCAACAATATCAGGCGAGGACTTCCTGCTGCTCTTCAACAGCTTCTCGGGCTCGGTCGAGGAGTATCAATACAGCGGCTCAACACTGATCGCTGGCGATATAGAACCGAACTTCTGGCGCGCCTTTACGGATAATGATGGATGCAGGCGGGGCAGGCAACGTGATGAATGGGAAAATATGGGACTTGATCGTCTGCAGAGACGCCTGCTTGCATGTGACGTGTCGCAGCAAGATGCTTCAACAGTGGTTATAACCACTTCTGCCCGCTTTGGTGCCACGGCCCTGAAGCCGGTCTATGATGTGGACATGACTTACACCATCACCGGTGACGGCAAGATCGACATCAAGGCAAACTACAAGCCCTGCAGGGACGACATGTCTTACTTCCCGCGTATCGGCATGAAGTTCGACATGCCCTCATCTTTCGAGAACCTGGACTGGTTTGGATGCGGCCCGCACGAGAGCTACGTCGACAAGAAGGAAAGCGCCGCTGTAGGACTCTATTCAACCACGGTCGAAGATGATTACGAGCCTTACGTGATGCCACAGGAATATGGCAACAAGTGCGATGTCCGGTGGGCGAAACTCTCTCAGCTCGAAGGGATGGGTCTGAAGATCATTGGCAAACCTACACTCAACTTCAGTGCACATCCGTTCAGCCTGGAGAATCTTACGGCGGCAAAACATACTAACGAATTGGAGTTGTCGCCATTCACGCACATCTATGTCGATCAAGCGCAGTGCGGACTCGGCAGCAACAGCTGCGGCCCCCGCCCTCTCGGGAAGTATCGGCTCTATCCGAAACCCTTGACACTCGAGTTCGCGCTGATGCCATCCAAGATGTAAGAGATTTCTTGTTCTAAAGTAATGAACTATCAAGTGCTCGAGTTAAGTTCAGAAAGAGCGTAGTTGACGACTCTAAAAGGAGCCGCCAAGCATCAATACTGTTGCCAATGCCCCCTACATCGGGGTGACACCCGCCAGTTATGCCTGCATCACAAAACAAAGCGAGCAATCCATAAAAGGAAGTGAGTGCGAAAGCGCAACACGACGCATCCATATGCAACGCTGCGGCACTACGAGCTGGCAATCAACCATCATCCTGAATGGCTCCTCCCCCGGATTCGCTTGTTCTTCTCAAACAATAACGGTATCTTCTCGCCATGAAAAAGCGGGATCTTGAATTCCCTCTGTTATGCCATTTCCGCGTTATCGCTGAAGATCACGACAAAATCCAGTTCGTCATCGAAACGGTACTGATGGAACTGGGCATTACAGATCCGGTCAAAAAAGCGAACAGTTCGTCAGGCGGCAAATACGTGAGTTTCGCGTTCAGCGCAATGACCGAATCAAGAGAGATGATGAACAAGATTGACAGCGAACTGCGCCTCATCCAGGGCGTCAGAATGGTCCTGTAGAACGATTGAACAAATGGTGCGGCCGGCGGAGGCTTGCAACGGGGATATTGCCTAGTAATGCGAAACAGGAACAACATCGCTACTTTAATATTGGATAAAGGAGAAGATTGACAATGTTCGACTCCATTCGTTTTGAAACAACTGAGATCACTGGAATAGGCAAGGAAGAAGGTGTCTGCCGAAGAGATCCCAGTGATATCATCAAAGTCAACGACATCTACTATGTCTGGTACACGAAGGTGACAGAAGGTGCGCCCCGTTATCCCGAGGGCTATTACGGCACGATCTGGTATGCCGTTTCCACAGACGAGGGACACAACTGGAAAGAACGTGGTCAAGCACTGGCAAAAGACGCACCGGGCGCATTTGATTCGTTCGGACTCTTCACCCCAAGTATCCTGGCATGGGAAGATAAATACTACCTCTACTACACGGCTGTGGCGGACGGCTTTATCAACGATGGCTACTGCGAAGCTGGCAAAACAGCCATAGGGGTAGCCATCAGTGACAACCCGGACGGGCTATGGGAGCGCTGTACCAATAACCCCCTGCTGATCCCCAGCGCAAACCATGCCGATTTCGACAGCTTCCGCGTTGACGATGCCTGCATGCTGGCCAGGGAAGGAAAGATCTTCATGTATCACAAAGGACGCCAGTGGGAACGGACACCCGGCGAGACGAAAATGGGCGTAGTCATCGCCCCTCATCCCTGTGGACCGTTCGAGCGTCAAAACGGCGGCCAACCGATCCAGCCCGAAGGACATGAGGTACAGGTATGGCCTGAGCAGGGTGGCGTGGTTTCCCTGGTCTCCAACGTTGGCCGTGGTTTTTACTTCGCAAAGGACGGAATCTCATTCGATAAGATAACAAACGATTTCGAAGGCTCAGTGTCAGCCCCGGGCGCGTACAGGCCTGATTTGACAGACCATAGCTGGGACAAAGGAGTCAACTGGGGCATTACAATGTCCATGAGGTCCCACCACCCTTATCTTGCAAGATGGACAAAGCAGGAAGGCTAGCCCGAACATTTCACCGGCAACGTTCAACTTCCAATTAAGCGAAGGTGAGCATTGGTTGCCATCGTTCTCCTCCTCTCACTCGAACCAGCAGATCCATACAACTTAACCATATAGGGTGAGTAGCGCCTTGCGAGGCAGAGCATCATCTATTCGTATGGCAACATTGTCTTGTAGGCATAGGCCTTACGTTCTTTCTCGTTGAAGACGAGGCCGGCCCACGGATTCGGTGTTCTATGGGTAACGATGAGCTTCTGGGTTTTGACATCGATCAGTGAGATCCGTTTTCCATAAGGTGACGAAACAAATGCCACGGAACCATCCGGAGAAAAAGTTGCCCCCAGTGTGTGGGCGTTTCCATAACTTCCCAGTCTGTTGTGGTCCGCTTTCTTTTCGCCCGTATTGGCGTCGAACACAACCAAACCCAATCCTGACAGCACCATGTAGATGCTCTTCCTGTCGGGCGAGTATGCCGCCGGTCCGCTATGCTGATTCTCGATGACTTCGCCTTTCACCAATACCGCACCAGTTTTTTCATCTATTCGCGCCCAGCTGCCGCCAAGGCAGAGACAGAGGAGCTCGCCTTTCGCTCGACCACATACGCGCTCGATAGCAATATCGATCTTGTCCACCATAATCTTCGCAGGATCATTGAGCGGAATTCTAGCGCGATGCGCGCTCCAAGACCCAGCATCTCGATCCCAGCGGCGAACGTACAACACAAGTGCAGGAGCGCCTTCGGCGTTTGCATCCACAATTCCAGTCCACTGATATCTTGGCTTGGATTGCACTTTCCTCTGTTCACCTGTGTGAGGGAATTCATCCTTGTAGTAAACAAACTCCTTCTTCTTCAGGTCGATGCAGCCAAGAAAAGGCGCTGAGCCCTGGTAAGGTATGGCATACTTGCCATTGGGAGATCTCAGAAAGCGGCAGCCGCCAAGCCAGTACTGAAGAGATTCATCCAGCAGATTCTTCGGGTCCTCTTTCCCAAAACCATACGCTCTCGGGACTACGGGCAGCTGCCTGCCAAAACCTGTTGGCACCTCAACTATGCTGTACGTCTTGCCACCCACAGAAATATTCTCGGGCCATTTCGCTTCTGCCTTCTCCGCAACCGCGTCTTGGATCAAGACCGATGGCCCCACTCCAACAGATAGACAAACACAAATAGCACATACCTTGACTGCTTTCCTCAACAAGAACATCCTTATTGCTCCTTCTGCCAATCCAGAGATGCAGTCAGCGCAATTTTAACTCCATCACGCACTGCTTTCGCCTCAGCAGGCTTGAGCGGCTTGACCAATTCGACGTCGGCAATGACAAGTACAGGGTCACCGATATGAAGCCACAACGCATCGCCCGTCCAGGGCGGCACCCCAACTATTGCTGCACCACCACCTGTTTTTCAGCTTCTTCGATCTTCTGCAGCACGGCTTGATAGCCTGCTGCCACCGTCTCCAGAGTGCGACTATTTTGCCATTTCCGTACCCCTTTAATCCGCTTGGTCTCGACCTTTTTCTCACGAAGCGTCTCAATACGTTTCTTTATGGCAACTTGCGAAGGGAACAGGAAACTATCCGGATCCACAGGCTCACCCAGCTTCTTGGCCCATTTCTTGCCCGAGCCCGATATGGCGAAGTGGACCTTAGAGGCCTGCGCTTCCGTCATCGGGATCTTGCGGTAGAGGCCTTTCTTGCGCCACGTAAACAGGCGCTTGTCCACGCTAGCTTTCGGATGCTTCTCCCTCTTGATAACATGTCCCTCACCCAACACTTCTTTCGCTACCTTTAGTTGTTCATCAGTGTCGACAATCGCTACTTTCAGACACATGCCCTCAAGGAGTGTCTTATAATCCAGGACGGTTGGATCATATTCGATATAGACCGTCTCATGGCCGTGCCGTCGTATCGCCTCGGCCATTTGTTGCTTGTCTGCATCTGAATACTTGCAGTGCCCACCGCGTGTCTTCAGCACGCCCTCAAAACGCCCGGCCCGGGCTTCATTGATGTCGTATCAGCCACCGCATAATGTTGCTCTCGCACGTTCTTTCGCCGTGACCTCAAAACCCACGAGGTCAAGATATTTTGGAATCGGCTCTTTCCCCGCCAGCAGCGCAGCTTTCATGGCGGCAAGGATCGGACCTGGGCCCGAGCCAATGGATATCTCGTCGCCCAGTTTCCTGCCCGAAGCGTTCAAGAACTGTACTTCGCTTTTCACGCCAGCGTTCTTGCAGGAGACGAACTGCTCTGCGGCATCCACAACGAATGGATGGTGGAGAGCGGCGATCTTTTCGGCCTGTTCGCCTGTCGCCAGATGAACCTGCATGATGAGCTTGTTCTCCCTGGCAGCAACCTTCTTCGCTTCCTTCGGCGATGTCTGCCAGGTGATGCTGTCGGCATGAGCATTGATTGCGATTGCCGCAACAGCGGCAAGTGCTATTATCACGTTACTGTTCGATTTCATTTCTGAACAACTCCTTCTGCGCGGATTCATCTGCTATTTGTATTGTAAATATAGCAGGCTCTACTGGATGAGATCGAACAAACAAGGGTTCAATTCTACACGTGTTAGGTTTCTGAACGTTTGTTGTCGCAGGAGACCAATCCCGAGCGCGCAAGCGCTTCGGGACGGGCAGGGCAAGCGCACAAGCGCTTGGTTCTTCCGCCCAATTCGCCATACATTCGAAATGGAGCAGCGTCGCCGCAGAGCAACCTAGAGCCGGCCGGGCATGTCAGCAAGGACATATCCAAGGATAGCAAGGGAGGCCGTGGCATGTCGGAAGTTGTCGGGGTCAATCTGATCAATGGTATCCGTCGCCGCATGATGCCAATCAAAGTAATGCTCACCAACGGTTTTCAGCCCAAAGACCGGAACCCCAGCCTTCTTCAAGGGCTGAATATCAACACCACCCCCACCCCTGATCGCCTCGTTCGTCCCAATGGATTCTGTTAGAGCCAGAATATCACAAACTGTCTGGTAGGCTGCTTCATAGACAGGACTGGCACCGTCCGTCGACATATTCTGTAGGCCGAATCCAAATCCAATCGGCTTCTCACAGCCGCCATCCATCTCAATGGCAGCTACATGATTACTGACATCATCTCCGAGCGCAGCACGATAACCCCGCCCGCCAGAGCACCCCTGCTCTTCATCAACCCAGAACGCCACACGCAGAGTGCGGCGTGGTTTCAAGCCAAGCTTCTGTATTGTCCGCAGGGCACCCCATGCTGCAATGCAACCAGCCCCGTCGTCATGAGCACCCTGCCCGACATCCCAGGAATCGATATGACCACCCATGACAACAATTTCTTCAGGCTTCTCGCTACCGGTGATCTCTGCAAGCACGTTAGCAGAATCGATATCCGGTAACGTCTTGGCTTCCATGTAGAGTCTAAGAGAGATCTCTTCGCCTGAGGCTGCAAGGTCACGCAGCCTCATTGTATCAGGCACGGTTAATGCAGCAGCCGGAATCTTCGGCGCGTCTTTTGCATATGACATTGCACCCGTGTGAGGTGGAGAATCCTCAGATGAGGTCACCGACCTCACCAACGAAGCAACTGCACCAAGCCTGGCAGCACAGGACGCACCCTTGCCACGATACGGACTTGTGGTGCTGTAGCCGTCCCATTCAACCGCATAGAGGACTATCCTGCCTTCGACTTTCTCCCGCCCAAGTTTCTCTAACTCATCGAAGTTGCGTACGACCACGACAGGCGCTGTTATGCCATCTGGCGGCGTCCCAATACTTCCACCGAGGCCCAACATGTCGAGGCGTTTCCTTTCAGGGCCAAGTAGCTCAACATATTCTTCCCCTCTCACCCAATGCGGCACCTTGACCGCTTGAAGAACGGCATTGTCCAGACCGTCCTTTGTCATGAGATCCCGAGCCCAGTTCAGGGCACGCTGAAGCTGCTCTGAACCGCATATCCTGGGTGCAAGTTCACTTGACGACAGAGCAGTGAGTCGTTCCCAGGCTTCCTTGTCGGCCATGGCTGATCCGATAATTCTATTCGCTGTCTCTTGGTATCTAGACATCACGGAAAGGTCCGATTTGCTTGCTGGAAGATTCGGAATGTTCATAGGTCGCCCAGCATGCACAAACATCTCCGAGAATGCAACTGTGAGTATTGCACCCCTTGCTGCGTTGCCAGCCGCAGGATTGTGATCCATTATCAACGGCTGAATTCAATACCGCGCTTCGCATATATCTTCTGCGATGATTTCGAATCGTTCCGCGCAAGAAGAGTGCGTCTCCCTCGCTGCGCGAGCCTTGTCATTCACGCGCGGCTATTCTCTCTTCAGCCAAGCCCGAAGCTTCTGAGCTTGGCGCGCAATAGCACGTATCTTGTATTCCGCTATCGCCAGGTCGCTGAGGTCCTTGCCAGCCTTGAGTGCTTCGGTAAGCCCACCCAGAAACTTCTTCTGACTGGGAGAGAGGCAATTTTCGCCTTTCTTCCCTTCATCCTTGAGCTTCTGCGCCTGCAGCGGAGTGAGAGGCAGAAACTTGTAGGGAGCGTCAAGCTCGACAGTGGCGACGGCACCTTCCGGGTTCTCGGTTACTACGAGTGCCAGCCATGCCGGCACGTCGTTATCCATCGCCTTCAAGGCATCATGCATCTTCTTCAAGGTATCGAGCACGCTCGTCTTGTGCGTACCGTTCTTGACCAGTTCTTTGCCATAGTCCGAACCACGAAAGCGCAGCTTGGGCCAGGTCCCGGACAGAACCAGAGGAACCAGCAGGGATGCGCCATCAACAACGAGGGGGTGACTGAGTTGAGCACGACCGTGCTTCTGGCAGGCAGCTCAACCAGGTGTTTCAGTGTGCAAGCCCATGATGGGCTTACCTGTCTTGCCTGAAATCGCTTTGGCCTCCGCAATAGAATTGCAGTAACTGATCGCGCCAAGCGAGCATATGGCCTGCGGCTTGCTGTCAAACCAGATCCGTCCATCAACGTAAGGCTGCAGAACACCACCGTCACCTTTGTAACGAAGCGCCACTGCCTGTGCGACCTTCCAATGAATAACGTCGCGCCCATTCTTCTTCATGTTCTCAGCCATGTTGTTCCAACGGCGTTGCTGCTTCTCGGGAAGTTCATTAATATATTCCTGAACTACGACATTGCTCCACTTGTATTTCTTCAGCTTCTTGAGCGTCACAGTTTCAGATTCTTCCGCAACAGCAGACCCAACCGCCAGACTGCATATGACCAATGCGCCAATAAGCATTCTCTGTAGCTTGTTCATGATTCCCCTCTTAATTTTCTGTCCGTCAATCCGAACATGGATTCTTAAGGCTATAGCATCCACAAGTAGCGCAATTCTACCCTAACAACATACTGTTCGCGTTCATGATAACATATGTGTGTTATTTGAACATCACAGCAAGCTGATCGCGTCGACATCTACGGAACAGCTCATTTTCGGGGGCAACTTGAAGTCGACAAGAACTTCAGTTAGCGGGCCAGTGATCAGCTTTGTGACCGGTGCTCGAAGCATGATCTGATATCGGTAGTATCCCTTAGCGCGTGAAATCGGTGCGGGGGTCGGACCAGCCAGCACAACTCTATCTGAAATCAACGGCGCAACCTTTCTTGCCAAAGCTTCCGCATAGAAAGCTGCTTTGTTTTGGGCCAAGCCTTTGATAGTCACGCAAACAAGATGTCCAAACGGCGGATAACCCAGCTCCCTGCGATCTTCCAATTCCCGCCTACAGAATTGATCATATTCCATCTTCCTGGCCGACTGGATCGCGACATGTGACGGAGTATAGGTCTGCACTATCACCTCGCCTTTGACATCGCCTCTTCCCGCACGCCCCGCAACCTGAGTCAGGAGCTGAAAAGTCCTCTCACTGGCCCTGAAATCGGGCATATGCAGACTGAGGTCGGCATAAAGTACGCCTATCAACGTGACATTAGGAAAATGCAGGCCTTTCGCGATCATCTGCGTTCCGATCAATATGTCCGTTTTGCCAACACGGAAGTCTCCCAGAATCTGGCGATGCGAGTTCTTCCTGGTCGTAGCATCGGCATCCATCCGCTGGATACTAGCCTTCGGGAACAGTTTGGATACGATCGACTCAATTCGCTGGGTACCTATGCCCGCGAACTTGAAGGCCTTGTCGCCGCAACTAGGACACTTGTTGGGCACGGCCTTCGACGAGCCGCATATATGACAGTTCAACGCCTCAACCTGCCTGTGATACGTGAACGATACGCTGCACTGCCCGCACTTGGCGACGTACCCACATTTCTGGCAGAGCAGCGAGGTCGCATAGCCTCGCCTGTTCAGGAAGAGCATCGTTTGTTCGGCTCTGTCAAGTCGTGAGCGCACAGCTTCGATCAAGTCCTGAGAAAAGATACTCGGATGCCCCTGCCTGATCGCCTCTGTACGCATATCAATCACACGCATAGCGGGCATCTTCCGGTG
Organism: Lentisphaerales bacterium; assembly: GCA_030622955.1. GTDB lineage: Bacteria > Verrucomicrobiota > Kiritimatiellia > JAUXFM01 > JAUXFM01 > JAUXFM01. The sequence continues at coordinate 13,741 of JAUXFM010000054.1, forward strand.
ATCAGCCCTGTGTGACAGCACCGCCAATTCATACTTGCCGCAGCGCGAGTTCCAATATGACTCAAGGGAAGGCGTTGCAGATCCGAGCACGACAGGACATTTCTCGAGCTGCCCCCGCATAACAGCCATGTCACGTGCGTTGTATCGTGGTGCATCTTCCTGCTTGTAAGTGGGTTCGTGTTCCTCATCCACTACAATTAGCCCGAGATTCTTGACTGGCGCAAATACCGCAGATCGAGCTCCTATCGCAATACAAGCCTCACCATCGTGGATCTTATGCCACTGATCGTGACGTTCGCCGTCTGAAAGATGGCTATGCAGGACAGCAATCTTGTTGCCAAACCTGCCCTGAAACCTTTCTACCGTTTGGGGCGTCAGGGAAATCTCGGGAACCAACACTATCGCACCCTTGCCTTTCTTCAGGATCTGGTCAATAGCCTGGAGATACACTTCGGTCTTGCCGCTGCCCGTCACCCCCTGCAACAGGATGGTACCCGGCTTGCCGCTGCTGGCCACCGCCATGATCTGGTCCAAGGCCTTCGCCTGTTCTTCCATCAACTCCAGTGGCACAGAAGGCACAACCACGTGTCCGTCAAGCGGATCCCTATTCATTGAATGGGTGGCAATCATGACCAAGCTCTTCCCCTCCAGGGCTCTGACCGTAGCAACCGTCGTGCCGGCCTTTGCTGCGAGGCGCTGCAGAAACATTCCCTTCTCGCGTTCAAGTACTTCAAGGACTGCCAGCTGCTTCGGGGCCTTCTTCTGCAACTTCGCTTTCATTTCGTCATCAAGCCCCGGAACAAGCTGAACGAACAACCGCTCCTTGAACGCAGCACCCTTCTTCCTGACAGCGCCCGGCAAGACAGTTCGAATCGATTGTTCAATGGATGCGCAGTAGTAGTCTCCCATCCATCTCGCAAGCTCCAAGATCTTCTCATCAACCATCGGCTTGTTGCCGACCACCGAAGCTATGGCTTTGAGGTTTGGGTGCTTGGATTCATCTTCCAGTCCGACAACATAGCCGCGGACGATCTTCCTGCCGAACGGCACCGTTACGAGTGATCCGAGTGAAACGGTGCTGTCCAGAGACCCTGGAATCAGGTAATCGAACTCGCGACCCAGTGCGATTTCGACAACAACCTTGGCAATTCCAGACATGGCACGGCCACTAAGCCATAAGAACGTTCATAATGCAAGCGCGCTCGTCACAGACAACAGGCCTGAAGCCGACCGATACGGGCGTAATCATCTGGCCAGAGCACAAAAAGAGGGAGCGCAAAATGCGCTCCCTCTTGCTGTAGTACAAGTTTCTTGATTGTTGCCGATCAATAATCAGTTAGCTCACTCGCCTTGTAGGTCCAGCCGCCCATCGCGTTAGTGGTCAGCCTACTGTTATTGAGCCATTTCACGGACGAATCTACATATAGTATGTTACCGCCTTTGCCCTGATGGTTGTCACCGAAACCAAGAAGTGCGGCCGTAACGGTGTTCGTCCCATCCTTGTCGCACATATGCATGTATGTTGATGGATCCGATTCAGTAAGCCCCATGATCATGTTGTAACTGGAGACTTTCGTCACCAAC
>JAUXFM010000104.1 GCA_030622955.1 Lentisphaerales bacterium
CCATGGCAGTGAGATCGGTAGGGACGGACCGCCGGGCCGTCCGCAAAACAGTATATTTCGACAGCTATTGATGGAGAGTCTTACGAGACTCGCTTCAAACCTTGAGATGCTTGCGCGATTCCTGTCGATCATCTACTATGCTTTGAATCAACATGTGAAAGGGGGGATAGGATGCGCAGAGTCAAAATCGTAGCCACGCTTGGACCCGTTTCTGGTGACCCCATGATCATGAAGCAGCTCGTTACGGCGGGTGCAGATGTCTTTCGCCTCAACTTCTCGCACGGTACCCGCGAAGAACAGGCCAAGCGTATAAGAACTGTGCGCGAAGTAACCCGTGAACTTGGCGTGGAAGTGGCTATCATACAGGACCTTTGTGGGCCCAAGATCCGTACGAGTGCAATGGCCGAGGATGGTGTCATATCGCTTGAAGCGGGTCGGGAAGTAACGGTGACAGGTGAAGATCAGTTGGGGACGCCCGAGCGATTCAGCGTCAGCTATCCCCGCTTTGCTCAGGACGTTAAGCCGGGCGCACGTATTCTGCTGGATGATGGTGAGATTGAGTTGAAAGCCCTGGCCGTTTCCGGCAACGAGGTGCGATGCAGCATACAGCGGGGTGGGCTGCTCAAGAATCGGAAGGGCGTGAACCTGCCGGGTACTGCTGTTTCCATGCCTTCTGTGACCGAGAAAGATTTCGCCGATCTCGCCGTTGGGATTGCAGAAGGGGTTGATTTCGTTGCGCTTTCATTCGTTCGTAGTCCCGCCGATATCGAGACTGTGAGGGAACTGCTTAGAAAAGAGAACAGCAATATTCAGGTCATTGCGAAGATCGAAAAGCCCGAGGCCATAGAACATATCGATGAAATCATGGCCGTTGCGGATGGCATACTGGTCGCCCGTGGTGATCTCGGGGTTGAGATGGACCTTGCTGAAGTGCCGCTTCTGCAGAAGGACCTGATCCGCAGAGCAAATGAACAGGATAAGTACGTTATTGTTGCCACGCAGATGCTGGAATCCATGATGTTGTCGCACACCCCCACACGTGCTGAGGTGTCCGATGTGACCAATGCTGTTCTTGACGGGACCGATGCGGTCATGCTTTCGGGTGAGACTGCTGTGGGCGCGTTTCCCGTTGAATCGGTGCGAATGATGGACCGAATATGCCGGAAGACGGAATCGCATCTGGCGGAATATCCGCCAAACTGGAGTTGGCAACGGGAGAATCCGGTGCATCCGGTACAGGACGCTATCGGCCATGCAGCGTTCCGGCTCTGCCGGGATCTCAAGGCAAAGGCCATAGTCGCCTATTCTGCGTCTGGCGGGACTGCCCTGTTTCTTTCGAAGAGCAGGCCCTTTGCGCCTATTTTCGCTTTCACGGCAGCCCCAGACGCCTACAGGCGCATGCGGCTTTTTTGGGGCATTGAACCCGTTCTCGATCCGGGCATAACCAGCAAGGACGTATTACTGGAAAAGGCACGGGCGCATATTCCCGGCGAGTCAAGGATGGGACGGGATGGCCCGATCCTGCTGGTGGCCGGCAGCCATTTCGGCCAGGTCGGTTCGACCAATACGATCGAAGTCATTACCTGAGCTGCGATCTTCTCGTCGCGGTGTTATTCGAGATTGGTTATTCGTTCATTGGGCAGGAAAAAGGCAAGCCATGGATCCATCGGATCCCTGGACTTTGTATCTTTTGTAGCTATTCCTCGTGAACGGTCTACTTGATCTTCCGCACCTTCTTCGCCTTGAGTCTGCCAACGATCGGAAGTTTGCCAACGATCGGCTTCGCGTAATCGATGAAAGCCTGTGTTACATCGTTTCCCGCCTTGTTAATAAACCTGGCCGGCATTTCTTTCGTGTCACGTGCAACCTTGCGTAGTGGGACGCAATCGAAGCTCACCTGGTACTTCTTTCCGGGTTTGCGTCTTATTGCTATCGAGCCATCGATGTTCTTCTTGACGGCCGTATTCACGGCTACCTGTCCGACCTTGCGCGCTTCTTTAGAGTCAGTCGGCGATGCCATGCCCGGGAACGAACGCTGCAGGTATCCGAATGTATCCGCACGGACGCGCTTGATCTTTGTCTTGGCCTTGATCTCGTTCGCGAGCAGGTCGCCGAGCGAACCGGTCCCACTGAGCTGAACGTTACCGTGCGAATCGACTTCCTTGCTGAACTTGGCTGCAATCGCCTGGCCGTTCTGATCGGATATGCCCTCGGAGACGGTGATCAGGCATCGACCGAGTTTCTTGTATACCTTCTGAACATCCTTGACGAACTGCCCCATCTTGAATACGCGCTCGGGCAGGTATATAAGGTGTGGGCCATCATCTTCATGGGACCTGGCCAGCGCCGAGGCTGCAGTCAGGAATCCTGCATGACGCCCCATAACAACGGAAATGTGAACACCTGGTAAGGCGCGGTTGTCCAGATTGATACCCCTGAGCGCATCGGCCACGAACCGGGCAGCACTTCCGAAGCCGGGCGTATGATCATTTTCCAGTAGGTCGTTGTCAATGGTCTTGGGGATATGGAAACAGCGCAGCTCGTAGCCGACCGCATCGGCTTCCACGTTGATGATGTGCGCGGTTTCAGCGGAGTCGTTCCCACCGATATAAAAGAAGTAATGAATGTTGTACTTGCGCAGAACCTCAAAGATCTTCTGGCAGTCCTTGACCGTAGGTTTCTGGCGGACGGTTCCAAGTGCTGAGGATGGTGACGCAGCAACTGATTCCAGGTTGGCCAGGGATTCCTTGCCGAGATCGATAAAATCTTCCTCGATGATTCCCTTGATGCCATGGAGGGCGCCATAGATCGAATCGATCTCCTTGTGTTTCTTCGCCTCGATCACTGCACCGACCAGGCTCTGGTTGATCACCATTGATGGACCACCGCTCTGGGCGATGAGCATGTTGCCTTTTTGCTTCTTTGTCATATCTCAGTATTCTCCTCAGGTGTGTTTTAGAATTGCGAAGTCTGCCATTTTGACAAGCTCCAATTCAAGCGTAAAAATAGAGGGGGACAAGTATGACTCGTCCCCCTCCCGGTAATCCAATATCAATTAGCCTATTCGGTGAGTGCGGGTGCCACCTCTTCTTCGGCCTTGTTGGGCGGCGCAGGCTCTTCCACCTGCGTGGCAGGTGGCGAATCACTGGTTCTGTTTCTGATCAATGTCATTAGAGTTCCGGCAAACAGCGCCACGATCATGATCATTGTGACTATCAGTTTGGCCATAATCACCAGTATCCGCGCGATGACCGCTCCCCTGGCAACATGTGCAGCCTGGTTCTTCTTGCTGGTGCGCTTGTATTCAACGACGTAGGCCAGCCAGAAGCTGCCGACGATCATGAGGAGGGGACCCGCGATTAGGTTGGCAGGGAATGGGATGATCCCGCCGATGAAGAGTCCTGCCAGCCCGCCACCCAATGCGGCCCAACCTGTTGCGCTGGACCCACCCCGTTTCTCTACTCCCCATTTACCGGCGAAGAATTCGCCAACTTCAACCAGTGCAGAAATTACAAGAAAGATGATGATAGTCCACCAGCCTGGAAAGCCTTCGGGTGGCAGAAACGCCGCAAGAATTGCGGCAGCCAAAACGAGCCAGGTTCCTGATATTGACAGGAACGAAATCACGATGCCCGCTAGGCAGAGAATTATTACCAAGCCCCATCCAATTGTAGAGACAACTAGTAATCCCGACTGCGCTATGGCTGAGCCACTCATGGTCGAAAACAGATATAACATGTATATATAAATTGCTCCAGAAAAGAACAAAAATAGGTTGCTCGCCTCACTGCGTTTCGTTACATATGTGCCCATGTGCTGCTTGCCGATGCAAGCTGTCAGGCAGGTAGATGAACTGAGTCAAGATTTGTCGAATATAAGGAGAAGAAATGTCCTCTCAAATTACTGAGTTGACCTTCCTTGAACAGCTAGCCCGTCGTTTTGACCTCCCCGTACCAGGACATGTCAATGCTATGGCGACGCGTTCGAGATTGCGTAATGCAATGGGACGTTGGGGTGGCAAGGGAGTTGTCAAGGCAGACATCATGACCGGTGGCCGTGGAAAAGGCGGAGCCGTCAAGATCGTCAAAGACGTCCAGGAAGCTATGCATCAATTGAAGAAACTATCTTCTATTGAGGTGAAGGGCAAGCAGGCCCGCACCGCTTACATGACTCAGTTCATAGAAGCGAAGGTGCAGATCTATTCTGCGATAACATATGACTCAAAATACCTGGGCCCCTCACTCACTCTCTCGCTCGAGGGCGGAGTAGATATTGAATCTGTTGGACCGGAAGGAAAGCGCACAATTCCCGTAGACGTGTTTAAGGGACTCGATGCCTATCAGGTGTCAGAAGTGCTCATGGAGCTTGACTGCCCAAAGGACTTCGTGTCTCTCATGTCGAGGACGCTGGTCAACTTCTGGGACATGTTCATTACGACGGGGATGCGGATGTGCGAAATCAATCCATGGCATATCACTGCAGATGGCAAGCCCTATGCCTGTGATTTCAAAGCCATCTTCGATGAGACGAACTTCAAGCTTAAGAATCCCGATATCCAGTTCCCGGAATATCCCGAGAACGTGACAGAATTCGAAGAGCAGATGGAAGAATGGAATGCCGCAAGTCATCAGGGCCAGGCGCATGTCAGTGGGCTTGGTGGCGACATGATTCTCCCCATCCTTTTCGGCGGTGGTGCAAGCACGATCATTACCGAAACGTTGGAGATCGCGGGTGGCAGCCCCATCTTTCTCTCCGACTTTGGTGGCAATCCGCCATATGCACGGATGTACGGTACTGCGAAGCGTTGCCTGGATCATAACCTGGATAAAGCAGATCTCCTGCTTATTCTGGGTGGGAAAGCAAACAATACGATGATCGATATCACTTTCCAGGCAATAGGCGATGCCCTGGTCGACTGGGTCGACGAGAATGGCCCGTTGGACAAACCCGTTGTCATCGGGCGTGGTGGTCCACGTATGGTGCCCGGTTTCATCACAATGCGCGAAATCCTGGAAACATTACGTGTTCCATACGTCATTTTCGGGCATGATTCGCCGCTGACGTTGGTTGCGGAATATGCGGCCAAGTTAGCGAAGTTTGTTCGTGAGAAGAAGGAGGCGAAATAATGAATGCCAAGATACTTGCAGGCCTTCTCAAGAAGGGCGACCGAGTAGCGGTAAGCAACATTACCGGTCGCGAAGCGTCCAAGGTTTCCGTTATTTCACAGGCTTATGCCAACAATATCGTTGGCGGCTGGGCGCTTGGCAAAGGAAAGCGTTCAATGGACGTGCCGAAGGGCGACGGAATCCCCGTCTTTCCGACATGTGCTAAGCTCTACCAGAACCTGCCGAAGAACAAGCTGCCGAACAAGGTGATTATCTATTCACCGCCCACGGCTGTTTACGGTGAGGTGAAAGAAGTGCTGGCGCATGGTGGCGCTGAGCTCAAGACACTCTTTGTCATTACCGAGCACGTTTCGATCGAAGTAACGGCGAAGATTCACAACCTATGCAAAGAAGCTGGCGTAGATGTGATCGGCTGTAACACGCTTGGCGTCATCAACACCCATGACCATGTCAGGGTTGGCGCAGTTGGTGGCGATATGCCGGAAGAGAGCTTCGTCAAGGGAAGTGCAACGATCATATCGAACTCGGGCAACATGGTTAACACCATGGCCACCTATATGCTAACCGGAGGGATGGGTACCCACATGGGCATCTCGACGGGTAAAGACATGCTGATCCTTACCCCGATGGTCGAACTTCTCAAGTTGGCAGCAGCCAGCAAGGAGACGCGGATGATCGTGCTCTACGTAGAGCCGGGTGGCGTCTACGAGAAGGAAGCCATCGACTGGATGAAGAAGTGCAAGTTCAAGAAGCCGGTCATCGTCTATGTGGCAGGACAGCTCACCGAAGGGCGCGACGTATCGCTTGGGCACGCCGGTGCAGTCGTCGAAGGCAAGGATTCAAGCGCTTCTGGCAAAATGGCCATGTTCGACAAGTATTTCAGGACCGAAGCATTCGATCCCGAGAAGAAATACAGGGCCGATGCAGCGCTCGCATCCAAGCTCCGCAAAGGTATGAGAGTGACAACACTCCATCACCTGCCCGAAGCAGCCAAACTCATCTGCAGGGCGCTCAAGATGAAGCCGGATTTCCCGGTGAAGAAGCAGCTCAATCTCAACCCTTGGTTTTCAAATTTCAGAGGATTAGCCAAAAGCATGCCGAGCGAGCTGAGAATCGATCACAGCGAGATTCCTGAGCCTTATGCGACACAGTTCGCTAAATACATGAAGGAATCCGTGGGATTGATGCCGGCGAAACGCAAGATGAAGAATGCTTCGCATGCGTCGTCGCTTGTCGGTGAGGCCAGGATCTATGGGTACAGTATTACCCAGCTCATGGAGAAGAAATCACTTGGCGACGCGCTGATCCTCTATTGGACCGGTGATTTGCCAAAATATAGATTCGAGTCCAAGCTGGTGGAAATGAGTCTCCTAGCAGCGTTGACAAATGGGCCGGGCACCATCTCTGCGCAGGGCGCAAAGCTTTCTGCCTCGGCAGGAAACTCGCCGCATACTGCGATGATCGCAACGCTTGCGTCGATCGGCGATACGCATGGTGGCAACGGCAGGCAGGGCGTGAAGTTCATGCTCGATGTCTTCAAAGGCACCGATCTTAAGGATCCTTACGCTAAGAATTGCGGGGTTGACCCTAAAAGTCTTGCACAGGAAACTGCCAGGAACTTCAAGAAAATGAAGGATGCTTCGAAAGAATCAGGCGTGGATTACAAACGGATCCCTTGCCTGGGTCATCCGGTATTCAATAGAGATCCGATCAACTATGACCCGCGTGAACGGGCCATATCGAAAGCGATCAAGGATGCTGGCAAGAGAAACGTATTCCTGGACTTCTATCATGAACTGGCCAAGGGGCTTCGCGATGTCGGTGCAGCCGGCAAGATATGGGCCGTCAATATGGATGCCGCACTGGCAGCCATATGGCTCGGAATTTGCTGGGAACCACTCATGGAGAAGCGGGTCACTCAGAAGCGTGTTGAGGAATGTGCTTTCCTTGGTTTCGCGCTTGGCAGGGTCGCAGGTGGCGCCGGTGAGTTCCTCGACCACCAGGACTTTAATACGGCTATGGATATGCGCACACCCGCGAGTGACTGTGTTGCATTGACCAGGCCACGTGAGCTCGAATAGAACCGACGAACAACGCGCCGCTTATGAAGGAGACCCGCATGAAAGGGCCTGTTAACGAACCGGTATTGTCTTATGCGCCGGGTAGTGAAGAGAGAAGCAAGCTGCAGAATAAGCTTCTCGAGCTGAAGGACCGACAGGTCGATATCCCCATCATCATTAATGGGGATGAGATCAGGACAGGCAACACTGGCGATTGCCGTATGCCACACGAGCATGCTCGTAAGTTGGGTGTCTATCACAAAGCGGGCGAGGAGCAGGTCCGACAGGCAATTGACGCTGCGGCGCGGGCCTGGCCTGAATGGGCCAGAACCGACGCCGAGCAGCGCTTTGCCATCTTCGAGAAAGCCGCTGATCTCCTGGCAGGTTCCTGGCGCATGGTGTTGAATGCGGCCACTGTCCATTGCCAGAGCAAGAATGCGTATCAGGCAGAAATCGACGCAGCATGCGAGTTGATTGATTTCTTCAAGTTCAACGCCCATTTTGCAAGGCAGATCTATGCTCAGCAACCGATCTCGCCAGAAGGGCAGAAGAATGAACTGGAATATAGACCGCTCGAAGGATTCGTATTCGCCATCACGCCATTCAATTTCACATCCATTGCGGGTAACTTGCCGACCGCACCTGCAATGCTTGGTAATACCGCTGTCTGGAAACCTGCATCTTCAGCAGTCTATTCCGGCTACTACATTATGGAGTTGCTCAAAGAAGCCGGGCTGCCGGACGGTGTGATCAATTTCGTGCCCGGTTCCGGTGGCGAGGTGGGTGATCCAGCCCTGGCAAGCCCCAGCTTAGCCGGCATCCATTTCACGGGTTCTACGGGCGTCTTCCAGAATATCTGGCGCAAGGTCGGTTCGGGCATAGAGAATTACCGTGCCTATCCGAGAATAGTAGGGGAGACGGGCGGTAAAGATTTTGTTGTTGTGCATCCTTCTGCGGATGCGGAACAGACGGTTGTAGCCCTTGCGCGTGGTGCGTTTGAATACCAGGGCCAGAAATGTTCTGCCGCTTCCCGAGCGTATTTGCCGAAATCGCTCTGGCCGCAGGTCAAGGATGGCCTTGCCTCCACATGTGCCGACTTCAAGATGGGCAACCCGGAAGATTTCTCGAACTTCATCAACGCGGTAATCGATGAGGCTGCTTACTCGCGGATATCCGGGTACATAAATTACGCGCGTGAGCATGCGGATGCGGATATTCTCTGTGGCGGGAAGTGTGACGATTCCGTGGGCTACTTTATTGAGCCGACGGTCATCGTCACAACGGATCCCCATTTCAGGACAATGGAGGAAGAGATCTTCGGACCTGTTCTGACAATCTACGTTTATGCTGATGACAAGTTTGAGGAAACACTCAAGCTCTGTGACAGCACTTCGCCTTACGCGCTGACCGGCGCCATCATTGCGCAGGATCGGGCTGCTGTTGACAGGGCGAAGGATGTCCTGCTGAATGCGGCCGGCAATTTTTACATCAACGACAAGCCTAGCGGCGCAGTTGTCGGGCAGCAGCCGTTTGGCGGCGGCCGTGCTTCGGGCACGAACGACAAGGCAGGCAGTGCGTTGAACCTCATGCGCTGGCTCAGTCCACGCACCGTTAAAGAAAACTTTGACCCTCCAGGGGATTACCGATATCCTTTTATGGCTTAATTGCTGAACCGATCAGGTTCGTGTTGAAACTGGTTCGTGGACCTTTGAGGATAAAGCTATGAAACTACCCGAAACGGTGGCAATTCTTGGTGGCGGAAATATTGGCAGGGCTATTGCCCGTGGACTCGTTGTGTCCGGGCAGTTCTCGGCCAAGCAGATCATCATTACCAACCTCGATCGTGATTTGAAATCACTTGATGACTTCAAGAAAGAGGGGTTCGGGGTACAGTCGGATAATTGCGATGCGGTGAAACGCTCAGACGCGGTGATCGTGACCGTTCTGCCTCAGCAGGTGGTTAAAGTGCTCGATGGCATAAAGGGTTCCCTGAACTCAGATAAGCATACGGTCA
>JAUXFM010000084.1 GCA_030622955.1 Lentisphaerales bacterium
ACATGGCTACGATCCGACTTGGCGTGGCCGAGTTTGCCGGCCATAGCCTGGGCCTGTTTCCTCAGCTCATCAATCTTCTCACCATATTCCTTCTCGCGAGCTTTCGCTGTCGTTTCCAGCCCGACACGATTATTCTTCTCTGTCTCCAGTTCGGCCTCAAACCGATCAAGTTCATCGACCTTTTGTTTATCAGTGTCTTGGAGTTGCGAAATCTTCTCAATGAGTGAGGTCTCTTTCTGCTCACTCTCTTCACGAAGCGCATCATACCGCTTGGTCTGCTCATCAAGCTTGCGCTTGGCCTTCTCCAGATCAACCTTTGGCGCTTCCACCTGTTCCTGCAGGGAACGAAGTCTGCAAGAGAGATCATTGACCTTGTCAAGCCTGCGCGCCTCCATCTCGAGCCTGAGCGAACGCTCGTTTTCCAGTTCGTGCTCAAGTTCAAGCTGTTGCGTCGTGCGCTCTTCGCTTTCCTGGGAAATCTCGGCTATACGCTCGGCAAGCTGTTCTTCGTTGCGCCTACTCTGCTCAAGCAGTCCCTCGTAGCGTTTCCTCTGCTCGGCCATTTCACCACGTGCGCGATCGAGGGCTTCCTGTGGGCCGCGTGCCATCTTCTCAAGCTCTTCGACACGCTGGGACAGCTCGCGGGCTTTCTGCTGGCTTTCAGCCTGTAGAGATTCATAGCGCTTGACCTGCTCATCAAGCTGTTTACGCGCCAGCTGAAGTTCCTCACGAGGCACTTCAACCTGCTCCTCCAGCTCCTCGACACGATCCGACAGGTCACGAGCCTTCTGCTGACTCTCTTCCTGGAGATGCTGATACTTGCTACGCTGCTGTTCTATCTCGTTGCGGGCCTTCTCAAGTTGGCTCGATGCTGAGCCGGCCTTATCCTGCAGCTCATTGACGCGGCGGGCCAGCCGTTCATTCTCGAGCCTTGCAAGTTCAATGTTGCGCTTTGTTGCCGCATCCTGGGCCGTCCGGTCACCTTCGATCCGTGCAACTTCGCCAACCGCCTTCGTCTTGAATTCAGCGAGTTTCCCCCCCGCTTTTTCAAGGCTGAGTGCTGCGACGTAATACTCCTTGCGCAGATCCTCCATCTTTCCCTTGAGATCTTCTTCGCGCCCGCGGCTCCGCTCTTCAAGTTCCTTGTATTCGCGTTTCTGCTCTTCGAGCTTGGCAAGCGCAAACTGGGGCTCCACACCTTCGCCAGCACTTTCCATCTGATTCCTGAGTGTCTCGACTTCTTTGATCAGGGCAGCATTCTTGTCCCTGGCATCCTGCTCAGCGGCTTCGCGGCGCCTTGTTTCGTTTTCGAGCGCCTCGCGGACCTTCTCAACTACTCGGCCCTTCTCTTCGGAAGCCTTTCTCAAATCCTCTATCTTCTGCGTAAATTCCCGTTCCGTCTGCTGAAGCTTCTCTTCAGCAGATTTGCTGATCTGTTTGAGGTCCTTCTCGGCCGCGATCCGCTCGGCCGCGATCCTCCGGGCCTTCTCCTCGGCCGCCTTGGCTGCTTCTTCCGCCCTGCGCGCCTCTTCCGCCCTCTGTTTGCGATCCTCATCAGCCCGCTTCCTGATTTCTTCGGACTTCTGACGTTCCTCTGCAATGTTCTTCTCGGCCTCAAGCTTCGCCTTATGCGCCGCCTCTGCCTTTGCCTCTGCTTCGGCAGCCGCTTGCTTCAGCTCAGCCGTCTTCTTGCGCTCTTCTTCAGTCTTACGTGCTGTTTCCTCGGCCTTCGCCCGTTCTTCAGCAGCTTTTGCAGCAGCCTCGGCTTTCTTCTTCTCCTCCGCGGCTTTTGCAACAGCCTCAGCCTTCTTCACTGCTTCTTCAGCGCTCTTCTTCTCTTCGGCCGCTTTCTTTGCTGCTGCTTTCTTACGTTCTTCCTCGCCCTTACGCGCTGCTTCCTCGGCCTTCTTCTTTTCCGCAGCCACTTTTGCAGCAGCTTCCGCCCTCTTGCGCTCCTCGGCGATCTTCTTAGCCGCCTCGGCTTTCTTCTTTTCCGCATTTGCTGCGAGCAGCTGGCCGGCCAGCCCGCGTTCTTTGGTAGATTGATTCATCAATTCCGCATCGCCGGAAATGGCACCTTCGGCAATCAGTTCGCCGATGGCCTGTATATTCAGTGGACCATAGAGCGCGCCATCTTCAAGTCCCACCATCCAGACCATGCCCAGCTCGCCTATGGTCTCGGCACCGACCCATGTCTGCTTATCCTTCGATACCGTGTTGCCCGGTGCGACGCGTCCGTTCGCGGCCCATTCGGCCAGCGATCCTATAGCCACAGGCCCGAAAATCTGACCGTCATCGATCTTGAGGAACCATTTGGTTTCGGACCCGGTCTTGCTCGCACTCTTATCAGTCACTGGCATCGGTCATCTCCCGTGCAACACATACTTCAAACAATCAGTATCATGAAAGAAATCGCCTGTCAGGCAACCGTGAATTAGACCGTGCCAGAGGGGAATTGTCAAGCTTTCGTGCGCGCTGGAACGCGCGAAAGCTTGAGGTGAACCCATTTCAAGCAGGAGCTGCCCAGCTCCTGTGGGATTTATGAGTCGAATGCGAGCAATGGACAATCCCTCGAGAAACGTCGCTTCAGCTGCCATTTGAGCGTGCGAAACGTCGACGCGGCGCACGTTCCCGCCTGCAGGGCTTGGGGTTCACCCCCACGTACACGTTGCCTTCGCCCAGCTCATGCTCAAGCTCCTGCACAAGTTTCTCGGCAGGATTCACCCTGTACGATCGATCGGTATCGAGGAACACTTTCTCGCAGGAAGGGAATTGCAAACAGATCACAGCGGGTACGTCGCCTGGATGCAGTCGCATGATATCCCGTACCCGCTCAATCTTCGCGACATCCAGCCCTGCAGCAAAGAGATGAACTCCCAGCTTCGTCGCAAAATATTTCGGCGCCTGCGCAAGTGGATATATCTCCCGGGCAACCAGCTTGACCTCCTCTTCCTTCTTCGAAATATCGCCGCAAACCAGTACGGCCGATTCGGGTCTCAAGCTGGCACTGTATTCGTTGTAAACATCGGGGAACACCAGCACCTCAACCGAACCATCGAGATCCTCGAGTCGCAGGAAGGCCATCCGCTCCTTCTTCCTGGTAACTTTCGTGGTCACGGTAGAAACAATGCCACCCAGCCGCGTCGATGATCCTTCCTCAAGATTGGCGAGATTCTGGACGTCCGAAAGCTGGTATCGCTTCAAGAGACAGGCATACTGCGCAAGCGGATGACCGCTCATGTACAGGCCGAGCAGTTCTTTCTCGGCTGCGAGTTGCTGGCTTTCCGGCCAGGCTTCGCAATCGGGAATATCACCTTCGCCCAGTGAAGTATCGCCTTCGTCGAGCAACTCGAACAGGCTCCCCTGCCCATCCTGCTTGTCACGCGATGAGCTCGCGGCTCTACTCATCGCAAAATCGACACCATTAAAAAGCCGAGCCCTGTGCTGGCCGCAGGAATCGAACCCGCCACAACGCGCCAGGCTCTCAATGACCTTCTTGTTGACAACTGTGCCGTCAACTCTCGAGCAGAAATCCATCAACCCCTTGTAGGGTCCATTCTGGCGCCTGTCTTCGACAATGGCCTCGACAGCACCCGCACCAACATTCTTTATCCCGGCCATACCGAACCTGATACCACCCTCAACCGGCGAAAACCGCACATCACTCTCATTGACATCAGGCGGCAGGATTTCGAGCCCCATTTCCTTCGCTTCGGCAGTAAAGACGGGCAACTTGTCGAAATTGCCAATCTCGCTGGAAAGCAAGGCTGCCATGAATTCTGCGGGGTAGTTGGCCTTCAGGAAAGCGGTCTGATAGGCGATCAGTCCGTAACCCGTACTATGCGCCTTGGGAAAACCGTAACCGGCGAACTTGGCCACCATATCAAAAACCCTGCCGGCAACGCTCGGCTTGATCTTGTTGTTCTTCTCGCAGCCTGCGACGAACTTGGCACGCTGCTGCTCCATGACCTCGGCCTTCTTCTTGCCCATCGCGCGGCGCAGGATATCGGCTTCGCCTAGTGAATAACCGGCCAGCACGTTCGCAGTCTTGAGCACCTGCTCCTGGTAGAGCATCACGCCATAGGTCTCCTTGAGAATGGGTTCAAGCAGAGGATGATCATACTTGATCTTTGAGCGCCCACCCTTCCTCTTCACGAAATCGTCAAGCATGTTCATCGGCCCCGGCCGATAGAGCGCGATCATTGCAATGAGATCATCGATCTTGTCGATTCCCACGCGCCTGATCAGGTCACGCATGCCACTGCTCTCGAGCTGGAATACGCCAATGGTGTCGCCCCTGTTGAAAAGCTCGTAGGTTTTCTTGTCGTCCATAGCCAGGTCGGACGGGTCGATCTCCACGCCCTTCCCCATCTTTATCAATCCAACAGATTCCTCTATAACGGTCAGGGTCTTAAGTCCGAGGAAATCCATCTTGAGCAGACCGATATCGCCCAGCTCTTCCCATGAGTACTGGGTAATGATCTCCTTGTTCTTATCACGTGAAAGCGGGACGATTTCTATCAATGGCTTTTCGCCAATAACTATGCCTGCTGCATGAATACCCGGATTCCTGTAGAGTCCTTCAAGCACAAAACCATACTCGAGAATTCGCTTGCAGTTCTTGTTGGTTTCATAGGCTTTCTTGAATTCCGGATTGACATCAAGTGCCTTCTTAAGATTCATTTTCGGGTCGCCCGGTATCATCTTGGCGAGCTTGTCACACTCATCGTAGGGTATCTCAAGTACCCGCCCAACATCCCGAATAACCGTCTTGGCGCCAAGCGAGCCAAACGTAATGATCTGGGCACAGCTTTCGCGACCGTACTTGTTTTTGACGTACTCTATGACCTCGCCACGCCGCGCCTGGCAGAAGTCGATATCGAAATCGGGTGGCGACACACGTTCAAGGTTAAGAAACCGCTCAAAGATCAGGCCATAATGCAATGGATCAATATCAATGATTCCTGTTACGTAGGCAAGCAGGCTGCCACCACCGGACCCCCGACCTGGCCCCACCGGGATTCCCACCCGCTTCGCGTAGCCTACAAAATCGGCGACAACAAGATAGTAGTTAATGTAACCGGCCTTCTCCACAATATCCATCTCAGTGTTGAAGCGATTGATCACCCGCTTCTCGAAATCGTTCTTGGGATGGTTCGGGTTCGTGACCTGGTAATGACTCACCAGCCCTTCATGGCCAAGCTTAATGAGATAGTCCTTGTGCGATATTCCTTCAGGTGTCTTGAAGATCGGAAAATGAAGCTTCCCGAATTCCAGTTCAACGTTACAGCGCTCAGCAATATCAACAGTATTCGTTATTGCTTCAGGATGCTCTTTAAACAGCTCCGTCATCTCCGCCGCGCTCTTCATGTAGAACTCGTTCGTCTGATACCGCATGCGTTTAGGATCGCTCATGACTGTCTGGGTCTGCAGGCAGAGCAGTACTTCATGAGCAACGCCATGTTCTTTCTTCAGGTAATGAACATCGTTGCTAGCGACCAGCGGCAGGCCCATCTTGCCTGCAAGCGTTGGAAGATACCTATTAACCTCACGCTGTTCCGGCAAGCCATGGTCCTGAATCTCTATAAAGAAATTATCTTTCCCCAGGATATCGACATACTGACCGGCAGCCTGCTTCGCGGCTTCCATATTGCCATCGAGCAGTCCTGAGGCCACCTCGCCCTTAAGACATGCCGACATACCTATCAGGCCCTCGTGATATTCTGCCAGCAGTTCATGATCTATTCTTGGCTTGTAGTAAAAACCATCAAGATGTGCGATTGAAACAAGGCGAGTGAGGTTCTGGAAACCAACATCATTCTGCGCGAGAAGCACAAGATGGTTAATCCTTGGCTGTCGCCGCCCAGCCTGCTTGCCACGATCACGGTGATCGCCGTCCGCAACATACACTTCGCAGCCAAGCACCGGTTTAATGCCATGCTCATTCGCGGATTTGTAGAACTCTACCGCACCGTACATGACACCATGGTCCGTCATGGCAACGGAACTCATGCCCTCTTCGACTGCCCGCTCCATGACCTGGTCAATGCGGCAGGCGCCGTCAAGCAGGCTGTAACATGTGTGCAAATGAAGATGAACAAAAGGCAGTGACTTCATGGCGAACATGGTAAGCAAGCGGAAGAGGAATAAAAGAAGATTCTTTAAAACTTGACGGCTTGTTGCCCGAATCTCGAGGAACCCGGCAGGCGACAGGCCGTTGAACCGTGAAACTCCAAACTCGACACGAACACCTTGAACTGGTACGAAAAGAGACGAAAGGAACATCTGTAATGGCTATTTCACGAACCGTCGAGCCCAAAGATATTTTTGTCGGCAGATTGAAACATGGTGCTGACCTGCTTGAGGAGCTGACCTCATTCTGCAGAGAAAAGCAGATCAGGCTGGGCAAGATCCAGGCTTTGGGGGCTCTCAAGAGAGCACGGCTGGCATTCTACAACCAGAGCACTCGTAAATATGAGTTTCATGATTTTGATCAGCCGCTCGAGATCACGGCATTGGTCGGGAATGTGAGCATCAAGGATGGAGAACCGATAATTCATGCACATGTCACCCTCTCGGATGACAAGAGTGCAGCTTTTGGCGGCCACCTCGCACCGGGCACAATCGTATTTGCCTGCGAATTCACCATAGAGGTCTTTCAAGGCGAGGATTTGATCAGGGGGATGGACGACGAGACAGGCCTGCCGCTGTGGGAAAATATCTAAGCCGAAACGATTCATCAAACCCGGCCGCTTGTTATTGTTTGGACCGCATAGATATTGGCGTTGAGCGGATATCGGGCCTGGGAATGGGATTCCACTGCTGTCCGGCAAGCCGGACAGCAGTTATTGGACATCAGTTAACGGGTATAGGAAAAGATACCACCTGTATCGACCCGAACTGAAGGCACTGCTGGAAATTGCGTAATGACTTTTCCTGGCTGGAGTCTGTGGTCTCCACGGCGATTCCTTACTTAAAGCTCTCCGACATCAATTCACCGAGTGATGTCAGTGCCACGCAGATAGATGTGTCCGCTGCGCCATAGTAGATCTTCATATCGCCGTTTTCTTCAACAACCGCGCCGCAGGCGAAAACAACGTTGCCCACATCGCCGATCCGTTCATATTCTGCACGTGGCGAAAGAACCGGGGCAACTGATCTCTTTATCACCTTCGCCGGATCGTCAAGATCCAGGAGGACCGTACCTATCCGATAGATAGGGCCGGCGCTCGTTTTCTTCACGCCGTGATAAATCTCGAGCCAACCCTCACTCGTTTCAATGGGTGGACATGACGCACCAATCCTGAATTCGTCCCAGTACCCGCGTCGTGGCTGTATGACCACTTCAGCATCACCCCAATTCATCAAATCGGGTGAATAGGAAACCCAAATACTGCCGACCCCGGCACCGATAGGTCGATCAAGCCGCACATACCGGCCATTGATCCTACGCGGGAAGAGAACGCCATCTTTGTTACCCGGCTCGGAAACGGGCCCCATACGTTCGTAATTCACATGGTCATTTGTCCGCGCGAGCGCGATCCTGTAGCCGGCATCACTAACGACAGTATACATCACATACGTGACGCCATCGATTATCGTTACACGCGGATCTTCAATGCCTTTTGTCTCCATATCGGCGAATGGCCCGTCCCTCGCAGGAAGCATGACCGGTTCAGGATCGACCTTGAACCGCAGCCCGTCCTTGCTTCTGGCTAAAGCGAACACACTCCCGCCTTGCTGACCTTCCACGCGAAGCAGGATATAGACACCGTCCCTCGTGACGATCGGCGAGCCATTAAAAACAGTATTGGCACGGAACGGGACATCCTCAACGGTCAGAGCCGGGTTACCTTCCCAGCGCGAGATGATATCAAGTCCTTTGCCATTTCTCGGTCGCATCACAAACTCCTGGGTCAAAAAGCAGAGGTGCTCGCCCTGCATTCAGTACAGATCTCATCAATTCCTGTTGTGGCCATACAGACGCAGCTATCAGCAGCGCCATAAAAGATGTGTATCTTCCCGTCGCTGTCTATGAATGCGCCGGTGCTATAGACAAGATTCGGGATATCTCCTATCCGCTCGTATTTCTCGCGGGGTGCGAGGATAGGTATATTCGAGCGACCTACCACCTTCGACGGATCGTTACGATCGAGAATAACCGATCCCAGGCGGAAGAGCGGCCCACTCGATGTGTCCTTCACCCCATAGTAGATCACCAGCCAGCCTTCGTCGATCAGCATTGGTGGTGCACCCGCGCCGATACGCGTGTTATCCCAGTATCCGAACCTGGGCGCCATCACGCGCTTGCTGTCACCCCAATGTCTAAGATCATCGCTGTAAGAAAGCCAGACCGCATGCCCCTGCTGCGGACGCTCCAGTCTAGCGTATCGTCCGTTGAACTTCACCGGAAAGAGTGTACCGCCTTTGGTGTCAGGCTCCGAGATCAGGCCTACCCTTTCAACAGACTGGAAGTCTTTCGTGGTCGCCAGTCCAATCCTGTAACCATGCTTCCCGTAGGCGAGGTACATGATGTAATAGATCCCATCCATAACCGTAACACGCGCGTCCATCACGCCCCATACTTCATGTTGCGCGTCCGGTCCTTCGGCAATGGGGGCAAGGAAAGGATTCTTGTCAAGGTGGAAGGTTTGGCGCCCGTCTGTCCTCGCGAGGTGGATGCTTTGCTGGCCCGAAAGATGCTCGATGGTTACCAGTAGGATGGTCTCCTCATTGTATAGTGCGACGCCTGCGCATCGGACATCTGCGCACATGAAGTCCATGTCTTCAATCCTGATGAGCGGGTTGCCCTCCCATCTGTGCGCTATATCGCGGCCATGGCCATGTCGTCTAAACATTCGAACTTCCTTTGTTTGGGCCCAAGCGTATCAGGCAGGGACGGATTTGTGAAGCGGGGAGTACGTGGTTTCAGCACAGGCTACAGGATTCGATTGCCGGAATCCCTCTTCCCCGCGTTCTCCCTGGCCACCTAGCCCGAGCTTGGCCAGGCCGATCTATACCTCCCGATAGAAGGCGTATTCGGCATTGCTGGTGGGCGGCTTGACGATCCCGTTATAGATATCCATATGGCTCTCTGCAATTACGGGCCATGAAGCAATATCATGCACGAACTTACCGATGCTTTTCGCATGTCCTGCCCGTGCTTCAGCATCGCCCAGCAGACTCACAATGGCGTCTTCCATTTGCTGGTCAGTACCGGCGGTCATGCCGCCGCCAGCAGCATCGATCCATTTCTGAAACGCAGGCAAATCGCTCGTGACAACCGGTTTCCCGAACGCAAAGCAGTGCGCCATGATCCCGCTCTGCCCACCAATCTCATACGGCAAAGCAACAACATCCGCCGCAGAAATAACCGTGTCAAAGGTATGCTGCGGGATCTGTCCGTAGAGCACCTTGATGCGATCACGTACTGGTGAATTCTCAATCATCTGACAGATCGACTGCTTACATCCAAAAGCCATCGATGTGCGTGACTTGGCGCTCACAAGCAGAACAGCATCCTCCACACGTTCCGCTATCTTAGGGAACATGTTGATTATACGATCATGCCGCTTCGTGGGCCTGATATACCCACAGATCAACAACGCGGGCTTGCCTTCAATCCCAAGCTTCTTCTTGGCATCAGGAACCTGCGCCATCTCACGAATACCGTGCGGCACAACATACACATGGCTCACATCATCACAAAACGTGGCAAGCGTTTTCTTCTGAAACTCCTCATGCACCACTATTGCACTGCTCTCCTGCACAATGAGCCTGGTGACAACTTTCTCGTCATGCGGAACATCGTCCTTGACCGTGTGGAAGGTTGTGACCACAGGAAGCCCGGCAACCCGCGCCCTCACAAGAAGCTCAACAATCTGCACGCCTGCAGGCGGCTCGAACAGGCCGAACTCGAACTGGATATGAATAATGTCAGGCGTCGTAGTACTGATTATTTCCCACAACTCGGCCGACTTTGAACGACTCTGCGCAGAATAGGTTCCGTACACTCCCTCGCCTTTTGCACCTATCGGGCCATAGACATATATCTCGTTCGGTAGTTTGCGCAATTCATCTGTCAGGTAATTCGTATAGGTGCCAATACCACACTCCATAGGCGGATATGTTGAAACAAATCCAATTCTCATATACTCGTCTCCCAGTCAAATCACAGTCCAAGGTCAGCCAGCAATTCTTCCTTGCTGGTGATCAACATATTCGTTGTCTCATCGCATGCACCATAGTAAACGTGCAACTCACCATTCTCCTTTTCAACCAATCCGTTCGAGAATACAACATAAGGGAAGAAGCCTGCAGTCTCATAATCAGTCTCAGGACTGATGAACGGCTTCTCCGCACGCGCTATGACTTTTGAAGGATCGTCCAGGTCAAGCAGGAGTCCGAACAGGTAGTATTTCTGCCCATCGCCTTTGCCATGGTATATCTCGAGCCAGCCCTTATCGGTCTTGACCGGCGCACAGCCACCACCGATCTTCATGCTCTCCCACATCGTGTCGCGCGGCCTGACAATACATTTGTGGTCACCCCACTCCATCAGGTTCTCAGAGGTTGCCGTCCAGATAGAGGCCTTCCCGAACCCATCATTGTTTGGCCGATGTAATGCCCAATATTTACCACTTACCTTTTCGGGGAAGATGGAAACGTCCTTATTTGCAGGGCAAAAGATCGTGCCCATCCGTTCGAGTGACTTGAAATCCTGCGTAACAGCCAGTGCGGTCACCCATCCGTCACCCGATACAGCTGTATAATTGATATAGTAATTGTCGCCCAGTTTCTGGACCCTCGCATCCTCGCATCCGTATTTCTCGCCTTCATGGCAGGGATAGATGAATGGCTTATCGTCGACAGTGAAATTCACGCCGTCCTTGCTGCGTGCAAGCCGAACAGTGCTGAGTGTCGTGAGATAGTCAATGCCCTTATAAACAACACCGCGCGTGTCCTTCAATTTGACATCAGGATCATCCACACTGAAGCGAAGGATGTCAGGCTTGCCACGCCCATCTTCAAACGTATATATGGGAACCGCGACTGAGCCCGCCTCGGCCTTGCATCGTTCCGCAACGCGGAGCAGAAGGATCACCTCGTCACCAAACGCTGTTGCCCCAGCATTGAACGCGCCCATCACCTCCATCTCGTCCAACGTGGGCTTGAGCATTGAAGGTGTGATCAGCGGGTTCTTCTCGTGTCTTCTCATATATTACAACCTTTCACTCCTATTCAACAAAATGCTTCAGCATGCGAGCAGGCCCTGTTCCTCATCGGCATCCTAGCGTTTCTTGCTCTATGCAGCCTTCTCTGGCAACGATTGCCAGAGCATGTCCTCTGGCCCCCTGCTCAGGTTTGATTCTATGATCTCGCGCACCCAATCTTACATTAGAACACCCTGATGGTCGGCGACAGTTCACCGGAAAGTTTACACCAATGATGCTCTATCCGACAGTACTTAAAATTCGCACATCACTACTGTCCGGTTTGTGGTGACCAAAGTCCATCCAGCACCTTATCTGCTCAATATTGTCTAATGGTTTCATCCTGATATACTACGTTAGCACTTCTCTTGATTTCAAATCGAT
>JAUXFM010000026.1 GCA_030622955.1 Lentisphaerales bacterium
CGCCTCGTCAACAAGGTCACCGCCAAGGAGTTGAATGTAGCCCAGATTATAGGACAGCAGCGCGAGATGAGTCCCATATCGGTAGCAATGCGCGACGAGAAGGCCGAACCTCGGCGCCATCGACAGCAGGATGAGCCTAAACTCAACCTCGAGCGTGAAGCACAGCTAACGTTTGAACTGGAACAGGCCCGAGGTGCCGCAGAACTCGCGAACAAGGATCTTGCGGCGACACGACAAGAACTTGTCAAGTTGAGCGCGAAGAGTTCTACCAGGCAGCAGGGGGAGAAGAGTACCGAACAGACCCTTCAGATGAAGATCCAGAATCTTGAGGCCGAAGCTCACACTGCGATGGATCTACTGGAAGGAGCGAGTGATCAACTCGATGAAGAACGTGTCAGGCGGGAAAGACTCGTTGATGAATACCAAACGGCAGAACGAGAGCTCAAGAAGACCGTTGCCGAGTTGGAAAGCAAACTTACAGCAAGTAATGACGAAATCACCTCAACAAAACTCACGATGGATAGCTGGCACGAGGAAATTGACCGCCTCAAGGGAGCCAACAGCGAGAAAGAAGATGTGCTGAAGAAGGGCGCCGGTGAGTGGGAAGAGAAAATCGCCGAGCTGAATTCAAGACTTGGGCAGGCAGAATCTAAAATCGAGGAACAGCGCGCACAAAACGATGCGGCCAGCCATGATGCAGCACGCGGGCAGCAAGAACTGCAACAGCGCGTTAAACAGTTGGAAGAAGAAGCCCAAGCGGCAGAACAGCTGCTTGACGAAGTGCAGGACCAGCTTGAGAAAGAAAAAAGGTCATCTGTGGAAGCTATTGCAATGGAGCGTGATAGCGAAAAGGAGCTTGCCAGGAGGGCCGACAGGCTTGAGGCGGAAAAGAATGACCTGGCGGAACTGGTCGCTAAAGCGCGCGATGAAGCCATGCGTCATAAGGTAGCTTTCGAGAAGTCACGAACTGATGGTGAGCGCAAGGAATCTGAACTTGCTGCCACCGCTTCCGCTCTGAAGAAAGAAGCTGAGGGATCGGCGTACGCCCTGCAGAAGGTAGAGAAAGAACTGAACGAGACGACAGAAGTCCTTGATCAGCTCAAGACCAGAGAGAAAGGTGCTGAGTCAGTCCTCAAGACGGAGCTTGCTGAATTACAGAAAAAAGCTGTTTCTAGCGAGGCCTCGCTTGATACGGCCAGGAAGGCTCTCTCGGAAAGTGTCTCGGAAAGTGCGCGCCTGTGCCAGGATGCTGATTCCGCAAAGGCCAAATTGGCCGGGCAGGTTAAGGATCTTACGAAGCAACTGACAGAAGCAGGGCTGGAACTGAACGATGCACGCGAACAGCTGGGCTCCTTGGACAGCACGCGTAAGACTCTCAATGTCGAAATGCAGGAAAAGGAGCGAGGCCTTAAGCAGGAAATCGAGCAGCTCCGCCGCAATCAGTCGAATGCGATCGCATCGCTGTCAAAGGTAGAGCGAGAACTCGCACATGAGAAAGAACACCGCTCGAAACTGGAAGCCCAGACACGGGAGAAGGCTGAGACTGTTGACCAGCGTTCTAAACAATTGAAAGAGGAAAGCAGACTATCGTCTGAAATGCTTGGCAGTCTCAAGAAACGGCTGGCAGAACATGAAAAAACTATTGCTCAGCTCAAAGCCGAAGGCGGCGAACAGGACCAGACTCTTGAGAAGGAGAGAAGCTCACTACAGCAGTCACTCAAAGCCAAGGCCGTCGAACTGGGAACTGTTGAGCGTGAGATAGCCGACCTTGCCAGGCAGAACAACGTTCTCGAGGAAGAAGCTCGGCGACGAGAGACTGAGATGCGTGCTCGCATCGAGGAACTTGAGAAGGCATCAGCAAGCTCAGATGAGAAACGCTCTGCCCTAGACGCTGCCACGAAAGCAGGTCTCGCCACAAAGCAGGAGCTGGAACGAAAGAGCAGTGAGCAGTCAAACCAGATTGCGGAGCTGAAACAGGAAATTGAGCAGGCCAAGGTTGAAACGCAGGAAGCCACTAAACAACGCGAATCATCCCAGACTCAACATCTGCAGCAGCTTGAGCAGGAGCTAGCGGCCAAGGAATCAGAGCTCGATACAGTTCGTGCTGCAGTGGATCAGGAAAGGTCACTTCGCGACAAGGATGCGAACAGCGTAGCGGAGAAGGAGTCGGAGTTCCACTCGAGCCTCGACGCACTCACAGCCAAGCGAGATACGGAACATCGCCACGCGAAGGCCAGGGAAAAGGAACTCCGGGAGCGCATCGCGCAGCTTGAGCATGATGTTGCTGCAGGTGCCAGCGACATCGAGAATGCCAGACTTGATGATTCAAATTTCAAGGAAGCGGAAAAACAGCGAGAAGCTGAGCACAGGGGCCAGATCGAACTGCTCGAGAAAAGACTCTCGCATTCAACTCATCAATGTGAAGAACTACAGCAGGCCGCACAGCGTGAGAACGTGCTCAGGGCGGAAGTTGCAGAATCGGGCTCTCAGAAGAGCTCAGAACTCAATGCCCGTCTCATGCAGTTACAGAAGGACTTGAAGGACGCAACATCCCTTCTTGATACAGCAGAGCAAGACTTTGCAAAACAGGGCTCAGCGCTTGAATCCCTGAAACACGATCGTGATTCAACAGTTGGCGATTTGAATTCACATATTGCCACACTCAAATCTGAACTGGACGAGAATGCGGTCTCACTTCAGAAAGCGCAGCAGTCACTTGATGATAAATCTGGCGATGTAATGAAGCTGGCCCAGGCGCGGGACAAGAAAGAGCAGGATCTAGCTCTTCGTATTGCCGCACTTGAAAAAACTGAAGCATCTTTCATGGAAGAGATCGATATGCAACGCACTGCACTCGATCAGCTGCAGGCGAGTTCCTCTACGAAGGAATCGGAACTGAGCAATGTCATCTCTGACCTCAAGTCGCAGGTTGCCGGTGCGGGTGAATACCTTGACCAGGAGCGCAAGACGTCTAAGCGGCTTATCTCAGAGCTGGATGAAATGCGGATGGAAGCCACAAAGAAAGAAACCGAGCTTTCTGATCAGCTGGCAGGCATCCGTTCAGAACTGGATGCCAGAAACCAGGAGTTTGCAGGTCTGCGCGAGGAGCACATAGATCTTGAAACGACGCACAAGGAAGTTTTAGCCAAGGGAGTTCAGTTAGAAAGCGATTCTGCTTCGTTGCGCGAGCAACTGGAGGCCAGCAATGCTTGCGCAAAGCAGCTGCAACAGCAGCACAGTGAACTTGAGACAAATCATAAGGTTGCCTCCGAAAAGAAGAATGCCCTTTCCTCCGACTATACGTCATTGCGTGAGGAACATGCAGGACGACTGGGCAAGATCGACAAGCTTCAACAACAACTGGAGCAGAGCGAGACGGAACGCCAGAACATAGAACAACTCCATGTAGAATCTGAAGCAACTGCGGATTCCAGGATTGCCGAGATGGTGGCTGAGGCACAGGCTGCGGCTGGCACATTTGAGGAGCTCAACGGCAGGATTGATAGTATCACGGAAGAATCTGCTGCTAGGTCGAGCGATCAGGGTGCAAAGCAACAGGAACTTGAATCGACCATCGTAGACTTGCGCGCCCAG
This sequence comes from Lentisphaerales bacterium, assembly GCA_030622955.1. Classification (GTDB taxonomy): domain Bacteria; phylum Verrucomicrobiota; class Kiritimatiellia; order JAUXFM01; family JAUXFM01; genus JAUXFM01. The sequence goes on from JAUXFM010000026.1 coordinate 3,595, forward strand.
TTTCAGCAAGCATCAGTTAAGGCTGAGTCGGCATCTAAGGGGATCGAGGAAGAGAAACTCCGCCTCATCGAAACTGAAGCCAAAGGCAAGGCACGTGTTGCTGAGCTGACAGAGCAGATAGAGAAGCTCGAGAATGGGCTACAGATTGCCATCCAATCGCAGGATGGCCTCGAAAAGCAGCTTGATAACAGGTTGAAGCGCCAGGAAATTCTTGAGCGCGAAAGACACGCAAAGGAAGAGGGCTTGACGCGGGAAATCGCTGAACGCGATTCCAGAATCAGTGAGCTCGGCCAGGAACATGCATCGTCTGTCGATGTGATCGATCAGGCACGGCGAGAGTTCGCAGAACAGCTCAAACGCGAGAAGGAGTTCCGTGTAGGCCTCATCAGACGAGCAAAGAAGAAGGAAACCAAGCTCGAACGCGAGGTCGAATACCTTGCTCATAAAATTCGTTCTGTCCATGATGACCGTAATGAGCTCAAACGCCAGCTAGCAGGTCTGAACAAGGACTACACCATACTTGCCAAGAGGATCAAGGGCGAGGTAGCGACCAGCGGAGAAGCATTGGACCAGGCACTGCTTGAACGAATCAGGCCCGCAAGCAACCTTGCATGGCTGCAGGGAGCAGCCAGCTGGGGAGGACGGCATGCCAAGACCATATTGGTAGTTGTACTGCTGGGTATGGCAGCAATTGCGATCCCGCGGATGATTGGTGGAAATGGATCAGAGCGATCTGATGGTAACGTGCAGAAAGAGCGCACAGAACCAGATGGTGGTCAGCAGGTAATAGAGAATGGCGCGATAGACAACCCCAGGACGGAAGATCAGCCGGATCTTGGCGTCACGCCACAGCCAATTCCGCAGCCTGACAGATGGCCTGCACTTGAAGTGGCAGGCATTGAACTGCGCCCGCAGAATGACCTCTTAAACATCGTATTCAAGAAAGCTGCATTCTCATCTCTGACCCGGATATCGAGTGAGACCAGCGCCATGTTGAGAGATCTGGCCAACCAATTGCGTGATCACATGCCCGACTATAGGATCATTGTTGTGGGACACACAGACTCAGTGCCGGTGAACCCTAACGGACGCTATCCGACGAACAAGGATCTAGCACTGGCGCGCGCTGTCAAGGTCAGGGCATACCTGGAAACAGAATGCGGCCTACCCGCTGAATCGCTTGGGGTTGCAGCAGCAGGTGAGCTTGATCCGCCTTTCCCCAATGATACGCCCGCAGGAATGCGCAAGAACCGCACTGTAGTCCTGAAACTCGTCGCGCGCAGCGGGCGCTAAGCCAGCACGCTCGCAACATCTCCGGCCCTGATCTCCTGCACCACCTCATCCTCGTCCAGGATCAACATGCTGCCGTCATCAGATAACCCCATGTAGCGTCCGCGCAGAAGGGAGGAGGGGGTGGTGACCTCGACTGACTTCCCGCTGAGCGCGTCTGATGCACGCCATTTCTCAAGCACAGCCGATAAGCCCGAAGTGTTTGTTAGATTCAGCATGGTGTCGAATTCGCAAAGGAACTCATCGAGTATCTGCATAGGATCATGCTGATTACCGCTTTCGATCTGCATTGAGGTCGCAGGCTGTATGAGTTCCAGCCATGCCAGGTCCCCGACGGTAAGATTGACGTTGAGCCCTATGCCAAGGACTATAGTGTCAGCGATGCTGTCAAGTTCTGCTAGGATTCCTGCTATCTTGCCACTTGATGCGAGCAGATCGTTCGGCCATTTGTAGTTGCAGAAGATGTTGTGTCGCATCAATACACCGCCCATGGCAATAACGGCAACCTGGGTAAGGTTGGATGCGAGTTCCGGCTTGAATTGCTTCAGGACCAGGGAAACGGTCAGGCTTCTGCCGCTTGACGAAAACCACTCCCTCTGAAATCTGCCGCGGCCCGCTGTTTGCTCAACTGCAAGAATGACGTCGCCGTTCCCGCAATCAGCAAGGTTGGCAAGAGCCCAGGAGTTAGTGGAGTCGATCTTGTCAAAAACAAGGAGCGCACCACCTGCGAATCCTCTGCCTTCTATTATTTTGAATTGATCCATCAGGGATGACGGGTACTAGAATGTTATTCTGAAAGAGAGTAGGGGGAGTTCAGCTCGATCCAGCTCGAGCTCTGTATCGGTTCGCAATGGCACAAGGCACTCGTTGAGGCGATCCCTGTTGTGCCGATGTGCAGCATCGATGCCTCCATAGATACTGCCGCTGTACCAGGTCAATTCAAAGAATGTGATGACGCCGAAGAAGCCCCATTCCTCGTTTTCTGCGGTATCGATCATGCCCCAGATGAATAAACCATTCAGGATGAGTGAGCGCAGGCAGTTTGCATACTCACCCGAATAGGCATAACCAAGGCCTGGGATAATCCCCAGTATCCCCCCCATAACGGGTTTCTTATCCTTCCCGCAGGAGTATAGCTCAATGGCATCCAGCGCTGCATCGTCTGCTGTTCCTGATTCTACGAGTGCAAGCCGGGCTTGTCCCACATCCTGCACGACAGAAAGATGCAGTGCAGCAAGACTCCGGCCAGCGATGCTTTTGAGCATTGAGTTCGTGGTGCCATTCAGTACCGATTCATAATAGAACTTCGCTTCGCGATGCCTCTTCTTGATCTCTGCAATATGTCCCCTCAAAAGCAAGGCCTCATACTCATGTTCTGCATTGAGGTCTTCCGCCAGATCCAGCATTTGGGTGGCGGTATCAAGCCGCTTCGCTTTGATATATTCGTGTGCTGCGGCAAGCGCAGCAGCTGACTTGTCGGCGCCAGTTGTGGACTCGTCTATCATCCTTCGAAACTCCACTGCCGCCAGTAGATGATCGCCTTCATCCTGCAAGTTGAGTGCCAATCGAACTGTTGAAGGTAGACTGTCGTCCGCCCGTCCCGGTCCTACAGCAAGCAGAGATGCAGCCAGCGCTATGCTAAGGAATCCTCGTTTCATCATTCTGTCATCCAGAAGTCGTGATCGGATAGGGGGTCGGCATACCTGATCGTTGCACCGAGCGACAGTGGCTTTGCCTGCCGCTGCGTAACAGTAGGTTCTCTGAAGAAGCGGTCGGCAACAATCGAAAATCCGAGCAGGCCATGTTTTCGGCATGCCCTCAAGAAATATTCCGAGCAACTCGGGTAAAGAGCGCATCTTTGGCCGATAGCCGGCCTCACGAAAGATCGATAGATGGCCGTGACAACTAAGCCTGGGATCGCGAGCAGCTTGCCACCACGCCGCCTGTTGGAGCGAGCAGAATCTGCGAGCAGCTGCGCAGTCCAGAGGTCGCGCGTGGAGTTGATCTGCATCCTCAGCCCAGGGTATTGTTCTGCCAGCTCCGGGTTATTCGAGAACATTAAGAAGAGCGAGCAGGCACTATGCAAAAAGACCCGTTCATTCCGTGCAGTGAAGAATGCTCGTGAGAACGCAATGGCTGCGGCATCTTCCTCACCGTTAATCCATTTGATGCGGCCAAGCTCATATGACGCAAGCGCCTGTCTTGCCGTTGTGCTTGCATGCGCTGTCAGTTGTGACAACTGGTCGGTATCAGTTTTATCGGACCGGTCGAGTTTGATTCGACACCTAGTGCGTGTAAGACGGATGCTTTCCTGGCATGAATCAGAGGCAAGTGCCCGATCACACTCACGCAGACACAAGTCATAATCTCCATCAGCGAACAGGCTGGCGATTAGAACATACTGCGTATCTGCCGAGAAGGTGGTGGCTATCGACAAAAAAAGAAGGATTCCGACAACCAGTGCCGGAATCCTTCGTTCAATAGCTATGCACATACAGATGGGGTCGGCTTAGTAATACATCGAGCCGTACTGCTTCGCAAAGTCAGCAGTCGTCTTGCCTTCAGCACACTCGATACCATCCCAGATGCCTACCACGAGGCTCACTATCGGAACAATCCTGAGCCATTCGCGCCAGTGAATCTCTTTGCCACTGTTGTAGTCACCACCCGCACGTATGCCGAAGCAACAACCGGCAACAAAGCCCATCAGTCCGCCGCGTTCACCTTCGGCAGCATTACTCACGGGCACGCAGATGCAGGACGCTAGAAGCACGCCTGCCACAAGTACGATCAACATTTTCTTCATACCAATACCTCCTGTATATTTGATTTACTGTTTGTAAGGATAACCAAAGCGGGGTGAGCAAACAAGTTATTTTGTCCTGCCCTTCGGTTCCCTGTCTTAATCACCCACAATGTCGGCGAAATCGTCAACAAATTCTACGTTCTCAAAGAATTGCTCTGCAATAAAAAGAGATTCCGCTATTGGCTCGTTAACGACAAGATTTGTGATCCGAACGGTCTCTCTGCTTTTTAGGCCCGCGAGCGTTGCCTCGACTTTGTGCAGTCGGGGGATCCATACATCTTTCAGAATCTCCTGGAAGTTCGAGTATTTGCAGAAAGCTGTTACTTCTTCCATCTTGTCTGAGGCAAAGAATTGGATCAGTACCAGATGCTTGTGGTCGTTCATCGAAAGGACGACGAAATGATTCTCTGCCTTATATCCTCTGCGCTTGAATCCTTCCCTGGAATCGGGCAGGATCTTTTCGTTGATCCCTTTCAGGCGCATGAGATGGTCCATGGCCGTGCCAGGCACCTTGCGCAGTGATATGGTCATCTTTTCGTCAAGCTCTGCGACAGGACGAGAAAAGCCGCGTGGCGATCCTTCCATGTAGTTGTAGAGTCTTTTCCCGTTGGAAATGATGCGCCGCTTTAGGGGTGAAATGTTCTGAACGTGGAGCTTGTCCTCTCGTTCGTAGTAAACCCGGCTGAGGAAAGTAACATTGTCAGACGGTGTCACTACCTTCTTCCTTACCTCACACGATAGGGTCTTTACCTTCTCGTAGCCAGCCAGCAGCGTTTCAACTAGCGACTTCTCGGCCTGTACCTGCGTGGTGAGGCCATGGAACAATACAAGTGCGAGGAATACGGCTTTCTTCATGGGCCGAGTGTAAAAGAGGATCTTCCTCCTGTCTAGGCAGATCTCATGCTGCGGTGTCGACAACATCCGGCCTTTCTGCAATAATGCAACAAGCTCCTGATATGAATAAGGAAAGAGTCATACTTGCCGGAATGGGCACTGCCTTGTTTCTTCTCATGAGTTCTGCCTTCGCTCTGGGCCCCCACGAGGTGCTACTCCTGGCCAACGGCAACTCAGAGGAATCCGTCAAGATTGCTACGCATTATGCCAAGCTCAGGAATATTCCATCAGCGAATATCATAATGCTGGACCTGCCGGAAGATCTGGGACAGAAGGGCGTGGCGATCAAGCCCGATGAATTCGAGAAACACATCTGGACCCCCGCAAATGAAATGGCCGCTGAACGTGGCATCAGCGATCATATACTTGCTTGGGTCTATTCGCCTCCTTTCCCAACTAGGATCACCGGTGAAGAAGTGACCTCGATCCAGGGCATTACATTTCTCAGGAATAGAAGTGAGGCCGGATTGAACGTAAAGAGAGCTCTTTACAGATCGAGCCTCTTTGCCGGACCGGACAATCCGAAGAATCCGGGCCACTTCGCGCAATCATTTGATGTCCACGCAGAATGGCTTGGCAGCGAAATGCCTTTACCGAGCATGATGCTCGGCCAGCTAGGGATGCGCGGTAATAGTGTGGAAGAGATCTTGGCATCACTGGAAAGAGGACTCAAATCTGATGCCAGTAGGCCCATCGGTTCCGTCTACTACGTGATCAGCAGCGATATCAGGTCCAAATGCAGGGCATGGCAATTCAAGATGGCCCGACACGAACTAGGCCAACTTGGTATCAACGCTATAATCACCAATACAGTGCCTGCAAAGCAGGCGGACATCATGGGGATCATGATGGGTGCTGCGGATGTTGTGCCCCGCCAATATGGCTCATATCTACCGGGTTGTATTTCGGAGAACCTCACAAGTGCTGCCGCATCCTTTCATACGGCTAACCAGACAAAGATAAGTGAATGGATCAAGGCAGGTGCTACGGCTACTGCTGGCGCCGTGACAGAACCCTATTCTCTTTGGCAGAAATTTCCGAATGCCCGGATCTTTGCATTCCAGGCTCAGGGCTGCACAATAATTGAGAGTTTCTATCAATCACTGCGCTGCCCGCTGCAACTGCTCATCATCGGCGATCCGCTTGCTGCCCCCTGGAAGGAGCCATTCTCATTGAGGCTGAAAGGGCTGCCGGTAGAAGTCATTGCTGGCAAGGTCCAACTCAACGCGATGGTGCTGGCCAAAGATGATGTCCTGGTAGCAAGATTCGTATTCATGGTCGATGGTCAGATCGTACAGGACTGCGTAATGGACGGTTGTGAACTTGACACAACAGCGTTAGCAAATGGCAAGCATAGGCTTCGTGTTGTTGGATATGCGACCGGGCTGGTACGTACGCAATCCTTTACAGAGCAGCCATTTGTTGTTAAGAACGTGCCTCCTCTGGGAGAAGAATGATGAAAAAATGCGTATTCTTTGATCGTGACGGCATCATCAATGAAAAACCGGTGCTGGCACGATACATCCGGTGCTGGGAAGAATTCAAACTCATGCCGGAATTCATTGAATCGCTTCGTATTGTCAAGCAGAAGGGATACGTTGCAGTGATTGTGACCAACCAGAAAGGGATCTGGCACGGCGTCATGTCGCAGGAATCTGTCGATGAAATACACAACAATATGAGGGCCTGCCTGCGCAACGAACATGAACTGGAGCTTCTCGACGTTTTCGTATGCCCGCATGGTGATGATCAATGTGATTGCAGGAAGCCGCTCCCGGGCATGATCGTCAGGGCCGCCGGACAACACGACATAGATCTCAGCGCATCATGGATGATCGGCGATTCGCATCGCGATATCGATGCTGGGAACAGGGCGGGGTGTAGGACAATACTTGTCGATGACAGTGATGGCGGCGGAGAAACTGAGCCCCTTCACCAGGTTGCGCGTATTTCGGAACTGCCATCGTTGTTAGAGAAGGTGTTGTAGGGAGCAGGAAATGAAGATCTTCGTACCAGGCAGAATCTGCCTCTTTGGAGAGCACAGCGATTGGGCTGGCAGCTATCGTCGCATTAATGCTGAACTTGCGCCCGGCCAGACAATAATCTCGGGTACGAACCAGGGGCTATACGCTGAGATCAAGCCACATCCTACGAAGCTTATCATCAGGTCCTGTCTCAGTGACGGGACGAGAAAGGGTCCGGTCGAGCTCCCCATGGATCGAGACCAGTTGCTCGCACAAGCACAGAAGGGCGGATTCTTTAGTTATGCGGCAGGAGTCGCATACCAGGTATTGACTCATTACAGGGTGCGTGGCCTTGAAATCGACAACTACCTTACCGACCTGCCTATCAGGAAGGGGCTTTCTTCCAGCGCAGCCATTTGTGTGCTCGCGGCACGCGCATTCAATCGCGTCTATGACCTGAAGATGACCATCAGGGGTGAGATGGAATTTGCCTACATGGGCGAGATCAGCACACCATCCAGGTGCGGGAGGATGGATCAGGGCTGCGCCTACGGAGATCGTCCGATCATGATGACTTTCGATGGCGAGCGTACAGATGTCACGGAAATCAAAGTTGCCAGGGACATGCATTTCGTCATAGTCGATCTCTGCGCTGAGAAGGATACAAAAGAAATTCTGAGCCGGCTCAACCACTGCTATCCCTTTGCCGAGAACGATATTCAACGAAGTGTGCAGAAATACCTGGGCCGGATCAACGCGGACATAGTCGGCCAGGCCATGGAGGCGCTAAGAAAAGGTGATGCCGAGCGCCTTGGCGCACTCATGACGCTTGCGCAGGCGCAGTTCGATGAGCATGTCCAGCCATCCTGTCCTGGCCAGCTTGCTGCACCGGTGCTCCACAAGGTTCTGGAATACCCCGGCATACAAGACCTGATCCTTGGAGGCAAGGGGGTTGGCAGCCAGGGCGATGGCTCCTGCCAGTTCATCGTCAAGGATGAGGAAGCACAGAACAAGGTTGTCGAAGTAATTGAACGCAACTTGAAGATGCCATGCCTGAAGCTCGTTCTTCACTCCGGACGCAGAGTCAGAAAGGCGGTCATCCCTGCCGCCGGATATGGCACGAGGCTCTTCCCCGCCTCAAAATCCATCAAAAAGGAGCTCTTTCCAATCATCGATGGCGATGGCAGGATCAAACCGGTAATCTTGGCAATTGTTGAGGAGGCCATTAATTCCGGGATCGAAGAGGTCTGTGTCGTCGTGCAGAGCGAGGACAGGGAGATCTTCGAAGATTTCTTCGGGACCCCGCCGCCGGTTGAGCATTACAACAAGCTCTCGAAAGACAATCAGGAATATTGCAGCTATCTCATGGAGCTAGGGCGCCGGGTCACACTGGTCTCGCAGGATATCCAGGATGGTTTCGGGCATGCCGTCTACTGTGCAAAGGAGTGGGTGAACAACGAACCATTTCTTCTGCTCTTGGGTGATCATCTCTACACCTCAGATTCAGAACAGCCATGTGCAAGACAGTTGCTGGAAACCTATGATCGTGTTGCCCAGAACGTGGTAGGGTTGAAAAAGACTTGCGGTGATGATGTGCATCATTTCGGTTGTGTTTCAGGCGCATGGCGCGAGCGTGAATCGACACTCGCCATTACTGAGTTCGCGGAGAAACCCAACCTGGAATACGCGAAAAAGCACCTTCAAATTGAGGGTATGTCCGATGATCTCTTTCTGTCGGTCTTTGGAATATACGTTCTTAAGCCCAAGATCTTCGAGTACCTTGAAGAGAACATAACCCATAACATTCGTGAGGAAGGGGAGTTTCAGTTGACCTCCTGCCTTGATCGTCTTCGCAAGGAAGACGGATTCACCGGAATGGTTGTTAATGGAAGAAGGTTCGATATAGGAATTCCCGAAGCTTACCGTCAGACTGTAATCGATTTTCGAAACTCCTAGAAAGGGAACGACAATGCCGACTTCTGTTGTTACTGGTGGTGCTGGATTCCTAGGCTCACACCTTACCGATGCGCTGCTCGAGAAGGGCCACAGAGTGATATGCCTGGACAACCTAATCACGGGCAACATGGCGAACATGGCGCATCTTGCAGATAATGCCTCTCACGAGTTCATCAGGCATGATGTGAGCACATACATTGAAATCAATGAACCTGTAGATTTTGTTTTTCACTTCGCTTCACCCGCTAGCCCGATTGACTACCTTGAGCTTCCTATCCAAACTCTGAAAGTGGGTGCGCTAGGGACTCATAACGCGCTGGGCCTGGCAATGGCGAAGAGAGCAACTTTCCTTCTCGCATCGACATCGGAGGTATATGGCGATCCTTTGGAGCATCCTCAGACTGAAGAATACTGGGGAAATGTGAATCCTATAGGACCCCGTGGTGTATACGATGAAGCGAAGCGCTTTGCCGAAGCCATTACCATGGCATACCACAGGGCGCAGGGCATAGACACCAAGATCGTGCGGATCTTCAATACCTATGGGCCCCGTATGCGCCCAAAGGATGGTCGCGTTGTCCCTGCCTTCATGATGCAGGCGCTCCAGGGTCAACCGATGACCCTGTTCGGTGACGGCGATCAGACCCGAAGCTTCTGTTATGTGTCAGATCTCATCAGGGGTATAGTCGCCCTGGCGCTCAGCGATCAGGCGGGCCCAATCAATATCGGCAATCCGGCAGAAATGACCGTCAAGCAGCTTGCGCTCAAGATCAAGGATTTGACAGGGTGCAGCTCCGAGATCATTCGTGAGCCATTACCGGTTGACGACCCGAAGGTACGAAGGCCGGACATATCGAAAGCGCGTGAATTACTTGACTGGGAGCCCCTGGAAGATCTCGATAAAGGTCTTAGCAATACGTTGCAGTATTTCAGTCAGCTTCTTCATCAGGCCCAACATCAGGCCCAACATCAGGCTCATCATCAGGCTCATCATCAGGCTCAACAGTAGTTGCGGAAACAAGCTTGTCGCCATCGTCAAGTTTTATCAGCCTGACACCCTGTGTCGCGCGACTTATCACGCGAACATCGCTCACAGGCATACGAATCATCTTGCCCTGTGCGGTGACGAGCATCAACGCGTCGCTTTCGTTCACGGCATGAGCGCCCACGACTGGACCATTACGTTCTGTTGTCTTGATGGTGATGACGCCACGTCCGCCACGTCCCTGCTTGCGGTATTCCCCAAACTCTGATCTCTTCCCGTACCCATTCTCACAACATACGAGAAGAGTGGCCTCGTGTTGAACAATTTCGAGACCCACGACTTTGTCATTCTTTTTGCCCAGGGTAATGCCTTTTACGCCACGCGTGGCACGTCCCTGATCCCTGAGCTGTATTTCGCTGAACCTGATACTCATTCCCATGCGCGTGGTGAGCATGGCTTCATTCTGGCCCGTCGTCAGCTCTACAGCGATCAATGCATCGCCCTCGTCAATATTGATTCCGATAATACCGTCGCTGCGCGGGTTCTTGAATGCGCTGAGATTCGTTTTCTTGACTATGCCATTCCGCGTTGCCATGACAAGGTGTTCGGAGTCAGAGAATTCTCTGACTTTGATCATTGCCGCAATTCGCTCATCAGACTTGATGTTGAGTAGGTTCACGATTGCTTTCCCCAGTGATGCCCTGCTTGCCTCGGGGATCTCGTAGACCTTCTTCCGGTACAGCCGTCCAGAAGCGGTGAAGAAAAGCACAAAGTCATGCGTGCTGGCCACAAAGAGATGCTGAACATAATCCGTCTCTTTAGTACCCATGCCTTTGACGCCTTTTCCACCTCGTTTCTGGGCCTTGTAAGTCGTGACGGGCACCCGCTTGACATAGCCACGGTGGCTTATCGTTATCACGCAGCCTCGATCGGCGATGAGGTCTTCGATGTTCATTTCCTTGTCGTCTGGCGCGATGTCTGTTCTGCGCTGATCGCCGTAGCTGTTCTTGATGGTGCGCAGTTCTTCCTTGATAACGCCCAGGATTTTCTCCGGGCTGCGTAAAAGATCGCGCAGGTAAGAAATGTGTTTGATGAGCGCGAGGTATTCTTCCTCGAGTTTGTCCCGCTCAAGCCCTGTAAGCTGATAGAGTCGCATATCCAGGATGGCATTGGCTTGAATTTCGGAAAGCTTGAACAACTCCATGAGTTTCTGCCTGGCATCTTCTCGATTTCGGGAGGTCTTGATGATCTTAACCACTTCATCCAGGTTGTCGATTGCAATCTTGAGGCCCTCAAGAATGTGCGCGCGCGCTTCCGCCTTATCCAGCTCGAACTGTGTCCTGCGTGTAACGACCTCAACACGGTGATCCACGAAGCATGTGAGCAATTCCTTGAGGTTCATGATCCGTGGTTTGCCGTGATCAATTGCCAGTAGAATGGCGCCAAAGGTGGTCTGGAGTTGAGTGTGCTTGTACAGGTTGTTGAGGATCACCTTGGGAATGACACCTCTCTTAAGCTCGATGACGATTCTGATTCCCTCGCTATTCGATTCGTCCCGTAGATCGGTAATGCCCTCAATTGTCTTTGCCTGGGCAAGTTTGATGATGTTCTGGAGGAGCGTGGTCTTGTTAACCGCGTACGGGATCTCGGTAATGATGATTCGTTCCTTATCACCTTTGCCTTCGTCAATGAATGCTCGGCCGCGTACTCGCATCTGCCCTCGGCCCGTCCTGTACATCTCCTCAATAGGTTTCAGTCCACAGATAGTCCCACCGGTCGGGAAATCAGGTCCTTTGACATGCCCCATCAGATCATCAATGCTGCAATTCTTGTCATCAATGAGAGCGATTGTTGCGTCAATTAGCTCGTTAAGATTGTGTGGCGGAATATTCGTGGCCATACCAACGGCAATGCCTGTTGATCCATTCAGGAGCAGGTTCGGGACCTTGGCAGGCAGGACAAGCGGCTGCTGAAGTGATTCGTCATAGTTAGGTCCGAAATCGACGGTGTTCTTATCGATATCTGCCAGCAGCTCTTCCGCAAGTCGCTGCATCCTGATTTCCGTGTATCGCATGGCGGCGGCGCGGTCGCCATCGATCGAGCCGAAGTTGCCCTGGCCATCAACCAGCATATATCGCAACGAGAAATCCTGTGCCATTCTGACGATCGTGTCGTAAACGGCTGTATCACCATGCGGGTGATACTTGCCAATCACATCGCCAACAACCCGCGCCGACTTCTTGTATGGACGATTGTGCATATTGCCCAGGTCCTTCATCGCAAAGAGGACCCGACGATGTACGGGCTTGAGGCCATCACGGGCATCGGGCAGTGCGCGTCCCACGATGACGCTCATCGAGTAATCAATGTAGGAGGAGCGCATCTCCTCCTCAATATTGATATTGGCTATCCTGCCATCGACAGTCGCAATATCGTCGGCGAGTTCAGGCGTTGCCGTTTCTTCCGGATTGTTGTTTTCGTCAGTCATTAGAAATCTCTGATAGCCGGACCTTAAACGTCCAGGTTCCTTACGTTGAGCGCGTTCTCCTGTATGAACTGTCTGCGCGGCTCTACTTCACTGCCCATGAGGATGCCGAATATTTCATTGGCGACCATATCGTCCTCGAGGATGACTTTGAGGAGCTTTCGAGTCTCGGGGTCCATGGTCGTATTGAAAAGCTGATCTGGATTCATTTCGCCAAGGCCCTTATAGCGCTGAATCGTCAGCCCCTTGCGGCCCATGTTGCGAACGGCATCCAGCAGAGCCGGCAACGAGCGGATCGCCGTCTTCTCCTTGTCGCCATTGGAAAGATAGCCAACCGGTGTGTCAGCTGCTTCGTAATGTTCAAGTGCGAAACCCTTGCTGTCCAGGTGGGAGACCAGTCGGCCGATAGAAGATGCTGCATATATCTCCACCCAGCGGAAAGCGCTGTCCGGAACTTCTGTTGAACTGTCCTCCGAGAAGATTTCGAGCTGGTGTCCGATCCGTTTCTCTACTTCGACGCGCAGTGTCTTCAGTTCGGCATCGGTATAGACAAAATGGTGTTCGGGGTTCTCGGCATCCGCATTGATTGTAACAAGATACTTCGGGAAGCGCCCTGTTTCCGCGTGTTTTGTCGCCAGGTACTTCTTGAGTGTGATGCCTTTTCGGGCAAGCCCTTGCGCGATCTGCTCTATGCGCGTTAGCGTTTCAAGGATCCCCGCCAGCTCTCTGCCCTTGAAGGTCTGTTTATTAGAAGTACATTCGAGGGTAACGTCTTCGGCGCCAAGCTCAAGAAGTTTCCTCGTTAGGGCATCTTCCGTTTCGACGTACTCTTCATGCCTCTTCTTAGTGATCTTGTAGAGTGGGGGTTGTGCAAGATACACGTAACCATGCTCGATCAGTTGCCGCATCTGCCTGAAGAAGAAAGTGAGCAGCAGAGTGCGGATATGAGCGCCGTCAATATCTGCATCTGTCATGATTATAATCTTGTGGTATTTGACCTTTGAAATGTCGAAATCATCCTGCCCGATGCCGGCCCCAATGGCGGTCACCAATGTACGAATTTCGTTATTGTTCAGGATCTTGTCGAGTCGTGCTTTTTCAACGTTCAGTACTTTGCCGCGTAGGGGAAGGATCGCCTGGAACTCGCGTTTGCGGCCCTGCTTCGCAGAGCCGCCGGCGCTGTCACCCTCAACGATGTAGAGCTCACACTTCTTGGGATCCTTTTCAGAGCAGGGTGCCAGCTTACCTGGCAGCGACAGGCCATCGAGCGCACCTTTCTTCCTCGTTAGGTCGCGAGCCTTGCGCGCTGCGGCCCTGGCCCTGGCTGCCACGACTGCTTTGTCGACAATCCTTCGTGCAACGGAGGGGTGTTCTTCCAGGAAGCTGCCAAGTTCTTCGTTAACAACAGATTCGACAATGCCCTGAACCTCGCTATTGCCCAGTTTGGTCTTTGTCTGTCCTTCGAACTGGGGATTCGGCACTTTCACGCTGATGATCGCGGTGAGTCCTTCACGTATGTCCTCGCCGCTCATCGTTTCCTTGTCGTCCTTGATTAACTTGTTGGATTTCGCGTAGAAATTGAGCGTACGAGTCAGAGCTGACCTCAACCCACTCAGATGCGTCCCCCCCTCAATGGTGTTAATATTGTTGGCAAAGCATGAGATCGCTTCATTATAGGCATCCGTATACTGCATAGCCACTTCGACGGAGATATCATCCTTCTCCTTTTCGAAGTAGATTACCTTCGGGTGCAGTGAAGTCTTGGCCCGGTTGAGGTGTTTTACGAATTCCTGAATGCCACCACCGTACTTGAATATCTCTTCCTTTACGGGCTCTTCACGAATGAGCTTGATTTCAATGCCCTTGTTGAGAAATGCCAGTTCACGAAGGCGTGACGCCAGGATGTCCCACTCAAACTCAGCAGTACTGAATATGGTGCCATCTGGATAAAAGGTGACCTTGGTACCGGTGCTCTTGGTCTGACCGATTTCCTCCAGTTGCGAGACCGGTCTTCCGGCCTCAAATCGTTGATGATGGACGGCGCCGTCCCTGCGGACCTCGATTTCAAGCCATTCGCTCAGGGCATTGACACAGGAGACACCTACACCGTGCAGGCCGCCGGACACCTTGTAGCTATCGTTGTCGAACTTCCCTCCGGCGTGGAGTGTGGTAAGTACGACTTCGACCGCCGGCTTCTTCTCTGTCGCGTGCATATCCACCGGAATGCCGCGTCCGTTATCATTGATAGTGACTGAACCATCGGAATTAATCCGCACCAGGACATGATCGCAATATCCCGCCAGGGCCTCGTCAATACTGTTGTCAACGACCTCGTAAACACAGTGGTGGAGTCCCCTGACAGAGGTGTCGCCGATATACATTGCCGGACGCATTCTGACCGCATCGATCCCCTCGAGGACGGTGATTTTCGTTGCGTCGTATTTCGCTCCCTGAGTACTTTCGGGCATACCTCTCCTTACCCCCAATTAAAGCTAAAGTAGTATATGTTCCTGCCCCGATAATGCAAGTCTATCGAGCAAAAAAATATATATGAATTGACATGCGTTGACTGGCGTTTTAGCTTGCATGATTCCACGGAACAACAACTCAAGGAGTGATGCTAAATGTACACAGCTTCAGACCTGCGAAAGGGCCTCAAACTGGAGATCGATGAGGCGCCTTATGTAATCACGGATTTCGAGTTCAACAAGCCAGGTAAAGGGCAGCCTGTATATCGGTGCAAGATGAAGAACCTCCTCAACGGTAGCACTCTTTCTAAATCGTTTCGTCAGAACGACAAGATTCCGGCCCCAGATCTCGCGCATAAGAGCCTCACTTTCTCGTATTCTGACGGGGACAGGTACGTATTCATGAATGAGGCCTACGAAGAAACCGTTCTTGGCGAGGACCTGCTGGGTGATAAGAAGTACTTCCTCATCGAAGAAATTGAAGTAGAGATACTCTATTACAAGGGCAGGGCGGTCGACGTAACATTGCCTACATTCGTCCAGAAGGTCATAATAGAGACCGAACCGGGGCACAGGGGTAATACCGCAACAAACGTTCTGAAACCCGCCACCGTCGAGGGTGGCTATGAGATCCATGTTCCGCTATTCGTCAACCAGGGCGAGACCGTCAGGATTGATACGAGGACTGGCGAGTACGTGGATCGGGTCCGAAATGCTTAATGTCTTCAAAATCTGCGCAACTAGCACCTTCTTTCCATGTTGACACCGCATGGGGCGGTCGTAAGATAGACGACGTGAAAGCAAGACTCTTCATCATAAGCCTTTGGGCATGCATGGTCGCCGGGCAGGCGGCTGCGGCGTCATACGGACCCAAGGCAAGACCGCATTGCCAGATACTTGATCATTCATGGGACCCCTTATGGGAGGTACAGTTCGGCTACACGGCTTCGTCGGACCTTAAGGGATACGGATCTACCGATACGTTTGAGCTGGGGGCTGATTGGGAATTCGCCTACTTCTACGATGTGCTGGCGAGCGACATAGACCTCAACCTGCGAGTCCATACCACGATGTTCCTGGACTCTGGCGACATACAGCTGCCGGATCAGGTAGTAAAGCTATACCTTGATATGGGCTGGACATGGCGTAATGGTGCTAACGCTATCCAGGCAAGAGTCAAGCCCGGCCTCTATTCCGATATCGAGGAGATGGGCGGATCAACCTTCTTTCTTCCATTCTCAATTGCCGGCATACGCGCATTTGCGCCGACGATCTCCGGCATTGCGGGGCTTGAAATCCGCCCGAGCTTCGAGCGCAACCTCCTGCCGTGCGCTGGAATAGAATGGCAGATCCATGACACGCTCAACTTGCAGGCCCAGCTGCCTGAAAGCCGGCTTGAATGGCGCATCAATGACGAATGGCGTGCTGCCCTCGGCTTCCTCTGGGAGAGCACGGATTATGCCTTGCGCGAAAAGAGCACGTTTGACAGGAAGCAGATGACCCTTGAATACTCGAAGGCCGGATTGAACGTTACCCATCTCACCGGTGATGGTTTCTATGTTGGCATGGAGATAGGCCGCGTCTTTGATCGCACTATTGAGTTTCAGGAGCCGGGAATCTTTAATGACGTGGAGCTGGTCGACACCGATATTGACATGACCGACGCTACCTACGTGAGCTTCATGATCAATAGGTTTTTCTAAATGCGTTCTTGATTCTTTCCTCTATCATCGCACGACATCGTTGCCGCAGAGCCTCTGCCAGGCTATCTGTGCCGTGCCGCTCTACCGCCGATACGGGGATCGGGTCAATGCCCGTCTTCTCGCGGAACCGGCTGATATTCTCCAGACAATCGGGAAGGTCGATTTTGTTGGCGACAACGAGCGATGGTCGCTCAGCGATATCGTATTTGTAAAGACGCAGCTCCTCACAAAGATTCTCATAATCCTTCACGGGATCCCTTCCATCAACGGCTGCCATATCAATTACGTAGAGAATGAAGCGAGATCTCTCAACGTGTCGAAGGAACGTGTGCCCCAGTCCTGTGCCGCTATGCGCCCCGTCGATGAGGCCGGGAATGTCAGCTACGGTCAGTTTTGTATAATCAGGAAACATGATCGTGCCGATAATGGGGTTCAATGTGGTGAAAGGGTATGCAGCCACTTTGGGGTGAGCGTCGCTGATCGCACAGAGCAGGGATGATTTGCCTGCGTTGGGATATCCTACGAGTCCAATATCAGCCACAAGCTTGAGCTCAAGCTTGTAGGTCTTCTCTTCACCCGGCACACCATCAGTATGCTCTCGCGGCGTCTGGTGCGTGGATGTCTTCCAATGGCAATTCCCAAGTCCGCCCTTGCCGCCACACGCAACAACCAGTTCCTGGCCATCGGCCAGAAGTTCACCCAGTAGCTGACCGGTTTCCGAATCCCATACTTCAGTACCCAGCGGCAGCTCGACGATAGAATCCTTGCCGTTTCGCCCATGTAGTTTTTTGCCTTTGCCATGGCCACCAGGTTGGGCGCGGCGGTGAGGGGAATAGTACACACCGATCAGAGAATCTTCTTCCTGTGAGGCGCGCATGATGACGTGTCCGCCGCGGCCTGCGCCGCCACCATCGGGTCCGCCCTTGGCGACAAACTTCTCCCTGCGGAAACTGACGCAGCCATTTCCACCGTCACCGGCCATGGCATACAGAGTCGCCGTATCAACAAATGTACGGGCTTTCACGGTGGTAGATCAGGCAGTCTGCTCGACGACCGAAACACGCTTGCCATGGCCGCCAAACTTAACAGTGCCCGCCTTGAGTGCAAAGAGGGTGTCGTCCTTGCCTCGCCCAACATTTCTGCCGGGCGCAAACTTGGTGCCTCTTTGACGAATGATGATGCTGCCGGCTGTGACCGTCTGACCGTCAAAGCGTTTCACCCCAAGTCTCTTGGAATGACTTTCACGACCATTCTTCGCGGAACCAGCACTTTTCTTATGAGCCATTACAGCCTCACTTTCCGGAGATACTCTCTATCTTGAGGACGGTCAGATCCTGTCTGTGTCCGACCTTGCGCTTATAACCTTTACGACGCTTCCTCTTGAAGGCAACGACTTTGGGGCCCCTGATATGTTCGACAACGGTTGCCTTGACCTTGGCCCCCTTGACTTCAGGCTGGCCAATCTGCAGGGCCTTGCCATCAGAGACTGCCAGAACAGGAACAAGCTCTATGCTCGAACCGGCTTCATTATCCATCCTATTAACTTGGATGACATCTCCGGGCTGAACCATGATCTGATGGCCACCGGCTTCAACTACAGAATACTGTTCCATGACAATCCTTTCTCAACAAAAGTCGAATCAAGACAGTACGAAATAGCTGCACAAAGTCAACATTTCTTTGGAAAAAAACGGGGAGGGCAGGATTTGTCTGTCTGACTGGCCCTGAATAGATCGATCCATGCCTTTTGAAAAGAGTCGCCGGCGAACCATGCTGAAAGCAGCCTGCGCGGCCGCTGGAGCTGCGGGAAGCAGGCTGTATTCGCAGAACGAAAGCTCAAAACCGTTTGATTAACATGCCGTCAAGATGCTATTAGAGTCCAAATCATCGTCTCTAAGCACGTTGTCAAGAACCTGAAGTCGGGCGTTACCCGGCTGGATTTTGGAGAGAAAGCCATGCCTAAGAAGAAAGCCATAGTATTGTTCGCTTCCGCGATTCCCAAAAAGGTCGACCGCGACCTGACGTTGCCAGCAAAGTTTCAGCGATTACTCGATAGAATGCCTATCATAGAACGAGTCAATGGGCGGAAAGTGGCTATCAAGATGCACCTGGGTGGCGGCCTTGGCTATTCTACTATTCACCCGCTCTTCGTGAAACTACTCGTCGACCACGTTAAGAAGGGGAAACCTCGCAGTGTCTTTGTTACTGATGGCTCGGTCAAGAATGCCTCTGATCGCGGCTATGCCAAGGAAACTGTCGGGGCACGTCTGCTGCCGGCAGTAGGCACGAACGGCAAGGATGTTATTACCAAGCGAACTGGCTGGACGCCAATGAAGACCGTTGAGATCGGCAAACCCATAGCCGACGCTGACGTTCTGCTGAACTTCTCACATGCCAAGGGACATGGTGCTTGCGGGTACGGTGGGGCATGCAAGAACCTGGCCATGGGATGTGTCCCCGATTCAACGCGTGCCAAGATGCATGGCCTTGAAGGATCCCTCGAATGGGTGCGAGACAAGTGCATACGTTGCGACAAGTGCATCAAGGAATGCACAAGCAATGCGAACAGCTTCAACAAGAAAGGGGAGTACAACATCTTCTGGCATCACTGCCGGCTCTGCCTGCATTGCATGATGGTTTGTCCTACAGGCGCGATACGTATCGAAAACAGGAAGTTCGATCTCTTCCAGGAAGGCCTGGCGCGAACCGCGAAGGTTGTTCTCGACACCTTCAAGCCCGGCCATGTCTTCAACATCAATGTCCTCTCGGATATAACAATCTGGTGTGATTGCTGGGGCCTCACCACGCCCTCGCTTGTTCCCGACATAGGGATCATGGCCAGCGAGGATATCGTAGCTGTCGATCAGGCAACACTGAAGGCCATCAAGACAACAGACTTGATACCCGGCTCCATCACGCCCCCTTACAAACTGGGCAAGGGCCGCCATCTTTTTGAGAAGCTTCATGGCAAGGATCCCTTTTGTCAGGTACGCGAACTCGAAAAATTGGGTGCCGGGACGGCTTCATTTCTCATTGAGAAGGTAAGGTAGTCTTCCGCCTTCCCATAAGACTAGAGCAGTTTCACGAATTCTGTAGCTGTTTGTGCTACTGCATGCAACAGTTAC
>JAUXFM010000105.1 GCA_030622955.1 Lentisphaerales bacterium
CAGGAGTATGTGGAAGTGGTTATCGAGCACTGTGTAGGTAAGGATCTGCACGCCGCTGAAACCCTCAACTTTGCGCATCATCTTACGGAATACTTCTTTCTCTAGCTGGCCAAGCGCAAATCGCCGCTCTATCACTCGGGACATGCAGTGATAGTACCCTCCTCCTGCCTCTTTTACTCTGGCTGTTCGCATCGACCCCCTCCTCATTTATGCAGTATCCGCAACTTATCAAACCCTCGCGGGCTGAGTCAATATATATATTGTGTGTCCCTTATCTGAAGCCATATTGTTCGCTCTTCCTCCGTGGTTCTGTTAACAAAACAGGCCTGCTGCTCAATCTGAGGCAAGTATTTTTACATGTGCTTTGACAGCCGATGCCAGGGTCGCGAGGTTATAGCCACCCTCAAGGACGGAAACGATACGTCCACCCGCATACTGGTCGGCGATGGTCATCACCATAGTCGTCAACTCCGCGAAATCAGAATCGCTCAATCCGATGTTCCCCAGGGGATCACCAATATGAGAATCGAACCCTGCTGAAATGAAAACAATGTCCGGATCAAACGAAGCGGACGCGGGCAACAATCCGTCCCTGAACTCTGCGAATACATCACTTGCGCTGGAACCCGCAGCCAACGGCGCATTGATGGTACGCCCTTTCCCCAGGCCCTGCCCTATCTCCACGGCACGACCACTGCCAGGATACCAGGGCCACTGGTGCGTGCTGAAATACAGGACCCTGTCGTCCGCGTAGAAGATATCCTGGGTACCGTTGCCGTGATGAACGTCCCAATCGACGATCAAGGCCCGCGCCAAGCCATGCTTCTGCTGCGCATACCTTGCAGCAATGGCAACATTGTTGAAGAGACAAAAACCCATGCCGGCATCGGTCGTTGCATGATGACCTGGCGGCCGAACCGCACAGAACGCGTTCTTTACACGCTTATCAATAACTGCATCAGTGGCATTCAGCACACCACCCGCCGCCAACAGCGCCACATCAAAAGAACGGCCGCAGACGTCCGTGTCGCCCGTCGTAAGCATTGAGAGACCACTCTCAACCTCGCGCTGTGCAGTCTCGATGTAATCGGATGTATGACACAAAAGCAGCTCTTCCCTGCTCGCCTTCCGTGCTGGAATCGGAGCCAGGAGATCTCTGACATCCGGCTCATTCAGGGCCTGCATGATGGCATTCAGACGTTCGGGCGACTCAGGATGGCCCGGCCCTGTGTCATGTTCCAGGTACAATGGGTCGTAAAGAATCCCCGTTTTGAGCGCTTCCTGCTTAGCCCCTGGTGTCATTGTCGCCTTTCCGTCCGGTCGTTGCCTTGATAGCACACAGATTATGCCCTATATTCCGGTAGATCAAGAACGACTGAGATCATCTTCTCAGAAGGCGCCCTTTATGAAGAAAATCAGAGTTGCCGTCATACAACTGAATTCCGGCACGGATACCGATGCCAACTTCAAGAAACTCGATGATATGTTGTCGGAATCGGAAGAGGTGGATCTCCTGGCCTTGCCAGAAGTGTTCTCTATGCGGGGTAATAAGGATGATTATCAGGCTGCGGCTGAAACAATACCAGGCAAGTTGACCGATCAACTCATGATGATGGCCGCCGAGAGGAATGTCTGGATCCTTGCCGGCTGCGTAATGGAGAAAGCCGGCGACACTATCTATAACAGCAGTCTTCTTTTCAACCGTGGTGGTGAAATCGTTGCCCGTTATCGCAAGATGCATCTCTTCGAAGCAAATCTCGATGACGGCAAGAAGATACGGGAAGGTGACATCTATACTGCAGGCCAACATCCCGTAATTGCAGACCTTGAAGGATGGAAATGCGGCATGACGGTTTGTTACGACGTCCGGTTCCCTGAACTCTACAGGTTCTACTCGGAGCGAAAAGCCTCACTCATGTTCGTGCCTTCGGATTTCACCGAGGGTACGGGCAGGAACCATTGGGAAGTGCTGATTAGAAGCCGGGCCATAGAGAACCAGTGTTTCATAATTGCGCCCAACCAGTGCGGGCCAAATGCCAGGACCGGCATAGAGAGCTATGGGAACAGCATGGTGGTCGGGCCCTGGGGCCAGGTACTTGGCAGAGCGTCGCACAAAGAAGAGATTGTCCTGGCTGAACTTGATCCTTCAGAGATCGACAAGACGCGACATAGGATCCCGGCATTGGAACATAGAAGGCTCTAGCACCCATGACGGATTCAACAGAACTACGCGAACAACTTGAGAAGGTCGCAAAGAGCTTTGGCGCCAAGGCATTCGGCGTGGCCGATCTCGATATGCTGAAGCAGAAGGAACCCGGTCTGCTTGATAATGTACCGGGCGACTACCCACGAGCTGTTGTGATGGGGCTGC
This sequence comes from Lentisphaerales bacterium, assembly GCA_030622955.1. Classification (GTDB taxonomy): domain Bacteria; phylum Verrucomicrobiota; class Kiritimatiellia; order JAUXFM01; family JAUXFM01; genus JAUXFM01. The sequence goes on from JAUXFM010000105.1 coordinate 2,372, forward strand.
GTCTTCAGCAGACCGTTCTTGACGACATCATCGACAAGCCTACCCCCCTCTACTTCCACCATTATCGTCAACTTAACTATGCTCTTGATCGGGTCGGGCTTGCCCTGGCCGACCTGCTACAGGACGCCGGCCAGCGCGCGCTTGCAATACCAGCATCACAGACGATCAGCCGTAACCCGATGCTCGGCTGCATCTCGCACAAACTTCTGGGTTGGGCTGCCGGAATCGGGTTCATCGGTCGCTCAACGTTACTTGTCCACCCACAGTTCGGCGCACAGTTGCGCTATGTCTCCATTCTGACCGATGCGCCGCTCACTGCCAATACGCCTTACGATGGGCCGGGCTGTGCCGCTTGCAGAGCTTGTGCAGACTCCTGTCCTGCATCAGCGATCCATGAAGATCGGACAGATTTTGATCTGGCGACCTGCCATGCGAAACTCACCGAGTTCTCGCGAATCCCATTCGTAGCCCAGCATATCTGCGGTGTCTGTGTGAAGGTCTGTCAGGGCCGCAGGCCTTGAGGGGCAGGCTCACTTGAGATTTCATACCGCCGGGCCAGCAACCAGTACCTCTCTTGTGTCACCCGATCCTACTACGCTCTTCGAGTTACAAAGCGCTCGGTCAGGGTCGAAGATTTCGGGTTTCCCGATCAAGGACCGGGCTCACCATTTCTTGCGAATGGGGATACCGGCTGCGGTGAGTTCTTCCTTAATCTGGCCTATCGTATACTTGCCAGTATGTATGATGCCCGCAATGATGGCAGCGTCAGCGCGTGACTTCGTGAAGACGTCTGCCAGATGTTGCGCATTGCCTGCGCCACCCGATGCCACGACTGGAACACCGACATTCTCCGCGATCATACCAGTGAGGTTGAGCTCAAACCCTTCTCTCGTCCCATCAGCATCAACAGAGTTGACAACGATCTCTCCCACTCCCAGTTGTTCAGCCCTCTTCGCCCATTCCAGGGCATCCGTCCCCGTATGCTCCCTGAACCCGCGCACAGTGATCTCATAGCCGCAGGGACACTTCTCAAGATCATCTGTAGCGACCGGATCCATGCCCAGCACTATGCACTGCGAGCCAAATGCCCTGGCACCCTCAGCGATAATCTCCGGGTTGCGTACGGCCAGCGAATTCACTGATATCTTCTCAGCACCGGCGAGCAACACGCGCGACATATCGTCAACATTCGATATGCCGCCGCCAACTGCAAAGGGAATATGTATAGCCCTGGCCACCTCTGCCACCATGTCAATATCGATGGGGCGCCCCTCTGCCGATGCTGTGATGTCGTAAAAGACGAGTTCATCGCAACCGTCATGATAGTATTGTGTAGCCAGTTCGACCGGATCGCCCAAAACCACGTTGTTCTTGAACTTAACGCCCTTCGTGACTTTCCCGTCACGAATATCAAGACAGGGTATTATGCGCTTCGTCAGCATGCTCGCTTCGCTTTCATAAAGTTGCTGGGTTGGTTAGACCAAATAGAACAATGACGAAGACCGCCGTTCCCGGCGGCTATGCCAACGACTATCGTTTGCTTCCACAAGTTTCACATTTCGAGTCTCAAGTTATCCAATTACAGAAGTTCTCAAGCAACTTCAGGCCAACCCGCCCCGATTTCTCGGGGTGGAACTGGGTCGCAACCAGGTTGTCTTTGCCAAGCACTGAAACAAACTCCGCGCCGGCATAAGCTGTCGTCCCGATGATATCCGCCGGATCGGAAACGGTCGGATAGAAGCTGTGCACAAAGTAGAATTCACTTTCATCCTCGATCCCGGCCATCACCGGATGCTTCCTGCGGATCGCAACACTGTTCCACCCCATCTGCGGTACTTTGTCAAAGGGATCTTCGGGCTGGAAACGTTTAACCTCGCCCGAGACCAACCCGAGACAGTTCACACCGCCATCCTCTTCTGAGCGGTCCAATACGATCTGGGTGCCGAGACAGATCCCGAGGAATGGGACACCCCTTTCGACCACATCTCTCAGCACCTGGCCAAGTTCAAGCTCTGCAAGATTTACCATGGCCGCACATGCCGCCCCAACTCCGGGAAACACAACACGCTCAGCTGACCTGATCCTGACAGGATCGCTGGTGATCTGCGCAGGTACTCCCAACGATTCAAATGCGAGTCTGACACTTGTCAGGTTCCCAGCTCTGTAATCAACAATGGTAACCATGGCTGTCTCCGGCTCAACGCTCTCAGGCATCATGTCCATCAGGACCAAGCATGCCCTTCTTGGTAATCATGGGCCTCGGCTGTGTGTTGTAAACGGAAGAATCGGGTGGAACGTCATGTGTAAGCCACACGTTACCACCGATCTCTGACCCTGCGCCCAGCGTAACGTCGCCCAAAATGGTGGCCTCAGCATAAATGGTCACGCCATCCTCGACATTAGGATGTCGTTTGACCCCCTTCACAGGATTGCCCTCCTCGTCCTTTGGAAAACTTAATGCACCCAGCGTAACGCCCTGGTACAACTTGACCCGCTTGCCGATCACGGTCGTCTCGCCGATTACCACACCTGTTCCGTGGTCTATAAAGAAGCCGCTCCCTATCGTCGCACCCGGATGAATATCGATCCCCGTCTTTGAATGAGCATATTCCGTCATGATCCTCGGAATAAGTGGCACATTTTTTGAGTACAGGAGGTGGGCTATCCTGTGCGTTACAATGGCGACTATGCCGGGGTAACTCATGATAATCTCCATCGACGATTTTGCCGCAGGATCCCCCTCATAAGCTGCCTGCACATCTTCATGAAGGATCGTCTGCACGCCAGGCAATGATTCCACCAGATATGCAACAGCATCTTCAGCCCTATCTCTGCATTCAGTGCAATCGATACAATACACTTCCCTGCACTGGTACTCGAATGCACGCTCTGCCTGATCGGCCAACTCGGCAGCTATGGTCTTGAGCTTATTTTGCAGGAAGCTGGGAAGCCCCTCTTCGCCTACCGGCTCGTTTCCGTGACAGCCAGGAAACACGATACTCACAAGGTCGTCGACTATTCGCCACACCGCACGCTGGCCCGCAAGGTTCAGGCCCTTCTTCGTGTTGGTACCCAACTTGCAGTTCTGACATTCCGACAGGTGGTCGACCACCTTCGGCAGTACTTTATCTATGCGCTCATTAAGATCCATCTCCTGCATCCCTCCCAATCCACGCTTGCTTCACTTCAACCGCACGAACATTCTAACCGGCCCTGGCAATTTTCACAACCATCAGGTCAGCGCAAAGCCCACCCAACCCGCATCCTGCGAGCGCATTGCTCAGTGAGCCGTTAGCGATATACTGTTCTTCTACTATGCTGACACCTTCATGCCTGCAGAGATCAACGAAATCCTTCATGGTCGTCACGTGAATATTCCTCGTGTCATACCACTCAAGGTGCGTCTCCCCCGATCTGGGCATGCGCCCACCCAGGGCGAACCTGAGTCGATCAGTTAACTTGGCGGAATTAGGGAAGCTCACAATCCCTTCTTTTGCAACTCTCAACATTTCGCGCAATACGAGTTGTGGTTTGTGACTGAATTGCAACGTCTGACCGAGCACCGCATAGTCGTAAGCACCGTCAGGCACCATGGCCAGCCCTGCATCAATATCGCGGTGAAAAATGTCGAACCCCTTGTCGAGCACGCGAATAACGTCTTCCAGGTTGATATCAATGCCTGCACCTGCTATTGCACGCTCTTCCGCAAGAACGGTCAGGAGCCCACCGCTACCGCAGCCAAGATCCAGAACCCTGGCATTCTTCTTCACCATCCCCACGATTGTATCATAATCCGGTTTGCGATCGATGACCGGCTTGCGATCGGATTCCTCTATCTCGCCCTGTGACACCCATGGCAGAAATGCCTTAACAGTGGCCGCCAGATGTTCGATGTTTATCAGGAAAGCATCGTGCCCATATGGTGCTTTGAGATAGCAATACGACACTTGCCTGCCTGCCGCCAACAGGGCATTGGCCAATTCCCTCGATTGTTCAGGCGGAAACAACCAGTCGGAGCTCAATGCCACTATCAGGAATTTTGATTGTGCCTTCTCAAATGCTTCCTTCACCGTCCCCCGCGATTCAGCGAGATCATATTTATCCATTGCCTCGGCAATTCTGAGATATGAGTTGGCATCAAACCGATCCACAAAAGTCTGACCCTTGTGTTCAAGGTAGCTGTCTATTTCGAAGCGGCCATCCTTTTGCCCGCGCCCGAACTTCTTGGTCATGATCTCCGGGGAGAGATACGTTATGTGCGCAAGTTTCCTGGCCTGGGCCAACCCGGTCAACGGAGCATTACCAGTTTCGTAATAGTCGCCACCGTTCCAGCATGCGTCCGATTTGATCGCATCCCGCCCTACTGCATTGAATGCCAGTGCCTGCGCCGTAATACTGGAAGCCGCCCCAATACATATGCAATTGTCCACCTTGTCAGGATAGCGCACCGACCATTCAAGGACCTGCATGCCACCCAGCGAGCCACCGATCACTGCAGCCAGTCGTTCTATTCCGATCTGTTCAAGCAACAACTTCTGCACGTCGACCATGTCGCCAACGGTTATGCTCGGAAATGCCGAACCATATGGTTTGCCGGTAGCAGGATTCGTTGAAGAAGGACCGGTCGTGCCCTTGCAACCGCCCAGTACGTTCGCACAGATTACACAATAGTTCTGAGTGTCTATGCCCTTGCCCGGCCCTATCATTTCGTCCCACCAGCCTGGCTTGGGGTCGTCCGGTTTGTGCCTGCCTGCCACATGCGCATCGCCCGTTAACGCATGACATACAAAAACAACATTATCACGTTCCGCCGCCAATGTGCTGTATGTTTCATAGGCCACATCGATCTCGGACAGGTTCTGACCACTCTCAAGCTTGAATCCGCCATCAGGCAGCTCCAGCTTAACTGTCTTCACCTCCACAATACCTAGCGAATTATTCTCATCCTGGTTCATGTCATTGATCCTAGCTGCATATTACGAAATGCCCCACATGGGACAAGTCAATTCCAGGAAAGTCCGTCGGCTGAAGGCCTTGCTACGCTCCCGGAACTACGGAGACAAGTTGTGAACCGAAGGTTCTTGCCTTATCTTGCCGCGGCAAGAGCAGCATGCTACAGTCACTGCCCGAAAGGTGGAAACCATGACCAATCAGAAAGAACCAAAAGATCCGGCACACGAATTCCAGGAGAAGCTGCAGGAAATGCTAAAAAGCGGGAACATGTCATTCATGTTCGGACCCGACCAGCATCAACCGGAAACCAAGAACAAGGAAGAAGAACCCGCGGACGCCGAGCGCGACGACGCCCTGCGCAGGATAAGGGAATTCAACCTCAAGCCGCGCGAAGCGCGCGACTATCTTGACCGATTCGTCATAAAACAGGATGAAGCCAAGAAAGTCCTCTCTGTTGCCATATGCGACCACTACAATCATGTCCGGCTCTGCGTTGACAACGAAGCCGTACGCGAGAAGGACTACATGAAGCAGAACATCCTCCTGCTGGGCCCGACGGGTGTCGGCAAGACATACCTGCTTCGTTGCATTGCAAAGCTTATCGGCGTGCCCTTCGTCAAGGCCGATGCCACAAAGTTCTCAGAAACCGGCTATGTGGGACATGACACCGAAGATCTCGTTCGAGACCTTGTGAAGGTAGCTGGCGGGGATGTGCAACTTGCACAGTATGGCATCATCTATCTCGACGAGATCGACAAGATTGCTTCCCGTTCCATGTCCGGCGGGAGAGATGTTTCAGGACGTGGTGTACAGGTAAACCTGCTAAAGCTCATGGAAGACACAGAGGTCAATCTCCAGAGCCAGACCGATCTCGTGGGGCAGATGGAAAGCATAATGTCCATGCAGCGTGGCGGCAAGACAAGGAAGCGAACCATTAGCACCCGGCATATTCTGTTCATCGTCAGCGGCATGTTCGATGGACTGGCGGAACAGATCAAAGGCCGTGTCGGCAAGTCCGGCATAGGCTTTGAACAATCTGCCGGCAACGAACATAGCGACACGGAATACTTCAAGCGCGCAGAGACGATCGACTTCGTCGATTATGGCTTTGAACCCGAATTCGTTGGGCGCCTGCCTATAAGGGTGGCCTGCGATTATCTCTCGCCTGGCGACTTGGAGGCCATCCTTCTGAATTCCGAGGAAAGCGTTCTCAACCAGTACAAATCGGATTTCACCGGCTATGATATTGAATTCGACATGACGCGCGAGGCCATAGCCGCCATCGCCGAGCTCGCCCACAAGGAGAAGACAGGTGCACGCGGCCTGATGACCGTCATGGAGAAGGTGTTTCGTGATTTCAAATTCGAGCTACCCTCCACCTCTATCAGATCTTTTGAAGTCACAACCGACACCGTCAGTAATCCATCCGCAATACTCAAGAGCTACCTGAGAAGAAACAGCAAATCCCAAAAAAGCGTGCTCAAGAAGGAAGTAGCGAGCTTCGCCTCCCGCTTTGAAAAGGAACATAGCCTGAAGCTCAGATTCAATACAAGTGCCGTCACTACTCTCGTCGAGCTCAGCATTGAATCAGACAAGACCATTCGCGCAATCTGCGAAGATAAGTTCAGGGATTTCCACCATGGCCTTCTTCTTGTTTCTCGCAATACCGGCAAGAAGAGTTTTACGATCACAAATGGAGTGGTCATGGATCCGGATGGCGAGCTTTCAAAATGGGTCGTAAAGAGCTTCAACAAAGAAGATTGACCCACTAGAGCAGTTTCACAAATACTGTAGCCGTTTGGGCTACTGCATTGCGTATGCTCTGTGTCAGGCTGCATCGGAACAGCCCTGCTATTCCTGCTTCGC
>JAUXFM010000170.1 GCA_030622955.1 Lentisphaerales bacterium
ATTGAGGGGACAGTACCAGAAGATCGTGCCGCTTAACCCCTTTTCCGTCGCCGGCGTGATTAAAACCGGCCATTACTTCAAGCTTCTCTTCCGGCAGTTCACTCTGCCCATTGCTCTTTTAGGACTCCTGCCGCTGGCATGTTGGGTTATAAAATTCGGAAGATGGAAAGTCAGGGGTCTCAGTCTCTGCTTTCTCCTGGGACTGCTGACTATACCGCTTTACGTTCCTATGAAATTAATGAACAATTTCCACGGGACACCAATAGACCCGCAGATCGAGATAATATACAGTGTCCTGATCGGAATAATAGTGATCTGTGCCCTGATTGGATTATTCGCCATTCTCGAGAACCTTGTTCTATACAGGGTCATCCAGAAAATCATAGCAAAAAAACTCCCACTGCTATATATCGTTTTATGCTTCTTGGGCGCTACCGGAACCCTTCTTCTGTCCTTCAAGTTAATGAATATCGAAAACTTCCAGAAAATGTTCTGTATAGCAAAAGCAAAACTTGCCACCGTTCCCTATTCCTCCGTGTTCTGGTCGGAAATGAGACTCCATCTCTTCCTGGCCATACGCTGCCTTATCCTCTCAGGACTCCTGCTGTTAATCCTTTTGTGCCTTATTGTTCTTCTACGGCGGCTTTTCAAGTGGGTATGGTCCATCAAACTTGATCGAGACTGTGCAGTATACGTCGGCTTCGCCATGCTCACGGTAATCATGATGCTGGTGTTACTGGCCAGAAAGGCCCCGATGAACCTGACATCTTTCTTCGCCTTTATGAATGATCCGCTACTGCGTACCCACCTTTTAGGAGAATTAGTTCCAATCGCTGGTCTGAACCTTCCCGTGGGAGACGGCAAGGAGGTGTTTATCTTCGGATCATTCGCTTGCCTGATGATGTATACGCCACTAATTATCTTCCTGTTCAGCTCAACCATCATATTGATCCGTCATATTCATGACTCAACATTCAAGGACGAGAACCCCATTCTGGCCTGCGAATGGGAAATTGATAAATATCTTCATGAATGGATGCTGATTACCATTTTTACTTTTCTCGTATGGGGCTACGTCTTTGCATGCTTCGCGAATATCAAACTGGACATACAGGACACGTTCATACAGAGAGTCAAGTTCCTCACTTCCTATACCGTTTATTCCCTCTGGATAGGATACGGGATTCTTCTTATCGCCAATAGAAACCTTTTCCCGTTTCTTTCATCATACAAGAAGCAGATCAGTGTCGCTGGATTATGCATTATCATGGCTCTGCCCGCAGTTCCCATATTGAACAATAAATACAACAAAGTGATCATCCAGCAGGTAGGCGCATGCGACCTGAATGGCCACGACTTCGGCTGGCAGTTTGGAAATTATCAGCTCCGTGGAGCGGAAGCCATCATGGAAGAACTTGATCCAGATGAAGAGCCTCTCCCCAACCCTCTCTTCCCCAGGGGAATGGGGCCCAGCGCCGTGTTCTTTGGAGGGACTGATCCGGGCCGTTTCGTTCCTACCTACATGATATTCTCCGCGCAAGTCAGACCGGATGTATACCTCATCACGCAAAACGCCCTGGCAGACAACACCTATATGAGCGTCATGCGCGATCTGTACGGTGACGAAATATGGATCCCTGCCGAGCCGGACAGCGCAAAGGCATTCGACCGCTATGTCAAGGAAGTCCGGGCGGGTAAGCGACCACCTAACGCACACATTAAAATTGAGGGCGGCAGGGTCCAGGTCAGCGGCGCACTCGGGGTAATGGAAATCAACGGAATCCTGGCACAGATGATATTCGAACATAATAACTACCGACATGAGCACTTCGTCGAGGAAAGCTACGTGCTGAAATGGATGTACCCATACGTGACACCGCACGGGCTGATCATGAAGATCAACAAGGAGCGGACCCCTCTGACAGAAGAAGTAATACGCGATGATATGTATTTCTGGGATTGGTATATTCGTCGGCACTTGAGCAACAAGCTCTTCCTGCGTGATGTTGCCGCGCAAAAATCCTACTCCAAATTGCGCAGTTCCCCTGCCGGCCTCTATGCAAACCGCAGAAAATGGAAAGAGGCCGAACACGCATTCATGGAGGCACTGCTGTTATATCCCGCCAGCCCTGAAGGCAACCTGCGTCTCATCAGTGAAGTCTACATCAACCAGGAGCGGTACAACGATTCCAGGCGCATGCTGAATAATCTGCTGGTATATGACCCTCATAACGACAAGGTTAAGCCACTGCGTAAGAACATAAAAAACATCGAGATGGTGCGGAGGCAGATAAAGGGGTTCGAAAGGAAAATGAAGAACAAAACCTTACAGCTTCAAGATGCTTTCGATCTCGCAACTCTTTATCTCAGGATCCAGCAAATGCCGCAGTTCCTGGGGCTCACAGCAAGCATCATGAAAGACCCGAAGCTCCCTGCATCCGCCTGCTACAAGTTGGTCATGCTGTTTGATAAAGCACGCAGAAAAGAAGAAATGAGCCAGGCTCTTGACCTTTGTATCAGCCGCATGCCCGCCAATACCGACCCTAAAGCATTGATCGAGATCACACAGCTCTACATCAAAGCACAGAACATAACAGGCGCCAGTCTTGCGCTGAAGAAATACCTCAAATTACAACCCAAGGACTGGAAAGCATGGCTGGACCTGGCGAAAATGCAGGCATCTGCGCTGAAACAGAAAAGCGAGGCAACAGCATCTCTTCAGCAAGCCCTTACATACGGAGGAAACCAGGTTATGCAGATCATATCAACAGACGGATCCCTCGCGCCACTGCGGCAACATCTTCGCGTGCCACAACAACCAAAACCGCAGGGCAATAACTTCAACAGGATACTCCAGCCCGGCCAGCCACCACGAAGCCAGCCGCAAACCTGTTCGCACTCTCAGAACTCGGCAACATCTACACGCGCATCATGAACCCAACCCAGGCGGCCGTCGAGGAACGCGTCGCGGCCCTGGAAGGCGGAGTTGGCGCCCTGCTGGTCGCGAGCGGCCAAGCGGCCGAGACCCTGTCCATCCTGAACGTGGCGCAGGCCGGCGACCACATCGTGTCCAGTCCGAGCCTCTACGGTGGGACCTACAACCTGTTCCACTACACGCTGCCGAAACTGGGCATCGAGGTCTCCTTCGTCGAGAACCCCGACGATCCGGAGTCGTGGCGGCAGGCGACGCAGCCGAACACCAAGGCGTTCTTCGGTGAAACGATCTCGAACCCAAAGAACGACGTCTTGGACATCGAAGGTATCGCGACCGTGGCGCACGAAGTTGGTGTGCCACTGATCGTGGACAACACCGTGGCCACGCCCTACCTGATTCGACCGTTGAAGTGGGGGGCTGACGTGGTCATACATTCAGCCACGAAGTACCTCGGCGGCCACGGCAGCGCAATCGCGGGGGTAATCGTTGATGGTGGCACCTTCGACTACACGAAATACCCGGACAAGTACCCCGGATTCAACGAACCAGATCCCTCCTACAACGGGATTGTCTACGGCCGCGATCTTGGTGCCGATTCGGCTTTCGGCGCCAATGTCTCGTTCGTGATGAAAGCAAGGGTGCAGCTTCTGCGCGACCTGGGCGCCGCTGTTTCCCCGTTCAACGCCTGGTTGATCGCGCAGGGTCTGGAGACGCTGTCGCTGCGGATAGAACGACATGTGAGCAACGCCCAAACCGTGGCTGAGTGGTTGGAGACTCGGGATGAAGTCCTCAGCGTGAACTATGCCGGTCTGCCGTCAAGCGACTGGTTCGAACAGGGCCAGAAGTATGCGCCCAACGGGACAGGTGCCGTTCTCGCGTTCGAGATCGTCGGCGGGGTGGAAGCTGGGCGCAAGTTCGTCGAGTCCCTCGAACTACACAGTCATGTGGCGAATATCGGTGACGTCCGCAGCCTCGTGATCCACCCAGCCTCCACAACCCCCTCCCAGTTGAGCCCCGAGGAACAACTCACCGCAGGGGTCACACCAGGGCTGGTCCGGCTCGCGGTCGGGATAGAGAACATCAACGATATTCTCGCCGACCTGGATCTCGGGTTCCGAGAAGCCAAGGCCGAAGTAGAATCATGATCGTGTGTCAGACCCCTCCCGCCGCGTCCG
>JAUXFM010000005.1 GCA_030622955.1 Lentisphaerales bacterium
CACAGAACGACATGGCTACGATCCGACTTAATGTCTTCCTGGATTGTAGTGATGCAGGCAGGTCCAAGCCGGAGTTGCGGTGGGTGTTCACTTTCAACCTTGATGTATCAGGGCGTCTTGGTATTTCTCGACAGGCTGAGAATTGAACATTAATGAAGGCCGCAGTATGAGTAAGTTGCCCCCCATATCGATCATCGTTGCTGTGAAGAACGATAAGGATCATATTCGAAGCACAATCGACAGTGTAGCTTCTCTTGGCAGTGTTAGGCCTCAACTAATCGTGGTTGACGGGGCATCGTCTGACGGCACTCTCGAGATTGTTAAGACCAGCGAACATGTGGATCATTGGGTCAGCGAGCCTGATACCGGAGTGTTCGATGCGATGAATAAGGGGTGGCTCTTGGCAAATCCAGACTCATACGTGTTGTTTCTTGGTGCCGGAGACAGGATCATTTCGCTTCCGCAGGAGCCCGATGACTATGCGGGGCGGGACGTCCTTTACGGTGACGTGGCGCTTGAGAAGAGGGGGGTCTTCAGGTCGAGTGTTGGTGCAAAACTGCGATTTGCCAATACATTGCACCATCAGGGTCTGATGGTGCGCAAAGCGATTCATCCTGAACCACCATTCGACTGTCGTTATCCTATTTATGCAGACTTCGATTTCAATCAGAGGTTGTACAAGATAGGCGCAGTATTTGCGCATTCGACATTGTTGCGTGGCAGCATGATGGATGGGGGGCAATCGCAGAAGGTGCATATTATGGAGATGAGCCGGATTGCCTTTCAAAATTACGGGTGGTTTTGGGGTGCCCTGTCTTGCCTGCACGGGGTTGCGGTGAGGGTGAAACATGCATTCTGAGCTTCTCCATAGTTTTTTGGAAGAGACTCTGTTTGTTGTTGTGCTGTACCGAGCAGCTCTTTCAGAGACTCAGGCCTATAGCTCGCTTTCCGTGGGTATTGCAGGCCGTGAAGCCGATCTCTTTGCCTTTGATAATTCGCCTGATCCAGAATCTGCTCCGCGATCCGAAGGTGGCTGGAGAATGCAGTATGTGAGTGATCCATTGAATCCCGGCGTTTCTGTTGCGTACAACAGGGCATGCCAGGCTGCGAGGGAGATGGGGAAGACGAGGATTTTTCTGAGCGATCAAGACACGAGCTTTGCGGCCGATGCTCTTGATCGGTACGCATCTGCAGTCGCACAGAATCCCTCGGTGCATCTGTTCGCTCCTATTCTGCGCGTCAGAGATGAAACTGTCTCGCCCTGTCGTTTTCGTTTTGGCAGAGGTTCCCTGATCCAGAATCTGAGGCCGGGATTGAGGAATCTTGAAGGTATGGCTGTCTTCAATAGTGGAATGTTGATCGATATCGCAACATTTCGCATGGTCGGAGGATATGATGAACGCTTCCCATTGGATTACAGCGATTTTGCATTTCTCGATAGGATCAGATCTACCGTCAATGAGTGCTGTATTGTAGATACAGTCTGTAAGCATGGCCAATCCGACAGATGTAATGACGACCGAGGAGAAGCACTTGAGCGTTTTGGTCGGTATTGCAGAGCCAGGCGCCTCTATTCAACTGTAGCTCGCAACGGGGTTGCTGGGCCACTGGTCGCAATGTGCAAAGCGATCAAACTGGCATTTCGGTTCAGCGATCTGAGTTTCCTGTCAGTCTGTCTTGGGACATGGGTCGGCAAATCGCACAATGTGGAGTGCGGAAAGGCCATGAAATGAAGATAGCGTTTCTTGGCTCACGTGGTATACCGGCCTGTTACAGTGGATTCGAGACATTCTATGAGCAATTGGCGACGCGTCTGGTGCGCCGTGGCCACAGTGTCACCGTCTACAGTCGCTCGCACTTCACGAAATATGCCGCTCGTGAGTACAAAGGCGTTTGTATTGTGCGACTTCCCTGCATTCATTCAAAGCACCTGGAAACAATAAGTCACACCTTCCTGTCGACAATACATGCTTTGTTTCAGCGGTACGATATTGCCTATTACAGCATTGTCGGCAATGCGCCGCTTGCCTGTCTGCCGCGACTTGTCGGCACGCGGACATTGCTCAATGTCGATGGCGAAGATTGGGCGCGCGAGAAATGGACCGGATTTGCCAAGTCATACTTGCGCTGGTGCGAGCGCCTTTCTTCAAAGACTGCGAACGTGCTCATCTCTGACGCACACAGGGTCCAGGATCGATACAGTGAAGTTTACGGCGTCCAGACGGTGTTTGCGCCGTATGGTGCGAATATCCAGTCGGATGAGCGAATTGGTGCTCTGACCAAAAGGGGCCTGAAAGAGCGTGACTACATTCTCTTTGTTGGTCGGCTTGTTCCAGAGAATGCGGCAGATCTTCTGATCGAAGCCTTTGGGCGGGTGAAGACCAACATGAAACTCGTGATTGTGGGCGATGCTCCCTATGTTGACGCTTACAAGGATCGGATCCATGCAATGGCAGGCGATCGGGTTGTTTTCACCGGGTATGTTTTTGGCGAGGAATATGTGCAACTCAGCTCACATGCCTATCTCTACGTTCAACCTTCCGGCGTCGATGGAACCAGGCCTGCATTGCTCGATCAGCTTGGAATGGGGAACTGCGTGCTGGTGCGTGACAGTGCGGTGAATATGGAGGTGGTGGGCGATTGCGGAGTGACATTCGACAGGAGCTGCATGCAGACTTCGCTTGTCGAAAAGCTGCAGGAACTCGTTGATTCACCGGATGTTATTGAATCCTGTCGCAGCAAAGCTCGATCCCGCATTGAGAAGTACTACAATTGGGAATGGATCACTGACTTCTATGAGGACCTCTTTAAGCGAATGCTCACGAAGCAGCCCATCCATAGCTACGACGATTTCCTCGCCGCTCGTAGAGCCTAGTCGCGATGGCTCGCCGGGCCGTCCGCAAAGAGTTCATTCACCACTATGAATCCTGTATTGGGCAGGGATGGCGCTCCGAGCTGCTTCTCTCTATGTGTGGCGTTGCGCTTGCATTCTATGCTTTCTCGCTAATTGCGGAGTCAGATATGCAGGAATATATTCGCAAAGCTGCCTCAATGTCGTACACTTTTCTCCTGTCGGTGTTGCAGATCCCCGAACTCTCCTTTCTGGCTTAGACACTGTTAAGGAAAGCTTAATCTGTAACCCGATCATTTATAAAGTTCTTATCAATTCCTTATGGGGTGACGGTGAAAACGTTTCTGAAATTTGTGTCAGCTCGCGAGTGGTGGATTGCAGCAATTATGCTTACAGTCTATTTTGTGCTTTGTATCTTCTATGCCGTACACCTTGGTGATCGTGTCAGGTATCCTGATGAAAAAGATTATATAACCATCGCCGAACATCTGACAGTTGGTCATGGGTATACATTAGATGGCAACAACCCAACAGCATACCGTGCACCTGGATTCACCCTGTTGGTGGCTACAGGATTGAGCGGAGGTGGGATCCTGGCTGCAAGAATCCTGAATATGATTTGTTTTACCGGCTGCCTGGGATGTGTCTTTATACTTGCTCGCCGCATAGCGGGATCACTAGGGGGAATTTGTGCAATTATGGCAGGTATGCTCTATCCTGTAATGTTCTATACAGCCGGCACACTTTATCCACAAACGCTCGGATCTCTTTTACTGCTTTGCTCTACGAGTATTATTTTCGGAAAACCGTTAACAGTTATGCGGGCTGTGCTATGTGGTTTGATCGGAAGCTTGCTCATGCTGACAATTCCCTCAATGATATTCTTCTGGGGTTGCCTGATGCTGTCATCCCTGTTTCCCATCAAACGACATAACGTTAATATGATTGTATTAACAGGAATATGTTCTCTACTTTTGTTGAGTGTGTGGTTTGCCAGAAACTACAGGCAATTTGATAGCTGTTTCTTTGTATCAACCAATAGCGGTATAAATCTGTTGCTTGGTAACTCAGAAAACACCACGCCTAACGCTGGCGTAAATGTTGACCTTAGTGAATACAGCTCAGACTTAAATGAAATTCAAAAAGATCGGCATTATCGCTCCAGTGCCATTCAATACATGCGAGCGAACCCCCTCCACTCCATGAAACTATATTGTCTAAAATTTCTTAACTATTTCAACTATCGCAACAAACTATTCGTGGCATCCGAAGGTAGTCAGATGCGCGATATTGCCATGTTAATTACCTACGGGGGGCTATTGCTGTTTTCCATCATAAGATTAGTGCTAATAAAGCGAATACCCTTGTCACGGTTTGAACTGTTCGCATTTTGTGCCTATGTCATGAATGGCGCTTTCGCAGCTGTGTTTTTCACAAGAATTAGGTTCAGACTTCCATTTGACTGGTTGCTTGTTTGTATCGCAGGAATTGCACTATCACATTTAGTTCACGCAATCTCAGAAAGTCGGTGGTCTCTGTTCAAAAAGAAAGAGACATAGATGAGCAAGAAGAGACGCAAGCATAGTGCGGAGTTCAATGCGAAGGTGCAACTTGCAGTATGAGCGGCACCATTATCGCGGGCGCAGGCATTTTGGCAGTCAATAGGATCGGGTCAGCTTGAGGAGTTTCGAATTACGCTCTTGAATCTGTATTTTCGGTACAAGAAGCATATTACATGAATTCTAGGAAGACAACAGTTCTCGTTGGCCTGATAATCGCCATGTTCCTGCTCCTTTTCGGGTTCCAGGGCAATGCGCAGGAAGTGGCCATCAATAGTCGCTCGGCGATCCTGTGGATGGTCAAGCGGTGGCTCTGGGCCGATGGCTACTCCGCGCATTGCTGGCTTATCCCTATTGTTAGTGGAGTGATTATCTGGCGGCAGCGCGATGAGCTGCGTTCAGCCTGTGGTGCGCCCAGCCTGATGGGGTTGCTGTTCGTGATCGGGTCATTGTTACTGCATTGGGGCGGGGTGCGTGCCCAGCTTACGCGCGTTTCGTTGTTCTCGATGATCTGCCTGATGTGGTCTATTCCTTATTATCTCTGTGGTAGGCGCGTCGGAGTGATGTTGCTGTTCCCCTGCGCTTATCTTATCTTTTGTATACCGCTCACATTTCTCGATCCCGTTACATTCAAGCTCAGGATGTTTGCTACGGCTACGTCTGCACAGATTCTGAATGGGTTGGGTGTCACTGTTGTGAGGACGGGTACGATCATTGAGGTGTTGACCAAAGAGAGCTTCAAGCTCGATGTTGCTGCTCCATGCAGTGGTCTGAAATCTCTGTTGGCGCTAATGGCATTGGCGGCGCCCTATGCCTGGTTCACACAGAAGACCCAAGTGAAGAAATGGGTTCTTTTTGTTTCTTCTGTGCCATTGGCCATAGCTGGCAACGTTGTCAGGATACTCGTCGTGGCATCGCTTGGCCTGCTGGTAGGGAAACGATGGGCGTTCGGGTTCAGCCATTATTGTTCGGGTTTAATTGTTTTCGCAGTTGCTGTATGTCTTATGTTCTGGGTGGGGCATTTATTGAAGATCAACTACAGGGAGAAATTTGAGCGATGGAAAAAGCATGCACAAAGCATTGCCTGCTCGTCATAGTGCTGATGGCTGTGACGGGCGTGGTGCTTCTCTGCACTACTCGTAGTACTGCTGTCGGGGAAGCAGGCGTAAGCACGGTATTGCCCGAGATGGTCGGCCAATACAGGGGGATTGATGTGCGGTTCTGTCAGCGCGAAGAATGCATGGCAGAATTCACAGTGGACGCGCTGGAAGGCAAGGCCTTCTGTTTGTCTTGCGGAGGTCCGCTGGATGACCGATCAGTGGCCGAGAAACGGATACTGCCTTCTGATACTTTGATTGCCAAGAAGCAGTATGTTGATGATAAGGGGAACGTGATCTTTGTGTCGGTTGTTCTGAGCGGCAAGGAGCAGCGCAGTATACACAGGGCGCAGCGTTGTCTGCCTGCCCAGGGCTATGCTATTGAGGAATCCAGCTCTGTTTCTGTGCCACTTGCAGATGGTGGGGCAATTGACGTCGCGTTGCTCAATTTGCGGCATGGCTCAGCGCCGGGGCAGGTGCGCCTATCGTCTTATGCCTATTGGTTTGTCGGTAAAGACAAGGCCACGTCGTCGCATTTCGAGCGGCTGCGCCTGATGGCAGTTGACAGGATAGTCCATAACGTCTCGCATCGTTGGGCATACATAGCTGTTTCAACGCGGCGTGAGCCAGGCGGCGGCGAGGATGTTGAACGTCTCAAGGAGTTAATTTCTGTGCTGTACCCGGCGATAAAGAAGAAGTAGCTGGATCTAATTGTTGCGCATCTTTAGCCAGTAGGGGAGAGCCCAGAGAAAAGCTCGACTCGCCATTGGGCTGGAAGAGATGTAGTTTCTTAATGTCTTCCGTAACCGGAATCCCAGCGATCTCGTGCCCTTGTAGATGTGCCAGTCGAACATGCGGTAGGCATGTTGGATCTGTCGTTTGCTGAATGAGGGCAGGTCAAGTGAAGCTTCCCTTCTTTCATACATGTCTTCCGCCATGTTTGCCGGTAGCAACTGCTGCGATTGGCAGTATTCATGCAGTTTGGTGCCGGGGTATGGGTAGAAGATGGACGTGAGAGAGCGATCAGGGCTCACTTGCTGGTTGATCTTTATGGTCTCAGCGTGATCAGCTATCGTCTCCTCGGGCAGGCCGATCATGTTATACACATTCACTTGCATGCCCTGATTCCTTGCAAGTGATACCGTCTCAACGAAGTCACTGTTGGAGTAGTCGCGCTTGAGGACTCTCTTGCGCAATGACTCGCTTCCTGATTCGAGGCCGATTTCTATTGTCAACACTCCAGCTTCTACCAACCTTGCGAAAATTTCGGGGTCCTGGCTTTGACGGCAGACGCGTAGATTGCAGGCAAAATGCAAAGGGGTGCGCGAGGCCTCGTTCAGCATCTTCAACTTGTCACACAGCTTGAAGAGCCAGGCTTTGTCCAGGAGAATGGTTTCTGCCTGGAGATATATTTCGCTGCAGGCAGGGAACTGTTCCTTTAACTGCTGTATCTCCTTTACGATCTTTCCGGGATCGCGGTAGCGGACATATTGTCCACTTGCCAGTGTCCGAAGTGCGTGGTTGCAACAGTAGGCACAACCATATGGGCATCCCCTGCTGAGCAAGACGACATGGCTAGAGCAATCAGGATCACGTATCCATGGGTGCCACATGGCGCGCAGGGGTGGGGTGAGTGCATCGAGTTCATCAAGAAACTTCCTTGTTGGATTCCTTTCTATTTCGCCCGACTTGTTCTTGAACCACATATTTCTGATGTTTCGTGGGTTCTCGCCATGATGTAGCTGGTTGGCCAGTTCTGCGAGGGGCTGCTCGCCTTCGCCGATGCACAACGCGTCGAACGGGCCCTCGATGACTTGCTCGGGACAGAGTGAGGCATGGGTGCCGCCGATTACCTGAAAGAGCTCGGGGCATGTTGCACGGGCATGAGCGGCCAGCATCCTGACGAAGGGATACTGGGTCGAGACGGCGGTGAACGCGAGAACGGCGGGCGCAAAGTCTTGCAGCTCTCTTGCGAGGTGGCGGCGCCCTTCCTTCTTATCGAAAGAAGGAAGTGTCAGAAGCCGGACGTCGCGTCCTTGTTTCTTTAGATGTGCCGCGACATACGATATGCCGATGTGCATGTCCTGAAAAGAAAAGAGAGGATGATCGCGCGTATGTGTGTCGATCAGCGTGTATATGAACAGAACCTTCAGCGGTTGCTGTGGGAGCGACCCCGCCTCTGCTCTCTTCCCATTGACCATTAGGCATGAACCATTCTTCTAGTAAGCGCCCTTTGCGAAGAGAACGACCAGAACGGTGCGGAGCATCATCTTGATGTCCAGCATGATCGTCTGGTTGCGTAGGTAGTAGACGTCAAGGATGCACATATTGTGAAAATCAATGTCGCTGCGGCCTGAAACTTGCCAGAGACAGGTCAGGCCTGGTAGCCCGCCATGCCTCGTGTAATGCCAGTCCTCATAGTAATTCTCGTAATCTCGTCGTGGCAAGGGGCGGGGGCCAACGATTGTCATCTCGCCCTTGATGACGTTGATCAGCTGTGGCAGCTCATCAAGGCTGAATCGACGCAAGAACCTGCCTATAGGCGTTACACGAGGATCCTTGCGGATCTTGAAGAGCCCCGTCCCTGATTCATTGAACTCTTCCACCTGCGCCTGTGTTTCATCTGCACGGTGATGCATGGTTCGGAATTTCAGCATCTTGAACGGCTGGCGGTTGATGCCGATCCGCTCTTGGATAAATAGAACCGAACCATGGCTGGTGATGCGAATCAGCAGCGCGATCAGAAGCAGGAACGGGGCAGCGATTATCAGCAGCAGCGCAGCCAGCATTGTCGACCATGCCCGCTTGAATAACAGATACAGCCGGGAATTCGATGATGCAGAGAAGTGGACAAGCGGGATGCCGCGTATCATGTCGGTCGGGATCCGGGCATGTTTGGTCAGGACATCAATTTTATTTGACAGGATCTTGGTTGCGACCTGATTCTCGTCACAGAACTTCAGGATTTGCATGAGCTGGGAAACAGAAAGTTGTTTATCGGCGCAGATCACCATGGAGGCATCCTGTTGCTTCATGCAGGTTGCCAGCCTTCGGAGCAGGTCCTCTATGGGTTCACCCGCTTTTACCTCCACCCTGTCAACGATGAGGAGTCCATGCGGCCTTACCATCGAAATGAGATCCTCAATCAACGATGCTTCCTTGTCATGCGTGCCGATCAGGATTGTCGAACAGCGCTCAAGGCTGAATCTGGTCCTCAGGAGATGAAGGGCTTTGTGGACGAAGTGACGTAACGCCAGGCAGTAAACGATGTTCAAGAAGAGCATTGTTCCGAACAAGCTGCGCGGATGGAAATGGTTCCGCGTCAGATACCAGTACCCATAGTAGATAAATAGTGCGTAGATATTTACTTTGACGATGTTCCATGCCTCGAAATGCTTCTGGATGAAACGTCGACCGACATAGAGGCCGAAGAAGCTATAGAGGAAGCATATGCTCATGGAGAGGAAGAAGATAATGCGAAGTGCACTGACCAGATAGAACTGTTCAAAATCGCAATTGGCGGCAAATTGCGATTTGACGTTCAGAATTGCGTTTATTGAATCATAAACTCTGTCGCCGAAGTGGCTGTGGAAGCGTATTAGCAGCGTGGTGTAATATGCTGCCGCAATGGCGGCTATGTCGGAGACAAGGCAGGGGATCCAGAGCCGGCTTATGAATTTCTTTGCCATATACTCGAATTATACGCTTCCGTCCTGCGAGGACAAGGACAGATCATGCCGGTAGATCCATCATTTGTTGCGTTCGGCCGGGCCTGCAGATATAGTTGCCTGAGCAGGAAATCCAGTAACAGCGGGGAAGAATGACGGAACAGAAGAGATTCATGCTTATAGCATGTGCAGTGCTTTATCGTGAATGCTATTACTGTGCAGCACAGTGCAGGAACATCGTGGATATCCAGTTGTGCGAAAAGAGCCTGCACGATATTGGCGCCGAGAAGATGTCTGCACGATTGCAGGTTGAGATCGATAAGGTTCCATCTGGTCAGTACGACGCAATCCTGCTGGCATACGGGCTTTGCAATAACGGAACCATGGGATTGCGAGCTGATATTCCCATTGTGCTGCCGCGTGCACACGACTGTATCACGCTGCTGATGGGGTCGAAGGAGAAATACCGGAACTACTTCGATCAGAATCCCGGCACCTACTTTCAGTCTAGTGGTTGGCTCGAACGAGAAGAATCCTGTATGGAAAACCCCGAAAGTACTGTTTCAAGGATGGGGATCAGCACCTACGATGAATATGTGCGGCAATACGGGGAAGAGAATGCAAAATTCATCATGGAAACCATGGGCGGCGGCCTCGAGAATTACACAAAGATGGCCTTCATTGATACGGGAGTAGGGGACAGTGAGAGCTACAGGCATGTTGTGCCGAAGCTGGCTGCCGAGAAAAGCTGGGCCTACGAGGAGATAAAGGGCAGTACGAACCTGCTCATAAAATTGCTTGAAGGTGACTGGGATGAAGCAGATTTCCTCGTAATCCCTGCAGGTGAGAACGCCGAGCCAAGCCACGATGATGGTATTGTTCGTATAAAGCCCGGCGGATGACATCCTGACTCAATAGTCTTGGTGATCCCCAACTATGACAACCCCGACCTTGTGTCTATGCGGCCATCTCTCGCAGGATCAACCTTTACGGCCGAAGAATTCAAAGACATCGTAAACGTCTGCCTTCTCGAGCGAGTCTTCCCTGATATCTGCATGATCGACTCCTGCAGGGCCTACGCCGACAGAACCCATCTTTCCTGCAATGGCCGCATCAACACCGGCCGGCGCATCCTCGAAGACCAGGCAGTCAGAAGGAGCGGCATTTACCCGCTTCGCAGCCATCAGGAAGACGGCTGGGTCAGGCTTTGCAATCGAGGTGTCAGTGCCGTCGGCAATGGCATCGAAATAGCCGTCTATCATTCCGATATTCCGAAGTATGGTCTTTGCATTCCTGCTGGCGGAAGCGAGCGCAATCTTCAAGCCTGCCCGCCTCAGCTTCTTTAGGAATTCTCTAGCGCCGGGGAGTAGCAGCGACATTCCGGCAGTGGCGATCATGCCTTTATAGATCTCGTTCTTCTCGGTCATGCATTTCTCTATGTCTTCTTCGGACAGCTCAACCTGTCCATCGGCCATGATCTCGAGAGAACGTCTCCGTGAGACACCGCGGAGCAGGTGGTTCTTCTCCTCGTCGAATTCTATGCCGAGCTTGTCGGCGATGGCCTTCCATGCCCGATAGTGGCATGGTGCGCTGTCGGCCACAACGCCATCAAGATCGAAGATGCATGCGCGTGGTCTGAGTTCAATGCGGTGAGTTCCGGCTTCGGCAGGGATGCTGAAGAGGACGCCGCCCATAACTATCTCGATCGGTTCACCAGCAACTACTTCAACAGACGCGCTGCTATCTTCGATGCGGAAGGTGCATTGTCGACCTTTGTAGGTAATCTCATTGCCCGCACTGTCCCTGTCGGGGTTGAAGAGAAGTGCACGTTCGTCTCCGGAAAGAGCTTCTTCTTTACTCATTGTTGCCTGGTTCCTTTCGGTCTGATCAATTGGCGGGACAGTCTATAGCAGGTAATGCGGGCGGACAATAATAATAGGGTTGCCAAGCTGATCTTTACGCGTTGACTTGGAGTGGACTGCCGAGTAGATTAACTTCCTGTTTCTGGCAGTAATGGCCGCAAAACACAAGCGAGGAGAGCGGAAATGGCAGGTAACTTGGTAGAAAAGATCGACGGCCCGGTGAAGGTTCAGCATGTGTTGGCGAGTGTCTCTGATAAGACGGGGCTTGAACAGCTTGTGCCGGCATTGGTAAAGGCAAATCCGGAAGTCATGATCTATTCAACGGGCGGCACACACAAGAAAATAGCCGAGATCCTTGGTGATCAAGCTGAGAAGAATCTTATGACCGTTTCCGAGTACACCGGCCAGCCGGAAATGCAGGGCGGCCTGGTCAAGACACTCGATTTCAAGATCTATCTCGGGCTCTTGAGCGAGACCTATAACCAGGCACATGTGGATGACATCAAGCGCGTAAGCGGTGTAAATATCGATATGGTTGTTGCGAACCTTTATCCATTCAAAGAGACGATCGCCAAGCCGGGCGCCACGATCGAAATGGCCCGAGCCAACATCGACATAGGCGGCCCATGTATGGTGCGCGCTTCGGCCAAGAACTACCTGCGTGTTGCATCGGTCACCGATCCATCGGATTATGGCTCGATAGTAGAGGAACTCGAGCGCACAGGCGGGAACCTGTCTCTCGAAACACGGTTCAAGCTCGCGGTCAAGGCGTTTACGCATACCGCAGAGTATGACGCGGCAATTTCCGGCTACCTTAGTCAGAGATCTGACGGCGATGTCAAGGGGTGCTACGAGATCGTGTAACCATTTCGAATCCGGGGCACTTCGCACTCGTGGCTACGAAGGACACGTTTTGGAGCTGGGATTCAGGATTGGAGATCGGATGAGGTATGTTTGAGCTTTCTGTAAAGACTCATTTCTCGGCAGCCCACAGGCTTGTCGGACATGAAGGAGACTGCGCCGATCTGCATGGTCACAACTGGGATGTTGAGATCTTTATTCGCGGCGAGAACCTGAACGACATCGGGATCCTCATGGATTTTCGTGAGGTGAAGGATGCTGTGAAATCTGCGCTTTCTGAGATCGACCACAAGGATCTGAACAAGCTGCCTGCGTTCGGCAGTAATAATCCGACATCGGAAAACATTGCGCGCTTTCTTTATGAGCGCCTGTCCGGTGCGGTGAACTGCGATACCTGTGCAATTCACAAAGTGACCGTCTATGAAACGCCCGGAAGCGGAATGAGTTATTGGGAAGAAAAGCCTGTAGTCTGAAGACTGTAGGCTGTAGGAAATGGCACGCGACACTCAAAACTCTGTACTCGAAATCTGCGAGACGTTTACATCTATACAGGGCGAGTCCACCCATGCGGGGTTAAGTTGTTTCTTTATTCGGCTGGCTGGCTGCAATCTGCGGTGCAGCTATTGTGACACAACTTATGCCTATGAAGGTGGCAAGCCGATGCAGATAGATGAGCTCATTGAAATTGCCGTTGCCGGCAATGCACAGATCATTGAGATTACCGGCGGCGAACCCCTCATGCAGGCGGGATTCAGGACATTGGCCGAGGAATTACGCGACAGGACGGCCAGACCAGTGCTCGTTGAGACCAATGGAAGCATGGACATAAGCGTTATACCTGAGGGCGTTATTGCCGTGATGGATATCAAGTGCCCGGGCAGCGGAGTGGCTGATGCCATGGATATGACCAATATTGGTCGGCTCAGATCGCAAGATGAAGTGAAATTCGTGATCTCTGATCATGACGATTACAAATGGGCTGCAGGCCTGGTCCGGGATGAGGACCTGGCATCAAAGTGTAATGCCGTTCTGTTCAGCCCGCTCTTCGGAGAACTCGAAGGAGCGGAGCTTGGCCGCTGGATCGTTGAGGATGGCTTGCCCGCCCGCTTGCAGGCGCAGCTTCATAAGATCATGAGGATTCGCTGAGGAATTGAACATCGAACTCTTGAAGTACCTGTCGAGCCGGATCCGTATGCGGAGCATGACTAATTGATTGGGCGAAAGCGAGAAGACCATGAATAAGACATCTGGAGCTGTGGTTTTGCTATCCGGTGGCGTGGATTCCACGACACTGCTTCACTTTGTGAAAAAGGAACTGGGTGTATCGCCTGTTCATGCCCTGTCGTTTCTCTATGGCCAGAAACATGTGAAAGAGCTCGATATGGCTTGTGAGCAAGCAAAGCTCGCCGGTGCTGAAACGCATGAGGTGATCGATATCTCCTTTATGGCAGCTATCATAGGATCTGCGTCTGTGCTGACCCGGGAAGGTGGCGAGGTGCCGGATCTTGATCAGATTGCTGAATCCGACCGAAGCCAACCGCCGACCTACGTGCCGAACCGCAATATGCTATTCCTTTCACTAGCAGCGTCTTATGCCGAATCCAGGGGTATTCCAGACCTGTTCTACGGTGCCCAGGCTCAGGATGAGTATGGCTACTGGGATTGCACAAACGATTTCCTTTCGGCGATTAATGCGGTTCTTGCTTTGAATCGCGATCTGCCGGTCATGGTCAAAGCCCCCTTTATTGCCATGAGGAAGGTTGATGTCTTGAAAAAAGGGTTGGAACTAGGTATTGATTACTCTCGTACTTGGACCTGCTATCGTGGCGATACTTCCCCGTGTGGTACTTGTCCGAGTTGTGTCGAGAGAAAGACGGCATTTGAAGAACTCGAAGAATAGGGTAAAAGCTGAATTTTGGACCCGGAGCAACGTGATAGCCGATCTTCTGGATTACATTGGCTAAGTTGTGTTCTGGAATCAATGAATACACTAATGGAGGGCGAGCGTCCCTGCGAGCCGCGTGTGCAGCGCTCGTTATGCTCTTGCTCTCGGACAATTGTCGGAGAATTATGAAAGTGCCGTTGCTTGATCTTAAAGCGCAGTATGCGCCAATCAGAGACGATATCCGTGCAGCGATCGATGAGGTTTGCGATGCGCAGTACTTTATTCTAGGTGGCAAGGTCAGCGCCCTCGAAGAGAAAATTGCCGCCTATTGCGGCACGAGTGGCGCAATTGGGGTCACATCCGGTAGCGATGCTCTGTTGATTGCATTGATGGCCATGGACGTGGGGCCCGGTGATGCGGTCATTACGACTCCTTACACGTTCTTCGCTACGGTGGGTTCCATAGTACGCCTGGGCGCCACGCCGGTATTCGCTGATATTGATCCGGTGTCATATAACATCGATCCCGGATCGGTCCGTGCCCTCCTCGAAAATTGGCCAGCGCGGTTCAAGGAATCCAGACCCAAGGTCCTGTTGCCGGTACACCTTTACGGGCAATGTGCGGACATGGCGCCGCTGCTGGATCTCGCATCTGAGCATGGGCTGAAGGTTGTAGAAGACGCTGCCCAGGCGATAGGCTCTGAGTATCCGCATGAGGGGTCGGCACGCAAGGCGGGTGCAATGGGGGACGTCGGATGCTTCAGCTTCTTCCCGTCAAAGAATCTTGGCGGATTCGGCGATGGCGGCATGGTGACAACTAATGATCCTGCCCTCGAAGAGAAAATTAAGATGCTGCGTAATCATGGCTCCAGCCCGAAGTACTATCACGGTCTGGTTGGCGGGAATTTCAGGCTGGATGCTATCCAGGCAGCAGTACTCGATGTCAAGTTGCAGCATCTTGAGACATGGCACGAGGCCAGGCGTAAGAATGCCAGGCGATACAACGAGGCTTTTGCGGGTTCGCCGATTGTCGCGCCACAAGCCGCCTATGAAGATGCGGGTGTGCGTAACTATCATATTTATAACCAGTACATCGTGCGTGTGCCGCAACGTGATGCAATGCGCGAGGGGCTGCTATCTCGTAACGTTGGTTGCGAGATATACTATCCGTTGCCACTCCATATGCAGGAGTGCTTTGAGACGCTCGGATATCAAAAAGGCGAATTCCCGGAAAGCGAGAAAGCTGCAGCTGAAACGTTGGCTCTGCCGATCTATCCTGAGTTGACAGATGAGATGCAGGATTATGTGGCCGACAGCCTGTGCGAACTGGTTGCAGCCGGGGTCTGATGAGTGTTTTGGTCGGATAATTATACAGGAAACTGATTCGGAAACACGAAGAGAGGAAGATCATGCCGAATACTGTGTTGGTTGGAGCCCAGTGGGGCGATGAGGGCAAGGGTAAGATCATTGATGTGTTGACCGCTGAAGCGGATGTTGTCGTCCGTTACCAAGGCGGCAACAATGCAGGGCATACAGTTAAGGTCGGCGAAGAAAAATACGTGTTGCATCTCGTGCCGTCAGGAATACTGAGAGATGGCAAGATATGTGTCCTCGGCAATGGCGTTGTGATCGATCCAGCCGCTTTACTCCAGGAGATAGACGAACTCAAGGAGCGCAAGATCAAGGTAGATGACAGGCTCTTCGTGAGCGACCGTGCCCATGTGGTATTCCCTTATCACCGTGCGCTCGACGAATCGCGCGAAGCGAAACTCTCTAAAGGCGAGAAGATCGGGACGACAAAGAGGGGGATTGGCCCTTCCTATGGCGAAAAGGCAGCTCGTACCGGTCTCAGAATCGGCGACATGGTTGCCGACGGGTTCGAGGAGAAGCTCAGATCCCGTATTAAGGAAAAGAATAAGGTCCTTATCGCGCTTGAGTCTGAGCCGCTCGATGAAGAATCTGTCGTTGCCGACTACATGGCTGCTGCTGATCGGATTGCTCCCTTCGTTTCAGATACACTGACGCTCCTGAACCAGGCCATGAAGGATGGCAGATCCATTCTTTTCGAGGGTGCGCAGGGCACAATGCTCGACATCGATTATGGCACCTATCCATTCGTGACATCATCGAACTCCACTGCCGGTGGCGCATGCACTGGCACGGGAATAGCACCTAACAAGATCGATAGAATAGTGGCGGTCGTGAAAGCCTATACAACACGTGTCGGAGAAGGGCCGTTTCCGACCGAGTTGTTGGATGATTCCGGCAAGATGCTTGCGAGCCGCGGCCATGAGTTTGGCGCCACCACCGGAAGACCCAGGCGCTGTGGCTGGTTCGATGCCGTTGTCGCGCGTTACTCTGCAATGATCAACGGTGTGGACTACTGGGCGATCACAAAGCTCGATGTCCTAGATGAATTTGAGTCTATAAAGATCTGCACTGCCTACGAATGCGACGGCAAGACCTACGAGACAGTGCCTGCCAACATCAGCGTGCTTGAGCGGTGCAAGCCGGTTTACGAGGAAATGAAGGGTTGGCAGACGGATACCAGTGAGATAAGCAACTACGATGACTTGCCCACTGAAGCCAAAGAATACGTGGCCAGGCTGCTGGAATTGCTTGGTGGCTCGCTGGGGATCCTGTCGGTCGGGCCCAAGAGAGAGAGCACTCTGAGGATCAATCTATGACCGACGCTGTCCAGGGTGATGTGCCCCGGCATGTTGCAATAATCATGGACGGGAATGGCCGATGGGCAAGGCAACGTGGCCTGGCTCGGATCAAAGGCCATGAGCGCGGTGCAGAATCGATCAGGGCAGTCCTTCGAGCCTGTAGGGAATTTGGCGTTAAGTATCTTACCCTCTATGCGATCAGTATTGAAAACTGGATAAGGCCGAAACCCGAAGTCAAAGCCCTCATGAACCTGCTTGTCAGGTTCCTCCGGCAGGAAGCGAAAGAGCTTCATGACAACAAGATCAGGTTGCGTACCATCGGACGTACAGAAGATCTTCCGAAGCAAGTGCGTAAGGAACTGCTCAAGGTGATTGATGAGACCTCAGGCTACACCGGGCAACACCTTACCCTGGCATTGAGCTATGGAGGGCGAATGGAAATAGCCCAGGCAGCACGCCAGCTTGCAGAGCTCGTGAAATCGGGCAAGCTTGAGCCCGAACAGATCGATGAG
Organism: Lentisphaerales bacterium; assembly: GCA_030622955.1. Classification (GTDB taxonomy): domain Bacteria; phylum Verrucomicrobiota; class Kiritimatiellia; order JAUXFM01; family JAUXFM01; genus JAUXFM01. The sequence goes on from JAUXFM010000005.1 coordinate 16,964, forward strand.
AATGCTGTGGCGGCACAGCTCTACGAGCCGGAGCTTCCGGATCCTGACCTCTTGATCCGGACCAGCGGCGAGATGCGTGTCAGCAATTTTCTCCTGTGGCAGATCTCGTATGCAGAACTCTATGTCACGGATGTGCTCTGGCCCGATTTTGGTGAGAAGGAATTTGCTGGGGCAATCGAAGATTATAGGAGCCGGGATCGGAGATTCGGCGGACACGAGTAGGCCGCCAGTTATCGGTTGTTAGTTGTTGGTTATCGGGTCGCATGACCGCCCTGGAGGGCGAGACTCCGTCGAGCCGAAGAAGAGAGCTGATCGATTGTGAAGGAAAGGAAGAATTGCACAGTTGCTTAAGAAACGAATAGTCAGTGGCATATTGCTAGGCTCGGCTGTTCCCCTGCTAGGCTTTTTTCTGCCTTCCGTCTGCATATGGATCGTGCTCGTTGCTGTATCCACCATTGCGATGTTCGAGTTCTATCGGATGGTCAACATGGCAGGAGTACCTGCATTCCGCATGGTGGGAGCGGGGGTGGGCGGCCTGATCATAACTGTTACGTTCTTTTCACTTGGACCCGAGGTAGAGCGAGTAAACGTTGCTTATCATTGGGAAAGCATGATTCTGTTTGTGGCGACGGCCGCCATCCTGATCCGCCAGTTCCCGCAGAAGCACAACAAGAAACCGCTCTCAACAGTAGCCGGCACCCTGTTGGGCATTCTCTATATTCCGTTCTTACTGAATTTTGCGACGAAACTTTTGCTCGAATGGGACTCCACGCAGTTACTCAAGCCGGTCAGTGTGACTGGTGTTCTCCTGGTGTTTTACATGGTTACGGTTGTCAAGGCGTCGGATATCGGAGCGTTCTTTGTGGGGAAATTTCTGGGACGCCACAAGCTGTTTCCACGTCTTTCCCCCAAGAAGACATGGGAAGGACTGTTTGGCGGATTATTCCTTGGTGTGGCCGGCAGCCTGATATATTGGAAGATAGTCGACGGCAATTTCGGGGTAGTAACGATGACGCTGAAAGATGTGCTTTTCCTTGGTGTGTTTCTATCGCTGGTGGGTATGGTGGGTGACCTGGCGGAATCACTGATAAAGCGTGCGGCGAACGTTAAGGATTCAGGCGACTCGATCGGTGGGTTCGGCGGCCTGCTGGATGTGCTGGACAGTCTGCTGTTCGCTGCGCCAGCTTTCTATTTCTACCTGAGGTTCTTTGCCGAATGAAGAAGGTAACGATACTGGGAAGCTCCGGCTCGATCGGGGAGAATGTTCTTCGCGTTATAGAGCAGTTTCCTGACAAGTACGAAATAGTCGGGCTGGCTGTACGCAGCAACGCGGAGCGCGTGCTGGAGCAGGCACGACAATTTAACGTCGAACGTGTTGTCGTCGTTGATGATGCTGCCGCCAGGGATTGCGCCGACAAGGCCGGGGGAATTGCGGTGAGGTCCGGCGAGAAGGCACTTGCCGACCTGGCAGGGGCAGGTGAGGCTGATCTCGTTTTCTGTGCTGTTGTCGGGATGGCTGGGCTCAAGCCGGTGATGGCGGCCATTGAGGCTGGTGCCGACATTGCGCTGGCGACAAAAGAGGTGCTCGTGGCGGCAGGGCAGGTGGTCATGGATGCGGCCGCGGAGCGGGGTGTCAGAATCCTGCCGGTCGACAGTGAGCACAGCGCTTTGTTCCAGTGCCTCGAGGGCAAGCCCATTGAGACTGTTCGGAGGATCATCCTTACTGCGTCGGGCGGCCCGTTCGCCGCAAACAAGGAGATCGATCTTGCGAATGTTACCGTGGAGCAGGTCTTGAATCATCCCCGCTGGGACATGGGGCGTAAGGTCACAGTCGATTCCGCGACGTTGATGAACAAGGGATTTGAGATTATGGAGGCGCGATGGCTGTTCGATATAGAGCTTCCGAAGATAGATGTGGTCATTCATCCCGAAAGCATTGTTCATTCACTTGTGGAGTTTGTTGATGGCTCGACGATTGCCCAGTTGAGTCTGCCCGATATGCGATATCCTATCCAATACGCGTTGACGTATCCTGGTCGGTTTGATGGCGCGTTGGCGGGCCTGAATCTGCCAGAGATAGGAGCGCTCCATTTTGATGAACCTGACGAAGAACGTTTTTCCTGTTTACGGCTTGCGCGCGAAGCGGCGCAGGTAGGTGGGACAATGCCTGCGGTTCTGAATGCGGCCAACGAAGTGGCGGTTCAGAGCTTTCTTGATGGTAAGATGGGCTTTTCCAGGATATGGTGTGTCCTCGAAGAAGTTATGAGTAAACACGACCTCGTAACGCGGCCGACGCTTGATTCAGCTATTGAGGCCGATAGTTGGGCAAGAGAAGCTGCGTACGGTTATTGCGCGAGTTGCTGATTAATAGCGAATGCAGATAGGAGTTCTCTAAATGCTTGGTGCGGTATATGGGGTTGTCATTCTGGTCCTCTTGCTCGGTGTTACCATATTTGCCCATGAGTTGGGTCATTTCCTGGTTGCCCGCGCTTGTGGGATGGTGGTCGATGTTTTTTCGATAGGGTTTGGCCCGGCGCTCTGGAAGAAGAAGGCGGGTGGAATCACCTACAAGATAGGGTGTATCCCGTTTGGTGGCTATGTGGCGCTTCCACAGCTTGATCCCAACGCCATGTCCGGCATCCAGGGCACCTCCGAAAGTGAGGGTGGGGACAAACCCCCTGTAGATGTCCCGCCGCCACGCAACCTTCCTCATGTCGCGCCCTGGAAGAAGATTCTCGTTTCTTTGGCCGGTGGCGCGGGCAACGTTATCTTTGCGGTGCTGATCGCCTGTTTTGTGTATGTCTTTGGAAGGCCGGCAACTCCTGCGGATACTTCGTCTGAGGTCGGCTATATTGATGAAGATTCTGCCCTTTACAATGCCGGTGTGCGGATCGGTGACAAAATCATTACGATCAATGAGATCCGGGTGAGGAACTGGAGCGAGGTCGTCAGCGCTGGGTTTCTCGAAAAAGAGGTGCGCATAGTCGCTGAATCGGCTGAAGGCAAGCCTAAGAAGATAGTCTTTCCTGTTGAGAAGGGAACGGTCTTCTTTGCCAGTATGGATGGTGTGCGCCTCTCAATGGTCGGGTCGCTCATGGAGGGTATGAGTGCCGAGAAGATAGGGATTCAGCCGGGTGATGTAATCACTCATTTTGATGGCGTGAGGCTCCGGCATCGGTACCAGCTCCAGAACCTCGTCTGGAAGAGCAGTAGGGATAATATTCCCATTATCATTGACCGGCGAGGCGAGATTCTTGAATTCAATATCACGCCCACCATTGACGAAGAAATCGGCAGGAGACTGATGGGGATCAGCTTCATCGATCGGCTTGCGTTCGATCGCGAGGTCATCATTCATCCTACCCCCTGGTATCAGTTGAAGGGCCACGCATCGATGATATTCAAGGCTCTGAGGGGATTGGTGACACCTAGAACTTCGGGCATGGTTGCGGGCAAGTTGAGCGGGCCTGTTGGTATTATGGGTACCTACTGGATCCTGATCAAAAGCAGTTTCATGTATGCCTTATGGTTTACCGGGCTCCTGAACATCAACCTTGCGATAATCAACCTGTTGCCCATCCCCGTCCTCGATGGCGGCCATATCGTATTCTTCTCGTGGGAACTGATCATGCGCAGACCGATTCCGCCCAAGATTGTTAATGCGCTTGTTCAGTTCTTTGCAGTGCTCCTGATAATCGGGGTCATTCTGTTGACCTTCAAGGACTGCAGGGCGGTTGAGCGCATCAAGCTGCTGTTTGGCAGCAAAGATGCCCGACCGGCGCCCGAACAGGTCGAGGCAGTGAAGCCGGAGAGCACGAATGCACCGGTGCTGCAGCCGGAATAGAGGGGCACATGATCGAAGGGCTGGCCATATCTCGGCGTAAGACCCGGCAGATCCATATCGGACAGCTGCCCGTAGGTGGCGATGCGCCTGTCTCCGTGCAGACCATGACCAAGACCGATACCCATGATGTTGGCAAGACGGTCGGTCAGATCAACGAGGCATCGACGCTGGGATGCGACATTGTCCGGCTGGCGGTGGTCGATGAGTCGGCAGCCAGGACTCTTTCTGAAATCCGCGGCGAAGTGACCGTGCCGCTTGTTGCCGATATTCATTTCGATCATAAGCTGGCGCTCCTGGCTATCGAGGCGGGTGTCGATGGGTTGAGAATCAACCCAGGTAATATCGGCGGCGTTGAGAATGTTCGCGAGCTCATCAATGCCGCGAAAGAGCGGAAGATTGCTGTAAGGGTAGGGGTCAACAGTGGCTCGCTCGAAAAGGAATTGCTCGAGAAGCACGGCTCGGCAACGCCTGAGGCCCTGGTGGAAAGCGCACTGGGCCATGTGAAGATGATAGAGGATCTGGGGCATGACCAAATCAAGATTTCGGCCAAGACAACGTCCGTGCAGGATACGCTGGCTACATACAGGTTGTTGTCGGGTAAGACGGATTACCCGTTGCATCTCGGCGTGACTGAGGCGGGAACGATGGTTGCTGGCACTGCACGATCCTGTGTCGCGATCGGCATCCTTCTCTCCGAAGGGATCGGTGACACAATACGTGTTTCACTGACCGATTCATCGGCGAATGAAGTGCTTGTGGGTCTGGAACTTCTGCGCGCGTTGGGATTGAGAGAGCCCGGCGCTTCCGTGATATCCTGTCCAACCTGTGGTCGTGTCCAGGTCGACGTTGTGCGGGTGGCGCGGGAAGTCGAGCATGAGCTTGCCCGCTACTATGCCGAGAGCCCTGATGTAGCCAAGCCGGTGGTGGCCGTCATGGGATGCGTTGTCAATGGTCCCGGCGAGGCCCGCGAAGCCGATATTGCTGTTGCCGGCGGCAAGGGCAAGTTTGCGCTATACGTTGGTGGTGATCAGATTGCGACAATTCCTGAAGCGGATGTTGTCCCGGCAATAATCGAACAAGTCCGGGCCTTCAAAATCTGACAAGGTGAAACTGGTCTGACCCTGCCCCGCCTCAAAAACTGGACCGTTTATTCTGTACAGCCTTCCAATTGGCGAGTGTTTGATTGGTTTTGGACTTGTTGCTTTGACGAATATGTTGCGTCATGCGCTGGGCCTTGGGTATGGTTGTTTTATGAAATGTCTGTTTGTGTGTTTGATGTTGGTGTGTGCAGGTTCGCTTTTTGCTGATACAGATGAAATGCGAACATGGACATCTTCAGGTGGTTCAACTATCCAAGCAAAGCTGGTTAACCATAATAGTGTCTCTGTTGTGCTTGAGAAAGCAACCGGCGAAAAATTAAAGATAGCACTTTATAAACTTTCCGGGGCAGATAGAAAATACATCCAGATGCTCGCCGTCCGGAAATATGAAGACGAGCCGCCGCCGGCAAATGACTATAGCATTTCCCTGAATAAGATCAGTCAGGAGATCAAGTGTGACCAGCTCCCTGAATGGTCATATTATATCTATTTGCCTCCAAATTTCAATCTGACACGAAAGTGGCCCGTGCTGTTCATTATGAGCCCTGGCGGCGGACGCCCAAAAACTGCCGAGCGATACATTAAAGGGGCAAGAAAGAACGGCTGGATACTCGCTGTTTCCAAACAATCAAAAAACGGGTTTGCGCGTTCCATGACAGCTGTAATGGCAATGATCGAAGATGTACAAGCCAAACATCCGGTGGATGAACGGCGGATGTATTCGTCTGGCTTCTCAGGTGGAGCAAGGATGGCATTCTCAGTTGCTGAAATCTTGAAAGATATACCGATGGCGGGGGTATTGCCCTGTGGTGCCGGAGGGCTTGGCGTGAAGTTGTCCCGCAAGACAGTCATTTACGGTATATGTGGGTCGAATTGTTTTAACAGGTGGGACATGGCCTGCACAATGAAGGAAATAAAGAATAAAACATCACAACTCTGGTTTTTCGCTGGTGCTCATAAATGGGCTAATGAGCCCGAACTGTTAGACGGAATAAACTGGCTGAACGGTTGTTACCTGAAAAAGGGTAGAGGCACCAATAAGCTGTTGTGCGGCGAAAAGCATAGATACGCGAAAATGATGCTGGAACACTTGAGATCTCTTGTAGATGCGGATCCGGAACGTGCTTACAGAACAGGCGTTTTCATGGAGCAATTTGGAATACAGCCCTATTTTCGGTCAGATCTGAAAGAGATCATGACTGATTTGAGGAAGCGGCCAAACATACAAAAATATATCAAGGCCGAAAAAAGCATGTATGCCCTGGTTAATAAGTATTACGCAACTGATGTAATGGATTATCGTAACAACAACTGCCCTCCGGCTCTGACGCGGGAGGCTGGTGCACTCGCCACCAAATACGAAGGTCTAGCGTTGGCAAGACTGTTGAAGCAAATGGGCCGCCCCACAAAGAAACCGTAATAGACAATCCGTCTCAGGCAACCTGGTCAGACGTCAACGGCCTGTTGCCTAAATATCACGACCCTGCGAGGAGGCTATTCTAGCGGAATAGCGGAATAGGCAAGCGGAATAGGGGTCACGTCTCGACATGCGACATTTGATTCTTGACAAAGACCGGGCGGCGTGTATTTAGTGGGGGCATGGCAAGGCCTCTGAGGATTGATGTTGAAGGCGGATGGTATCACATCACTGCCCGTGGCATTGAGCGGAGAGCGATCTTCTGTGGCAAGAGTTACTATTGCCATTTCATTGAACTACTTGAAGAAATGAGCACCCGCTCTGCCGTAGAAGTGCACGCGTACTGCTTGCTCTCCAACCACTACCATCTGATCATTCGTACGCCACATGCCAACGCCAGTCAGGCTATCCAGTGGCTCAATGTTAGCCATAGTGCTTGGTTCAACGCTAGGCAGGGTCGAGTCGGACACCTGTTCCAGGGGCGGTTTAAGAGCAGCCTGATAGACGGTAACGGCTCATGGCTGCGCCTATCGAGCGAGTACCTTCATCTCAATCCCGTTAGAACAAAAGCAATGGGACTAGGCAAGCGAGACAACAAGATCGAGAGCAGGGGGCTGAGAGAGCCAAGTAGTCAGCAAATCAAGCAGAGGCTTGAAAAGCTTCGCAAGTACCAGTGGAGCTCGTACGGTGCTTATGCTGGATATGCGCCCAAACCGAAATGGCTCTATACAGGGACGATTCTGAAGAGGAGCGGCGATCGCAAGAAATACCGGCGAGGGGTTCAAAGACATCTTGCCCAAGGAGCAGATGCTGGAGAGTTCGAATGCCTGGGGGGCAGAGTGGCTATAGGAACGCGGACATTTGTGGAAGAAGCAAAGACGCTTATAGGTGAAGCGACAAAGGAACAGCCGGACAGAACATTCCTCGTAAGGCGAGAAACTATCGAAAGGATCATAAAGGTTGTTGAGAAGGAGAAGAAGGAGAAATGGGAAGCGTTCAGGAATCGGCATGGTGACTGGGGGCGAGATCTGGTATTGTATCTTGCAAGGAAGCGAAGCGGTTTAACGTTGCGTGAGATTGGGGGAAAGATTGGCGGGGTGGATTACAAGACAATTGGAAAGGCTGTGCAACGACTCACCCAAAGACTCAAAAACGATAAACGCCTTAGGGTGATTGCGCAAAGATGCCTTGCTCAAATGTCGCATGTCGAGACGTGACCCCTATTTCTTTTGCTATTGCGGCTCAATAACATAGACGCCGGTCGTGATTGCCCAGGCGTCTTCCATATTCATTCGCTTCAATTCATGACCAGGGCCCCAGGAATCTGAACAGAGTATTTGTTTTGATTTCTTGTTATAGCCGATTATGAGGCGCATATGTCCGCCGCCGCCCCGGATCGATGGCTTCTCAGGGATGATCCCGAGCATGACGGACCAGCATATGGGAATGCCGCGGGTGATGTACTTGTCCAGGTAGCGTTCGAAGTTCTTGTAGTCGCCCTTCATTTCCAATCTGGTCTTCTTGAGCGTTTCAGGATCCATCCGTGAATAAACGGCGGTCACATTTATGGCACGTCCAAGCGTGATCTTTGGTTGTTTGTTCTTCTTCGCAGCCTTGTTGTATCTGGCCACAAGGCGCTGAAAGTTCTTCAAATTGAACGATTCGAGCACTGTCGATCTGCATCTGAGTTTGGAGCCGATATCGTGCAGTGCCTCGAACATGGCGCTGGGGCTGGTGCCTCCACCAATGTAGGTATTGGCCATTTGTGCAAGTTCGTGTTGATCGATGGATCTTCCGTAATAGCGAAGAATGCGTTCTGCAGTAGCGACTGCGCAATAGCCCTTATGGCCCTGATCGACCATAGGGACGCCGTCGATATAGATGTCCCCGTCAGCTTCTCTTTTTACATTCCTGCGACGATCAGCAGGGCTGAGCGAATTCTTCTTCTCTGTCGAAGAGCTTGCCAGAGCGCTTGAGAGATCGGTGTTCTTGTCGTAACGCATGCAGAGCACGCGGATATACTCACCCAGGAAGTCCTGGCCTTGCGCTCTGTCTCCGGTCGAGTAGCTGTATTCGAGGGCAACCTGGTTCGGGCGCTTGGTCCAGACCTTGCGGAGCTCGTGGATATCCGAGGATATGCGTCCGAGATTCACTTCCTTGCCATCGGATCCGGCCCATTTAGAAAGGCTTGCCGTGATTCTGGCGAGTGAAGCTTCAAATCGGTTCTGTGGTATAGGTCCGAGGTCACCGCGGTTATAGATGATAATATTTAACTGGTATATCGTGTTTCCTTTGAACTTCACAATTGACTCTACGGCATTGTGGCCGAGAAAAGATTGGCGAACCTTGTAAGCACGTGCGGCATCCTTCTCGTTAGAGACCCAGCGGAAGCCGTTTCTGGCGTTGGCCGTCATGAAATCCATGGACTTCATTGCCCAGATCTTGCCGTCTTCCGTGAGCATATTAGCCAGCTCAATAGCCAGAACAGTGGTCGAAGAGACTATCAAAGACAGGATTATCACAAGTACGTGGCGCAGCTTCATTGGCATGTGGATGCGGCCTTTATGTTGTCCCTCTTGTCTTGTGGGGTCGTTCCAATCTATACATGGCCCTGTGGCAGATGACAAGGGGGAATGGTGAGGCCTGGAATCTGAAGCTTGGAGTTTGGAGACTGAACACTTGTCTGTCCTGTGGCGCAAGCGTATATTGAAAGGCATGAAGAAGCTAGCTTCAGCCATTATGATTATCAGCGTTCTGTTCATAGCAGGTTGCACTAGCACGCTTTTCAGGAACCCTGCATGGAAGAAGTTTGTCGACAACTCAAGGATCGTCAGTGTGGCCAAGCGATCATACCAGATGGGGCACAATGTAGAGATTGGTACGGTGATAACCTGGGAAGATCTTACATTCTGCCTGCCGGCCAAGTGGAAGCCTGTCTGCTTGTCAGGCGGCAAGCTTGAGCCTGGGGCTATAGGCGAACAGATGAAATGCTCGGTGCATGGTCAGCTCGCGGATCTATCGACCAGGCTGCGACAGGCCCGGTAATCTCAAGTTGGATTAGGAATGATCAAACAGGAGCAGATTGAGATCGCTTTTGAAGCGCCATCACTTACGCGCTCGGAGTTTGGTGCTTTTCTTAATGATGGGGCAAGAGCCCCGATATCTGTGAAGTTCACCAGGAATCGAGTGACAATGCTCTCCGCTTCTTTTGCAGTCGATGGTATCGATCTTAGATTGCACCAGTCATTTCTTGCGGCGCCCCTGGCGATTCGAAAGGCCCTGCGCACCTATCTGCGCACAAGGCGCAAGGCGGCATGGCGTGAGGTCTCGGCTTTCGCCGATTGCATTGATTCGGAAAGGAGCCGTCCGGGTAGACGACTGAGGTCTGCAGGTAAGGTGTTTAACCTGGAGCAGATCAGGAAAGAGATCAACATGGAGTTCTTCAATGATCGTGTGAAGTGCCAAGTGGGGTGGGGTAAGCGTGCGCCTCGCCGACAAAGGTGGCGCCGACGAAAATCGATAAGCTACGGCTCGTGGAATGCTGCTACGAGAACGGTCCGAGTCAATCCTCTGCTTGACAGTGAGTCAATTCCCGTTGAATTCATCAGATACATTGTTTTTCACGAGATGCTGCATTCTGTTGTACCTGACGAGAGGACGAGGAGCAGGATTAACTACCATACGGCACAGTTCAGAAAACTGGAGCACGCCTTCCCCGATCTTTCCCGCATGCGGGCGCTGGGCGACAGACTGATCAATGTGCTCTAGAACGATGCTTCCAGATCGGACCGCTCTTCTTTTCTGAAACCCGCGCGGCCAAACTCCTTCAGCCTACGATCTGCAGTCCACAGCCTTCCTTCCCCTCGGGTCTTTTACGCGTGAGACGATGACGGCTGAGAGCAGGATGGACGCACAGCTGGCGAGAGCCATGGCAGTGAAGCTATTCACCTGTTTCGAGAAATCTGCACCGATGACCGTGGCCGCGAACGAGTCCCAGTATTTTAGAAGCGTTGCACTGATCGTGCCGGCAGCGATTAAGCCGGGCGCGCTGGTGAACATTATGATTGCCAGGCAGGTTGATCGCTTCTGGAATGGCACGATCTCGGTACTGAACGCCATGTGCGCGACACGCAGACCATAAGTGGAAGCACCGAGCAGGAAGAAAATGGCAGTGAACTCCCATGTATCTCTTGCGAACACGACCCAGATACACATGGCAGCCATGAGAATGCGGCTGCCTATGAGTGCAGGTTTTGCGCCGACCTTATCGCCGGCCAAGCCGGAAACGATATTGCCGAGTATTGCCCCGATCATTTGTGACAGTACCAGGACTCCGAGATATGAGTTCTCTCGACCAGTAACGGCGAGCGCATGTGGTGACAGGAAGGGCACGATCATGTAGAAACCGCAAGCAGTGAAGACTGCAGCAATGTAGTTCCTGATTTGTTTGTTCGCCATGATTATCCCCGGAATACCGCGAAGGTTGCCGGACAGGGACGTATGCTGTGCCGTATCACGTGCCGGTTGATGAGTCTCTCGGATCATGGCAAAGAAGATATACGAGAGAACGAGCAACCCGAAACAGACCAGATGGAGAATGCCGAATCCGTATACGCCTGGAAACGCGCCGAGCAGGAATGCTATGAACCATCCGGCCAGAATCCCGATGACACCGCTGATGATGTTCCTGATCGCGAACATTGATGCACGACGTTCGGCAGGCACTGTCTTTACGATGAGCTCTTGCCATCCCGTCAGCGTCGAACCACCGATGAGGCCGGAGATGAGCTGGGCCAGGATCACGGCATAGAGCGCGAGCATGCCCCGCCCGGCAGAGCAAAGGAGCATGATGCCTGCGACCAGGTATGGCAATCGTTGAAAAATGCCGGTAAGCAGAAGCAGCGGCTTGACCCGCACGAGTCGCTCTATGAAATGAGCGGTGAAGGGGCCAGGAATAGAGAATCCGATAATGAGGAGAGTGGGCGCAAGAGACTTGATCCAGATTGGTGCGTCCAACATTTCCACGAGTTTTGGGAGTATTGTTGTCGCAAGGACGAAGGTGAGCCCACCCAAATACAGGCCGCCCACGAGGCAGTGCATGACGTAGTTCCATGTGAATACGCTGCCCTGATTCGGGAGCTTAGTGGTTTGGGATCCTTGTGGCATGGGCGAGATTGTCAGGGAGAGCGGGCTGAACGGTCAAGTGAGAACCGGCATGCAATAGGTAAGAGTCAGAATCTATGGAATGCCGAGATGCTGTGAGCACGGCGAAAGAGTTCTTCTTCGCGTGTCTCATACGTCCAGCCAAGATAGATGCCCGTTGCGTGGGTAAAATAGTAACTCACTCTTATGCTGATAGTGTCAACATCCTCGTTTAGGAAGTCGAAATCGTCCGCACCTATCGGGATCTCGATAGTTTCTTCGGCATCGGTATAGGTTGCGGAGATCGAATATCTCAGCTCCTTTTCGTAGCCGAGGCTGAAGGAGTGGGTTTCGACGTCTTCGTCCTTACTGTCTGTGCCCCAGCTGTATTTGTATCTTCCGAAGAAGTTTCCCGCAGTCTGCCGGGCTTCGAGGATGTAACGCTCTGACCAGTCATTGCCATAGTTCTTGAAGCTGATGCCTGCACCGAGTCGAGCACGTTTGAACAGTTTGCGGCGTGCCATGACCTTGTGTTTCTGGTCGGCCAGGAATCCACCTTTGTCGGAGAAAGCTCCATCGTAGCTAAGCGATGTCCTGTAACTGTGGCGATATGATGCTCCAAACCTGGCCGACCAGTCTGTCTTGCCGTAGCGCCACCAGTTCTTGAATCCGACCGAGAGCGATGCGTCGGGGCGAGGTTTATGCGAGAGTTTTGCCCCGAGCGAATGCCAATCATCTCTGTTGCGTGTCAGATTGTGGTAGCTGTAACTTGTCGAAACCCGTGATGGGCGGCTAAGAATTTCTCGACCCTTCTCAGGCGGGTTCTCTTCATCCAGCCTTCTTGCCAGTATGAACTGGCTCTCACGCCAGGCTGTGATCGCGAGGTAGCGAAGTCGGCTGGGGTTGTTTGCGTTGGCCTTCTCGCATTTCAGGAGGATCTGCCCTGCTTCGTCCCACTTGCCCTGTCGTCGCAGAACCGTTGCGGCCCCGATGTAAGCGTCGATATAAGTTGGTGTCAGTACGATAGCTTTTTCAAAGTCCGTGAGTGCATGGTCGAGTGTTTCGGAATCACGCGTGTAGCAATAGCCCCGTCCTACCAGGGCGTCGACGTCGCGATGGCTCTTTTCGAGCATGGCATTGTATATTGTCAATGCTTCTTCAACGTGGCCCTCGATCCGGAGTCTTCTTGCACGCTCGAGCCGGTCTCTATAACTCTCAGGCTTCTCGATTTGGGCAAGTGAGTTCCCGACGAGGAAGAGCAGCACCATTATTCCTGTTATGAACCTGGTCTTCAGTGTTCTCCCTCGTTCCTGTGGCTGTGTTCAAATCGGTATCTGTGCACTTCGCCCCAGTCGGCTTTCTTCCCGAAGATGTAGCGGATCATGCCCTTGAACCGCCAGTAGGCGTGTAGCTGGCGGTATCCAAAGTTCTCATAAAGGGCCGCCTGAAGCAGTTGCCACAAAGCCTTACGGCCCGGGTATCGCTTGTAGGAAAGTTCCGCAAGTGTGAGTGAAGTGACAGATATGCAGAGCCCCCAGACCAGCGCCACGGCAATAAAGAGCAGGAAGAACCGGAGGTCAATGATTCCCAGGATGAAGCTCATTATAACGAGTGGGTATCCGATGAATTCTATGACAGCTCCCAGCAGCTCAAAGATGAAGTAGTACGGATATCCTATCATTCCTATATTGCGGTACTTCAAGTTGAAGAACATGTTGATGTTCTTGGTCAGGCATTGCGTTAGCGCGCGTTGCCAGCGATCGCGTTGGATTGAGAGTAGTCCGAGTGTTGAAGGAGCCTGTGTCCAGCATACGGGATCGGGGGCGAAAATGATCTTCAAGCGGTTGTTCGTCTGGGAAACGAGTTTCTGCATGTGAACCACAAGTTCCATATCCTCGCCAATGGCCTTCCTGTTCCAACCCTTGATCTGCTCGAGTATGTCTTGGCGGAAGACTCCGAATGCGCCGGAAATGATCAGGAGGACATTCAGGCGCGAGAAACCCACACGTCCAAACAGGAATGCACGGAAGTACTCTACTATTTGTATGCGCTCAACCATATTCCTCGGCATGCCCAGTTCTCGAATTTGGCCCTTCTCAAGTTTTGCGCCATTGGCAAGCCTGACAACCCCGCCGACGGCAACGGAGCCGGGTACAGCAACAAAGCCATGCATCAGCTTGGTCATGCTGTCGCGAGCGAGCAGAGAATCGGCATCTACGGAGCAGATGTATGGATACCGTGAGAAGCAGGCCGCGGTATTCAGTGCGTCCGGCTTACCCCTGTTCTCCTTGTCGATCACGACCAGTTTCGGATCCTTCCTCGAGAAATAGACGGCTTTGACCGGACCGCATGGATACCTGTCCATCTTCTCGACCTCCACCTTTTCAAGCGTAAAATGCTCTTTCAGCAGATCGAGCGTCTTATCGGTAGAGCCATCATTGCAGACGAGTACCTCGAATTCAGGATAGTCGAGCTGGAGCAGTGCGGTAACCGAATCGATAATTGCGAGCTCCTCGTTGAATGCGGGCATTATGACGGAGAAAGGTTTCATGAATTCCGGCGGCAGGGCGACGCCACGCTCGATTCTTCGCTCTTCGTTGTATTCGTACATTGCTTTAGCCGCTATCCCGAGAAGGATCATGTATATCGCGTTCAAGGCGACGAAGTACCAGAATACGAATACGTCACTGGCGTACAGGACGCTATGGAATACTGTTAGCATAGCGATACCTCCACCGTATTCTTCCAAATTCACGTTCAGCGATTACCATCTTGGCCGCCAAGCGTTTTCGCTCATTGCGATCGTGTGCGAGTGCCTTGAGCCGCGCCAAGCCATCAGGGCCCATGCGTGATATTGCCTCCGCCGCGTTCCGGGTAACCCATGGGCTCTCGTCATTCATCAGTTGTTCAGCTTCATCGAGGTATCGGGAACCAGCGAGTCGCTCAAGAGCATTAATGGCCTTCAGGCGCATGCGGAAATCGCTATCTTTAAGGTATGGTAGCAGCACTTCGCAGTCCTTCTCGGATCCTATCTTTTCAAGCGCCTCCATGAAATGGATGGCTGCTTCCTTGTCGGTGGCGTGCTTGAGAAGCTTCAGAATAGTTGGCAGGGCAGGGCGGTGCTTCAGCGTTCCCAGGAAGTCCACGATCACTCCCTGGACTGCGGGTACCAGTTCTGCCGAGGCAAGGACCTTGTTCATGGCATCGGCGCCTTTGTTTCCGTAGGCAAGCAGCGTGGATAGGACCATATCTCTGTTGGAAGGTGTTTCCACGTACAGTTTCCTGAGCACTGCTTCCAGTGACTCGGTATCACCGCAGAGGCCGAGTCCGAGCGCAGCGGCAAAGATGGCGTGCTTGAAGCGATCTGTCTCAAGGATTGACCGGAATAGTTCGATATCTCTGCTGTTTCTCAAGTAAGAAAGTGAGCGAAGCGCAAGTGCACGTTTCCAGCCACCGTGTTTTTGTATCCGTTTGCGTAAGTGGTCGGCAAAGCCGGACTTCTCCGCAATCGTGGATTCCACTGATGCATCGACATTGCCGGTTCCTGCGAGACGGTGTTCGATATAGCGTGCGAAATAGGGGAACGCAGCAGGTGGAAGGACTCGGCGTATTTCAGCATCATCAGATGTGTTCGCAGCAACCTTCTCGATCAGTTCATCGAACTCTGGGGTCTTCTTTTTCATATGGATCCGCACGCTTTCGTTAGCGTGTCGCCTGTTGAAGAGGTGGATGACGATGACTATCAGGTATATCGAGAGGATTGCCCAGACCCAGGCAGCGGCGAAGACGCCGTATCCGCCGATGGACTCAACAAAACTGTTCAATGCGTCGGTCATCTTAACCTCCCAGCATCCATGCTGCGACTCCGGCAGCAGTCACCTGGATGGTCAGGTTGTCCAAACCGTGAGTACTTACAGATTCAACAAGAGCACCGGCAACGGCGCAGAGCGCGGCACATGCCAGTGCAGAAGGCAGCGCAAAACCACCGAGGGTCAGGCCGAGTACAGCGGCGAGGAAGCTGACAGAGAACACGGCGAGGGAGCCCTCGAGGCTCCTCGTTGCATTGACTCCGAGAAGTGACGGGACTTTGTAGCGATGCTTGCCCCATCGGCTGCCTACCGGCTCGCCTATAGCGTCCCCCCAGCCACCGACCAGGTAGCCTATGTAAGCGAACTTTATGAAGAACAGGTTCGATATGACGCCACCCAGTGCAGTTGTTAGCAGGGGGACCAGTATATAGAACGATCGATGCGGCTCATCCGTCGGCCGCGCCATGGCTTCGTAGAATGGGAAACCTTGACCACGCATTACTGCATAGAGTACGCAGAGTGCGGTAACTGAGCCAAAGATCATTACCCCGGCCAGCCCCGCCGTCAGTTGCACGACACTTGCCATTGTGAAAATGAGAAAATGGAAGATTTTACGCGTATAGGGGGTACGTACCTCGTTGATTTTCTTGAGGCGGCCAACATACATTGCCGCGAGGAGCGCATAGAAGAAAGAAAGGGGAACGAGGATTATTGTGAGTTTAGCCGATGGCAGCGCTCTTTCGATGAATGACATGCCTTTTGCGATCAGTCCCTCAGGTTTCTTCTCGACAGGTTCGACAGTCGCTATCTCCTGGACTGCGCCAAGCAAGATGGCCGGATTGAAGGTCACATTAGTGGGCATCGCGGGGCCATATGTTTCAGCGATGTCATGACGTAATCGTGCAAGCCCGGAACCATAGACGTACCATGGTCCATCACCGTTCAGGATTTTCAATGCGGTTTTCTTTTTTTCCTGCACGCGCCAGTCGAACCTGGCGACTCTTGTGAATTCTTCATCACGTAAGCCTTCGGGTGATTCAGGATCGCCGATAAAGAGGTATTTCCTGATCCCACGCTTCTCGAGTTCCTTGAACTCACCAAGTGCAGTTGGGCGAGGCCCCACAGCGATGTGTGGTGCGATGATTGTTACCTTTCCCACGCGTAGTGGCTCATCAAAAAGGCTGGGCGGTAACGGTGCGCGATTGCTTAGAAAGGCTTGTATGAAGGCATCTGTCCGCGGTGAGGGGCTGTGGAAACTGTGCACAACGAGGGGGCGCGGCATGCGCCAGGCCTTCTGGGCGGCAGCAAGGGCTAGCTTGGGATTGTACTCCTCGATCGAGATGGGAATATGATGGAAATTTACGTGGTACTGCTCGAGCAATCTGTGCTCCCGCGCAGCAAGTCTCTCAGAGTCGAGCAGGCTGATCACATTACGTACGTCGTCTACCAAGATAGCGACCAGGTATTCCTCATCCGTGGGATGGGGCGTTACATGAAGTCCCTTGTCGGGCGAAAGAATAGGCCCGCGTTCGAACTTCTTGCGATCCGCCAGGTGTCTATGCCTGCTTGTATATTTGCCATGGCCGGCTTTTATATTTCCTCCTGCCGCCTTTATCACATTCCTGGCGACGTTCACGCGGTCCTTGCCGAGGTAGCAGTGGATGTAGTATCGGCCTTTACCCGACCTGGCCAGCTCACTCATTTGCTCAAGTGCTTCCTTGTTTTCGCTGATCCATGGCAGCATGGGCATATGGATGAGTTCCAGCCCTGCTTCACTGACCGCTTTTTGCTCGTCGGCAAGAAGCTTTGGTTCGAAGGGGACAACAGCCGGATGAAGCAGGGAGATCACGGAGGTATAGCCTCTTCTTTTGAGCTCACGCAGTCGTTTTTTGTCCGGATATGAACCTACGGTGAATTGATACTTCGAAGAATCCTGGAGAATGTCGGGTTTGTTCAGCATGCCCGGGGTCAGCCACATATAGAGTGTGCCGGCGAAGAAGAGCATGAGTAGCAATGGTAGACCCAGCTTAATGTGTTTCTTCCTGCTGTTGACAATGATCGAGGTGAGCAGTAATCCCACGATAAAGGTCAGGACGACGAGGGCTACCATGAAGGCTCGCACGAGGGAATCTTCGGTATTGGGGGTCCAGCCACGTTCCCGCGCCAATCCCGCAGCCCATTGGATTGGCCCAAGTAATGTTCCTGTCCCGAGCACGAACCCCGCGAGTAAGCCGATGAAGGCCAAGAGCATCAGGTTCTTTATTGTGGGTCTGAACATCTTTTAGAGCATCCCAATTAGAGGTTCTTCATCCATTGCCGTTCAACATCGCACTATCCGTGCCAAGGAGGAAGAAAAATGTGCCAGATGCTCATCAAGCTGGCAAATGAGCGCTATTCTATGTCAATTGCTGATGCAGGGAGTCCTGGATCGATCGGGAGAAGCCATCCAATGAGACAAAAGCTGTATCATGACAGCTTGGATGGGACAGGCACAAAAAATCACAGGAGGGCCGAGAGGCCCTCCGGTGATTCGCATTCCAGAAAATCGTTACTACTTCTGCGGTGCCGCATCTTCTTTCGGCTTCGCATTACATGTACCGGCGGATTCGCCCTCTGTTTCGCAGGAACCTGTGGAAGTTTTCTTCGCTTCAGATTCGCATGTTTCCTTGCTGGGACAGCCACAGGTTAGAGGTTTGCTCTCTGCTGTTTCAGCGCCGCAACCGGCAAATGCCAGTGGCAGGGCCAAGAGTACTGCGAGTATGATTGCTTTCTTCATTCTGATCCTCCAACTTTAGGGTTTCGTACGAGGATTGCAGGGAATCCCTGATAGATCAAGACAATAGAACGGGCTTACAACCTACCAGCAAGATTGTCTGGCCTTGATGTCTACCCATTATGTATGCTTTGGGTATAGCAGCTTAAATGCGTACCGTTTGTTTATGATCAGTGGATGTTGTGAGGTGGGCTTAAGATGAGGTTAGGAACAAAGATCCTTCACATTGACGATGATGCAGGTGTCGCGCGGGCGATCTCCGGTTTGCTTGGCCAGGCCGGATACCAGGTTACCTCTGCGAGCAATGCTCAAGATGGGATCAGAAAGATAAAGAACAAGCAGTTCGATCTCGTGATTCTTGACATGAACATGCCGGGCATGCCCGGCAGCATGGTGTTGAACCGCTTGACGGGTGACGATGGTCGTACGACCGTGCCGGTCCTCGTTTTTAGTGCTTATGCACAGCTTGTGCCTGACGACGTCAAGGAGAAGGCTGCCGGAGTCTTGATCAAACCCGCAGAATCCGAAACGATGCTCGCCGAGATTGACCGCATTCTTGACGAGTGGCAGGAGCAGTAACTTTTTCCGATCTCTTGCGCACTGTTCTCTGCAGCGCGCATTCTTCTTAAGTGCGGTTGTGTCGTTCACGATATATAGGCGACAGCCTTATGTCGGCTCGTCATTATGGAGATAACATGGCGATCGAAGTGGCCGCAAGTGTAGTGGACAGCGTCGATCAGATGATGATTGACGCTGTGAGTAGGGCCATAGACCACGATAGGCGTATGCTTGCCGGGCGTGGCGGACGAGCAGGAAGGTACACCTCAGCGTTCTGTAGGAATCGGCGAGCTGATTGTCCTGATCACGTAGTGGACTCTTTTTTGGATAGGGCCAATAGGCCCTATGGCGAAGAGAGGAGAGCTTTCTTCGCGCTCACGATCTTGTTGATCTCATCATCCCACGTTTGGGATTTGTTCTGCCACAGGTATTTCTGTGCAATACGAGCGCCGCGTTGGGGATCTCCCTGCCACAGATCATTCTTTGCGTGCCGAGCAGCCAGTTCCTGTATTCGTGCTGCAAGTTCTTTCGCCCCGCCCTTGAAGAAGAATGTATCGCTGTTCGGTGCGGGATCTTCCGCGAGTACTTCCGGGTATGCGAGACGATCTGGCACGAGCGGATAGGCGCCTGCGGCAACGGCTTCCAGGATGCCGATTCCGAAGAACTCGTGCTGTGCGGTGGAGACGATCACGTCAGCATCGGAAAGAACGGCTTCGTATTCGCTCCTTGCCGGCAGGTAGCCCCAGTTTCTGATGGCGTCTGAAAAACGTTGTCGCGCTTTCTCGAATACCGGCAATGGCTTGTTGCCGCCGTCGCCGCCGATGACGCTGAGCTGGAATTCCGTTCCATTTGATCGGACGATATCCAGTGCATCAAAGAAGATGGTTGGCACCTTGTCGTATTCCCAGCGTGCTGCCCAGAGCAGGTGGATAGGCAGGCCCGACTGCCTGTTGGGGGTCAGGTCCAAATGGATGCCAGGATACCGTATCAGAGATTTGTTCTCGATCATGGGGATTATTTCGAGTGGTTGCTGGTCGGGCATACGTTCGAGGAAATCCCTGGCACCTGAAAGGAAGGATTGGCGATGGAAATCGGAGTTGAACCAGACGCTATCCGCAGCAAGGGCAGTCGTCATGTTCGTGAAAGCGAAATGGTAATCGTATTCTTTTTCGTGTTCTACGGGGTATGTGATCTGGTTTTCATGGAAGTATGCAATTGAGGGAAGATTGCGGATTGGTTCGGCGGCGACCCCTTTGAACTCGGCGAGGTTGAGCATGTCGGAGCAGAAGAGCAGATCCCAGGATCGGTCTGTGGCAAGTAGGTCAGCGACTTGTTGGTTGAACGTTATGGCGGCGTGGCGCATGCGCCATTTCCATTTGTTAGGAGGCAGGGTGAGGACAGTCCAGTTGTGGCGGCTGCATTCGCGCCAGCCATCAAGGAATGCCTTGTGACTCCCCCCATAATATGGTTCCAGTGCCAGTATCTTCATGTGAGCTACGATACTGTCTCTTGCCCTCGCTGTCCATCTGATGTTGGGCCCTGTGTGGGTGTGACGGGTCGTTTGTTCATGCCGTGGCTTTCTTTCGGAAATTGGGCAGCCATTTCGCGGCTATCTTTTGTGTTGATGTGCGCGGAAGGAGATCGTTGCGGCATCTGATATTCATTAGAGCAGAACATCTGTTGTCAAGTGTTGCGTCCGCGATGCCATTGTTCTAAAGTGTGTGTATTGTATCCGAAGGACTGGAGGAGCGGAATGATGGTTTCTAGCGGGATTGGGTTATTAATCGTGCTTCTGGGGATGGGCCTGGTGATTGTCTTAGCCCTTGTGCTTGCCGTGATGGGGTTGCTCAGCCTGCGCAGGCGCCCCATGGACGAGGTTCCGCGTTTTCTGTGGGTCCTCTTTATCACTCTACTGCCCTTACTTGGCGCGATTGTTTACTTCATGGTGCATCCCGGCTCCCTCGATCGGGTTGAACGCGAATCCGTCTAGCCCGTCTATTGCCCGGAATGCAGGGTCTGAAATCGTGCAATACACCAGCTAATTGGTTGAGACATTGACGGTTTCCTCATCTGTTACGGTTTTGCTCGTGCCGTTGATCACCAGTTCGATGGGCTCTCCTGTAGAGATATCAACCGATACACGATCCTTCCTGATGCTGAATTCGCAGCGTCTTCCTTTATAGAAGATCCCGAACTCGAGCGAGTTCCAGTGTTCGGGGAGTCGTGGGTTGCATATCAGTGAATCATCATCGACGTTCACGCCGGCGAACCCCTGAACGGCGCCAGCCCAGGCGTTGCCCGCATTGGCTGCATGCACACCACCCTGTGTGTGATACCTGTTGCCCGTGAATTTAAGATCCGTATCAAGCACCATCCTGTAATGATGCCAGGCTTCCTCATCGCGTCCGAGAATCGCTCCGACGACGGCATGGCTGCCCTCGCTGAGAGATGAATCGTGAGCGGTGCGTGGCACGTAGTAGTCCCAGCATTTCTGCATCATCTCCCTGTCGAATGTTGACGGGAATGCCCTGAAGTATGCGATCAGATCGGCCTGCTTGATCACCTGGTGAGCCGCCAGTTCTTTTGAGGTGCACTGGCGATACAGGTATGTGGCGTTGGAATACTTGCCGAAATCGAATTCCGGCAGATCGCAGAAACCTTCTGCCTGGTCGAGAATGCCGAGACGCTCGCACATTGGTACGCGCATGCCCTTGATGATCCGCTTCCACTCCTCGATCTCTGCAGGAGTTATTTTGCTCGATGTTTCCAGCTCGCACCGTTGCTCAGACGTTACCGTCTCCAGCAGTTCAACCGCCTTCTCCATGTTCCATCGTGCGGTCATGTTCGTGTAGAGATTATTGTCGACGGGGTAATGATACTCATCGGGGCACATGACGCCCTTGATGACAAAAGCGTCGCCTTCCCATTCGCCCCAATCGGCCCAGAACCTTGCACATTGCAGGATCACCGGTGCTGCAGGACCGTGCCAAAAACCCATGTTGCCACTGATTATGCAGTACTGGTTGAGGCCATAGACGACGGCTGAATTGACATGGAGTTGAATCCGGCCGTAGGGGGTCAGGTACTCTTTACCGTTCTCGTCATAGTCTTTATCTGGTACGTTCTCCTCCTTGCCGGATGGATCTGCTTCCCATGGATAGAACGCGCCTTTGAATCCGAGGCGCTTGGCCTTGGCGAGTGCGCCGTGAAGTGAGTATGCGCGGTACTTGACAAGATTGTGGCCTGCCTCTGGCATTGTATAAAGGAAGAAGGGCAGGCTGTAGAGTTCTGTGTCCCAGAAGTAGTGACCACCGTATTCGTCACCGGTCATCAGTTTCGCGTCAAGATTGATGCGGTCGTCATCGCCGCGCAGGCTTTGCATGAGCTGAAAGATATGCCAGCGGATATCGCGCTGCGCGCTGTTGTCGCCGCCGATACGTACGTCGCAGTCTTGCCACTTCCTTGCCCAGGCACTCTTGTTTTCCGCGCGCAATTGATCCCAACTGAGCGCCATGACCGTTGCCAGCTCTTCAGAAGCACGGACATCAGGTGCCGGTCCCGCAGGCGTGGGATTATCTCGTGTTGTGTTCTCGAAGTCGGTGCAGACGGCAATCAATCTTTCGCACGTGAACTCCTTGCCCTGTTCGACAGCGAAAGATGTTGCGCGGCTAACGACGAGGTCGCTCTTGCGTTCCAGTTCTGACTCGGCGCAGCTGCCGCTTGGTTTGAGGGCCGTTTTGATGCTCACACGGAGATCCGTGCGTATGGCTTTTATTGTCATCTCTATACCGCTGTTGTCTGTTGCTGCGGTGCTGATCGGCTCGACGATACATTCCCCGTTCGTTTTGCATGCGCCGTCCATGTTTTGCGTAAGCAGGAGTTCTCCATTCCAGTTCAGGGGTTTTGCTGTGAGCTTCTGCGCCATTATGTGGCGCCGGTCCCATGAGAGGAGCATATGAAATGTGAGCTCTGTTTCCTTGCCGGACGGTGAGGTCCATTTGAAGGTGCGGATAAGTGAACCGTCGCGCATGTCAAATGTACGTGTGTAGCTCTTGACGGATTTCTCGGAGAGGAGCAGTCCTTCGCCGGCCAGTGTGAGCGAGTATGCCTGCCACGTGGGGAGCGCGGCTGCACAGATGTTCTGGCTCTTGTGCCAGCCGTATAGTCCTGCAATGGTTTGATAGCGGCTTGATTCAGGGTGCTCACTGCCTTCTTCCGGGCCACTGCGCATCATTACGTAGCCATTGCCCAGTGAGAAAATTACTTCCCAGTTGGCTGCGTCTTCGGGTTGGTATCCATCTTCAACGATAGTCCATGTCATATCGGCATCTCCTCAAATGCTGTAAACCGGCAAATTACTCATAAGTGGTAATCCTGTCACCTTCTTTCTGTGCTTTGTTCTTGCGCATCGCTCGGGGCTGCGAGTGGCGTCCTGAATCTGTTCTACAGGAGATGCCTTGATGAAGTCGATGATGCCTACATCGGGGGCGCTGAGCAGGATGTTCGTAGCCAACAGCTTGATGAGGAAACGGTGTTGATGTTGCAAACGCGCGGAGTCTTGCCCCGATTCGCGTTCCTCGCCCCCAATTGGAAAGCGGTGCTCGTGAAGCCAAACAACTTGCTTTTGCTTTTTTTGTTCCCATGCTCTGCCGGTCGAATTATCATGCTAACCGATATGAATGGATCCACTAACAGTCTGGCAATATCGCGTAAGAGATCAAAACGGGCTTTTTTTATCAGTATCTTGCTAATGCTCGGATTGATCGGTCTCGCGATGTATTTACTGAACAACAGCTTTGGCATATTCGGCAATCCACTTCGGCGCATGACGCATGTGCTCGTTCTGGCTCCCGTCCCGGATGTCGGTTTCACCAACAGTGTGGCATTGCTGGATGATGCAAAGGACATAATCAACGCCCGGCTTGAGATTGCTGGAGTGCCCTGTGAGGTTATCACGGGGAGTGATCGAATAGAGGTCATGTTCTGTGCTTCTGGTAATTGTAGTGCGGAGGATGTTGAATGGATGCTGACAAGAAGGGGTGAGTTGGAGTTCAGGCTCGTGCATAGTGACAGCGAAGCGTTGGTTTATGAGATGCTGGCGAACAATGTTGCTCCTGAGAACTTCTCAGTTGTCATAGTTGATGGAGGGGTGTTCTTCAAGTTGGATCCATCACTTGTGGGCAAGGCGGAAGGGGACGTGCAATTGGCGCAGGCCCGCAGGTTTCGCGAGATCGAGGGGTATGAACTCCTGTTGTTGCCTGTAAGCAGCAAGGGCAAGGGTTTGTTTGAGCCTTACTATGTCAATCTGGAGGTGGAACTGACAGGAGCTGATCTGGAGTGGGCACGGTACGAAGTGGATGTTCTGGCGAGACCGCTAGTGACTGTGAAAATGACCGCAGATGGGACGGCCAGGTTTGCAGCGCTCACCTCCGATTATGCGCCTGGTGGTCGGGAGAACAACCCGCCAGACGGCTTCGAGATACTGGCAATGGTATTTGATGGGGAGATATGGAGTGCGCCCCGTATTATGGAACCTGTACTTGGTGGTAAGGCCCGTATAAATGGGGAATATTCTTTTCAACAGGCGCGGTTGATTTCGTATATTCTGTCTGCCGGTGAATTGCCGTTCTCGCTGGAAGTGGTCGAATCACGCGCACTTTAGATATCCTGCTGCAAAAAGATTGAGGAATACCCAATTTTCCGCTTATGACAAGCCATTACACATACAGGGAAGAGGATACCGCAGGCCTAATGTCTGTTATCGAATTGTATGGGAGGATGAGATGACGTTGAAAAGGATATCAGCTCTTGTTCTTGCGCTGGTCTATATCGTTGTGGCGGGTGTGGACGTACGCGCGAACGAAGAACATAGCGTTGCCGGTATAGATGGCCTGAAGCTTATTGAGACCGACCATTACAGGGTCTATTACAAGAACGAGAAGCCGTCCATGCATGCCGAGGCGCTGGAAGCTGCCTGGGACGACACGGCTGAACTGCTGCCAAGAATCCCCGCTATATTCGAGACCGGCAATCTCGATGCTGAGCCTGTGCAGAAAGCGCCGAAGGATAAGTGGGCGAAGAAGACCAGTCGCTTCGCGAAGAAAGACGATGTCGAAAAGACTGTATCCGATGATACGTTCAAGCTGACGGTGTTGTTTCTCAATCGTGCAGATTACAGGCAGTCGGCAAAGAAGCTCGCACTTCCTTCTCTGCCGGTAGAGGAGCATCTGGCCTTCATGGAATCACTGGATCAATCTTCGACTTACACGAGCGCAGACGGTTTGACTCGTGTGTATGTTGCTGACGCTGTGTTTATGAAATCCAAGTCGAGCTACGTCGGCGTGGCTCATACTGCGGGTACAGATTTGATGGGGCTTGTCTGCGGCATGAAGAACCGGCCCTTCTGGCTGAACTCGGGTTATGGCTATTATATGGAATTCAAGTCTCACAAGATGTCGGTCACCAGCTATGTGGATTACGATGCGTATTATGCAGAGAACAAGACTACTGTTGATGTGAAGGAAACGCTCGGGGTAGGGCAGCCCTGGGCCGCTATCCTACGGAAGATGGCCCAAAAGGCTGACACTGTTGATCTGTTCACTCTGTTGTACGCGAACACCACAAACCTGACGCCGGCCAAGTGTGGGTACATCTATGCGTTGATGAGCTATCTTGTGAGCACTGAAAACAGGCGTACCCAGTTCCTCGTTTTTCTCGACAAGTTCCGAACAGAGGACGACCAGGAGAATATGGAAAAACTGCTGGTCGAGTCCTACGGCTTCGATACTATCGAGGCGATGGAGAAGGATTTCTATCGCTACGTCAAGAGCTCGAAGTTTAAATGATTCGGCTCTTGCGATTCTCTGACCGCACTGGCTGTTGCTGAGTTCGATGAGGATGCCGAGGTAGCGTGCCTTGCGCAGGACCTGTTGAAGATCGAAGTCGTACATTCGGTTGTCCAGATGTGTAATGATGTCGACATAGGGATCGGCCTCCAACGTCTTCAACATCATGTTCGTTTAGAGCTCGCGGCCGAGCTCGTACTGGATGTTCTGTTGCATCTCCAGCCAGCAGCTCACAGATGTCGCTCTGTCACTTGAGGAACAGCAGTGCTAATCCTGTAAAGGCTATGATCGCTCCTATCACTGCACGTATGCTGACATGTTCCTTGTAGATCACTACAGTGAAAGGGATGACAAGGACTGGTGTCAGCGAGGTGAACGTCATTGTCATGCCCGTCGATATGTGCTGAAAAGAGAACATCAAAAGAGCGACTCCTATGCAAGGGCCGAGAACTGTGCCGGTTGTCAGGATGGCCATTGTTCGCACGTTCTTCAGTGCGGGTACGAACTTGTGCCATTTGCGCAGCAGGAACATCAGGATGATGTAGCACGCCAAGCCGCCGATCAGTCGGATTTCCGTCGCTGCAACGGCTGAATCCATTTGATTCAGGCCTACCTTGGACATGACCGCTGCGGCAGATTGAGAGAGCATGGCGATAAATGCGAGGAGGCCGCCCTTCCAGTTGAAGGAAAAGATGCGTTTGTTGCAGCGTGGCCGTGGCGCCTCGAGTACGACCCAGATCACACCGGTCAGAGCGATGATCATGCCAAGAAAGTTCCAGCCGGCAAGTTGTTCATTAAGTCCCAGCCATCCGATGAGAGATGTAGCCAATGGCGACAGCGAGAAGATCAGGAGCGTGAGCCGCGGGCCCATCAGCAGGAATGCCTTGAACAGGCATAGATCGCAGAGGAAGAAGCCAACCAGGCCCGACAGCAGGAGCCATATCCAGGCATTTAGCGGTGCGGATAGTGGCAGCATCGCGCCGAGCACAAAGTGGCCATAGAGCATGAACAGTGGTACTGCGATGAACATGCGAATTGCGCTGACCACCAATGAGCCGACACGTTCACCAGCAGATGTCCAACACACAGCGCTGATGCTCCAGCACAAAGCTGCACCCAATGCGGTGATTTCTCCGATGTAATTCATGGCGGGTGATCATAGCAGTACCCGATCGCAAGAGGAAACTTTTTGAGAGTGTTAGTTTGGGTGTGGTGAAGCAGTTGCTCGGCCGGTGGTGAGCCGCCCTATGTTTATGGATTCGCGCACACATCGATCTTAGAGCGAAGAGTAGAGGTTGTGCCGCGCGAACCAACAAGGCTTCTGCCGGCCAGAGAGATCAGTAGTCAGTCTTCATGGGGCGCAGTGATCCCATACGTCACATCGAGTGAAAAGGAATGCTTCTATTGTCCGGTCAGCTCCTCCAGCTTCAGGAATACGGCGTCGTCGGATGACGTATCGTCCATCTTGTGAAGGCTCCATGTCTCCCAGTGGTCGAGCCTGCCGTCAGGCTCTATCTTTGTCAGCGGCGATAGAGTCTCGATTTCGAGGAAGTCGGGCATTGTGAAGAATTCGGAGTTACACCCGTGATCGGGATAGGCTGCGCCTTCGATGCAATCGTATCCTTTCAGAAACACTTCGCCATTGAGGAGATAGGCGGCCCAGCCCTTCGTGTTGAGCACGCCGAACTTCTGTTTTGTCTTCTGCTTATCGTCTTGAGATAAACCGATGTATTTCTCGTTCCAATCGAAGCGTGGATCGCGCATGTTTGTGAAATGCCAGAGCACGAGTGGACGCGCAGGGAGGAAGTGGTCTGGGTGGGGCCGAAACTCCTCCTGCGGTACGTAGGCTTTGCCACCGGGCGCCATGACGCTGAGGCACCAGACGGAGAGCTCGATGTCCCACGGTGCTCTGTTGAAAATGGTGTGATTAAGTTTCACGCTCGTACCGGTTTCTGCTAGTTCGATCTCTATGAGCTTCTCTACTTGGTTTACTTTCTCTGCCGGTGGCCTGAGCTTGAGTACTTTGCCGTCCCAATCGTATTCGACCTTTTCGTTATCGGGATAATAGGTGCGCGGTGCAATCTCGGGCGAGTGCCAGAGGCGATGCCCGCCATAGTTCTGCCATTCATTCGGCTTGATATTTGACAGTTGGTCGTCAAAGTTGGCAAAGAAATCCTGACCGCCTGAGAAACCATAGAAGAGAACGCGCGGCCCTATGTCTGTTGTAATTACCAGGTCCACTGTGCCGTTCGAGATCTTCAGGCAGTTGTTCAATCCTTTGTAAGAAATAGTGCTGAGTTCCATGTTTGAGCTCCTTTGATTGCTGCTGTGATGCTGATATTGAAATATAGGGAAGAGCGGGGGTACGATCAACTTCATACAGGTGGAAACAAAGAAGGCCACTGTCCCAGCGGTTGGTGGCGGAAGAGCCATGTATAGGTACACATTCAAGTTGAGGAACAATTCGAGCAACATTGCTACAGTCAAAGGCGGCATGGCGCTGACCCTTTACCGCTCGCCCGGCAAGATTGCTGCAATGGACGAATTCAATGTTCCACTGCCCAAAGGCAAGAGCGGCGACTACCATGTGAGCAGTAATTCTGGCCTTGGTGCAGTGCGGCCCAAGGGCTGGATTCAATACTGTATGAAGTTCTGGAACGGCAAGTTTATCGAGGAAAAGGAAGCATATAGGAAGCCGTGATTGCATCGTGGCGGATGGCCGCTGTCGGCCGATCTTTGATTTTGGCATGTTTCTGGAACAAGGTGACAATATTTCTGCCGGCAGCACGTTTTGTGTGCAGAAAACAGGGGATGAAGAAAGTGATCATGAAAACGAAAGGAGAAGGAAGATGAAGAGACCTTGGCAAGTGACGATGGTGGTGGTAACGATTGTTTTAGGGACGCTCCTCAACGCGGAGGCCGAACCGAGCCGGGCCGCGAAGAAGCAGCATGCTGACACGAATAACGATGGCAAAGTCAGTGTCAAGGAGTTCAAGGTCGAGCAGGAGTTCACACGTGCGAAGCGCGCAGAAGTCGACAAGGCATGGGAGAAGAAAGCCGACAAGAATGATAATGGCACTGTAGATCCGGGCGAGCGCGCGATTGCTGCACGAAAGAAGTACCTTGCAGAGAGATCTGAAGTCGACAAAGCCTGGGAAGAGAAGGCCGACAAGAACGATGATGGTACCGTGGGCAAGATGGAGCTTAAACAGCATCGCGCAAAAGTCATGGACAAGAATGGCGATGGCACTGTTGACAAGGTGGAGCGCAAGGCCTGGTGGAAGAAGCGCAGGTCGAAGGCCAATACGGCGCTGGAAAAGAAGTTTGACGCAGATGGCGATGGCTACATCAATGGAGATGAGGCCAAGACGCTGCTGCGAGCGAAGCTGCGCAGAATCAATGCCAGTGGCAAGGCCAGGGTTGATTCAGATATAGAAGAGGAATTTGACGCCAATGGCGATGGCTACCTGTCTCGCGAGGAAGCCAAGGCGATGAAAGAAGCCATGGGAGAGTGATCCACAATTCGTCGTTTAAGGCCCGGGGGGCGTAATGCTCGCCGGGCTTTTCTTTTTTCTGCTTGCAGTGCAAACAAATTGACCCGCGCGTGACGTTATTCCAATGAGAACGTGAAAAAAGGGGACTGGCGGGCTAAACTGCTACTTAATGGATTGGACACCATTACTTGAGAAACATGGTTCGTCCCTTGTTTTGTACGCTCGCCAGTGGACGGGGAGTCATGCAGACGCTGAGGAGGCCGTCCAGGACGGCTTCATCAGGGCCTGGCGTCGGAAGCAGGATGAAAGGGACGTGGATCGAATTGTGCCGTATCTCTTCAGGGCCGTGAAATCGGCGGCATTAGACGGTTGGCGCAAAAGGACAAGGCGTAAGAAACGTGAGATCAAGGCAAGCGATGATTCTTATGGTAGGCAGCCGGTATTTGAGACGAGGCTCGAAGATCAGGAGCGCAATGCCGAAATCCAGGCCTGTCTTGAGCGGATACCGGCAGCGCAGAGAGAGGTCATTGTAATGAAGATATGGGGAGATCTGACATTCAAACAGATTGCTAAATCGTTGAATGTGCCACAAAACACTGCCTCGTCGCGCTACCGCCGGGCCCTTGATAACTTGAAGAAGCTAGTTGGAAAGGATCTTTTCCATGGTTGATCATGATGGCCGGCTAGAAGAGAAGCTCCGTGGATTGAAGCCCAGATCCTTGACGCCAATGGCGCGGCAGAGAATTCTCGACCGGATGGATAGGGAGCGCTCTGAGTCTCGGTTCTCTTTCGTTCAGAAACCCGTCTATGCAACAGTGGCTGCGGCCCTTCTTCTTGGGATAACCTTCTGGGTGTTTCAGTTTGGTTCTGGTCCTGAGACGAGGTCAGATGCCTCGTTGGTTACAGTTGAGAAGCTTGCCAGGGAAGAAGATGCCGGACGGGCGAAGGTGGCAAAGAAATCTGTTGCGGCCCGGGTTGAACCTATTGAGATCGATAGTATCCTCGTGAACAGGAGAGATGAGGGCATTGCGGTTCACAATGGCAAGCCGGTTCGTGTGGTGAGGAGCGAATACGTGGATCGTGTCGGGTGGCAGAATGCGGAGGACGGCAAGCGCTATCAGGTGCTGCGGCCCCGCGATGAAGTTGTTATGGCATCAATGAGAATGTATTAACGGAGTGAAGGAGCAATAGAGATGAGGAACGAAGCGCAGCAACTGGTAGTAGGAATGGTGGCATTATTGCTATGTCTGTCTACGGCGATTGGCCAAAACAATATTGCCGAAGAAGAGAAGAATATGGCATACCTCGGTGTCGCGGCGGTACCGATCGATGAAGCGATGACCAAGCAGCTAGGGCTGTCGGAGGGAGTCGGGCTGGTTGTGACATTTCTGGATCAGAATGGACCTTCCGCCGAAATTCTTGAGCCTCACGACGTTATCTACAAGCTGAACGACCAGGTCTTGGTTTCACCGCGACAGCTTGCAGTTACTGTCCGCATGCTTGAGCCTGACGATATTGTCAAGCTGCAGATCATCCGCGAAGGCAAGCGGCTAGAGATAGAAACGGAACTTGGCGAGACGGATTACAGGCCGCTGGTTGGTAGTTCCAGTCAGCCCTACTTGGGACGCCGAAGCCTGATGCCTATGCGAGTCACCGCTGATGATCGGCCGAACTGGCAAATGCGGCATGGTTCGGAAACTGTGAGCTTGGAAGAGCTGCAGGGAACTATCAGTGGCGTGATCGAAGGTGTGATGGGAGAACTGCGCCAACCAGGCTCTGGCGTAGATGAAAAAGGGCTGGCAGTCCTTCTCGAGAATCTCCGAGCATTTGAGGGAGGCGGAAAGGGCGGAACGTTAGTGACAGGAGCAGCCCCCGGTGAGGCGAAGGTCGTAACAACGCCCGGTAAGAACGTGCAGATGTCGACCTCGGTCTTGATGAATGGGCGTCAAGCCTTCTCAAGCATCGATGATGATGGCGTAATGACCCTCACGATCGGAGGGGATGGCAAGAAGTCGTTCACGGCGAAGGATAAGGCCGGCAAAGTGCTCTTCAGCGGACCTATTGATAGCGAGGAAGATCAGGAGTCGGTGCCAGCGCATCTGATTGAGCGGCTTGATGAACTTAAGAAAAGACTTCCAAAGGAAGATGAGAATAAGGAAAAACCTGTGGCGTTTGTGTCGGGTGCGACCGATCCTGTGTTATAGTTTTCTTCTTCACTGCCTTCAAGAGGGACAGGGCGAACGTGAGTTCCTGTGCCCCCTCAATTTTGTTTGTGGGTGGAAACAGGAAAACTTTTTCAAGTTGAAGCAAGAGCGTGAATCGTCTGATCCTGACCTTGGCCTGTTCCTGATCGGTCGTCCCGATGACCTGAACATGAGCTGGATAGAATTATTCCCTTCCAGGAGTGAATTCTCGAGCACAGGTAATTCTTTCTCGTGGGCGATTGTGCGAGAGCCGCATGAGCGCCACGATCACTGCGTAGCAGATGCCTCAGAATCGGCGACTACTTCTCGCAACGATTCTTTGAAATAGCTTTCAGGATGGCACTGCTTACGGGTGGGCAGCCGGTGACGAATATTCCGCTGTTCTTATGTTTGGCCGTGCAATTGCCGATACAGAGCGTATTGGGTGCGATGTCTTCATGCCCTTTGCCTATGGCAATCCTGACAGGCAGTTCTTTGCCAAAGTAATCGAACAGTTCCTTGCTGTGCTTTTGCAGGAATAGAAGCACTGTGGACTGACAGCCACTGCAGGAATTGCGGTCGAGTATCGTGACGTCAGGAAACTCGATTGACAGGTTCGTGGGCGCTGGTGTGAATGGTTGCGCCCATTGCTGCCATTCGGGCGGGGTTATGTCGAGCTGCTTCACTTCGATGAGGCCCAGGCCTCGGTCCGCACCCATGCGGAGATGGGGAATGTCACGAGGTGACAGGCCCATCAGCCGGCATCCGGTGGAATCCACAGCAAAGGCGTCCGGCCCTGCGATGACCACGCCAAGTTGTCTGGGTTCCCCGGCACTCGGGCCAAGTCCTTCCATGCCCACGGTACCGTCTAGTATCGAGAAATGCGGCCGAAGCACGCTTGCCATATCTGCAATAGCCACGTCCAGGGATTTCTCGCCATCTTCAGTTTCCGGCAGCATGTGCAGTTCAACCTTGCTCCGCCGCCAGAGGCAGCCCTTCATGTTCTTGACGGCGAGGGTAACACCAGTATGCATGTGCATCTTCATTACCGGTATAGAAACAACAAGATCATGTTCCAACACATCAGCACACACCAGCAGTGTGTTGATGGCTCGGCCTTCAGGGATGTCGACTGCAACAGGATCGCGCTCATCGAGATCAACAACAGGACAATCGCGATCCCGTGCCACGCCGGCAATTCCGGTTGCCTCCAGGGCATACATTGTCCTGACTCCTGTGATCGGGCTCTCACCAACGGTAACGATCGCTCCCGCTTCCTTGAACGCATCAATAGCTGCAGCGACAACCTGTGGATCTGTTGTTATGCCGGATCCCGGCTTAGCGATGCGGCCCGCATTGGGTTTCAGGAGGACTCGTTTTTCTTCGGCTGCGGACAAGTCGAATACTGAGAGGGCAGACATCGTGTTGGTATAAGCGTCCTGTCCGCCGGCAACATTGACAGTTGCCGGCGATGTGCCCCAAAAACCATCCTCTATGTCCTGTGATTTCATTCTTCAGCCTTTGCACCATCCTATAAGAAGAGCGCGTCGAGTGTCGAGAGGAAGGAAAAGAAGGGTATTGCCATACCGATGGTGAAGGCGGTGGAGCAGATTGCAAGGGACTGAGGTCATTTCAGGCGATGGCGTAACTTGCAGGTATAAGAGCAACAGGCCGGCGAGTGTTATTCCTTCTTGCTGAAACCCGAACCCTTGCATTTACCATTGGGATGCGTTAATGCGGCGGATTGTGGCAGCGTGGGGT
The DNA here is from genome assembly GCA_030622955.1 of Lentisphaerales bacterium. Classification (GTDB taxonomy): domain Bacteria; phylum Verrucomicrobiota; class Kiritimatiellia; order JAUXFM01; family JAUXFM01; genus JAUXFM01. The sequence goes on from JAUXFM010000005.1 coordinate 49,890, forward strand.
TTGAAAGGGAGTTTTGGCGCTTTGGGGATGGGGACACGATCCTTCGAATTGTATGGCATGGTGCTCAGTTTCATGTTGTAAGCCACCGGCATGAGGTATGCAAGGTTGACCACATCGGTTATGTTATATGCTAATAGTGTTTCAAGTGCCTTGCTATTCCCATTCCGCTTGTAATCGTCCCACAAGAGGACTGCAAAGAATCCATCGACCCCTGCGAGTTCTTCGCGATCGAGGTTGAATTGTCGCTCACACTCTTTGAGGCCGCCCTTGTAGCCAAGGCTTGCGAGAACGTATCGCATGTCGATGTGTGCCTGATTGATGTCAACATCGAGGCTCCTGCGGAGAAACGGAATGTCAAAAGTTTTGCCGTTGTAGGTGACGATCAGTTTGTAGCGGGCAATATCGCGTCTGAAGTTGACGAGATTTACACCATTCACGTAGTGGCGGATTTTCTTTCCGTCATACAGGGCGATAGTAGTCACGTAATCTCTGCCGGGTGTCAAGCCGGTTGTTTCTATGTCCAGGTAAGCGACCGAATCGGCAAAGTCAGCGAAGAGCCGCCAATGTTCCTTTGAGGGGAGCAGGTCGTAGAAGTGACGTGCGTTGCCTGATGACAGTTTTTTCACGGACTCTTCTACATGTTGCTGTAGGCCAGCAGATTTGCGGGGGCTGAAGCCCTTCTTTTGTGCATTGCATACATCTGCCCAGGAGCATATGCCAGCATCCCACAGTTTTTGCTCGGATCCCGCGCCAATGCCGGGTATATGACAGAAAGTGCGCTTTAGCATGGCTCAATTATGCCTGTTATGGGCTATCCAGCACCAGCATAGTGACTCAGTTTCTTTTGATTGCATGATATTTGGGCCGTTCCTGACGTATATTGCCATTGGCGAAGAAAGCGCTCATTCTCCTTTACAGTTTCACATGAGTGCCGCGCCGCTGAGATCGAAATGGCAGTATTGCAGGAAGTGATGCAGCAAGCTGTGACGAAGTGTTTGTACAGCAGATGCAGGCAGAGATGTGGGTGTGTGGGATATGGGATCTTCGCTGCTGGCCGTTTCTGATATGTTCGAGTTTATTATGCCGGAACTTACTGCTCGCGCTGGCCTTGCAAATCGCCGAAGTATTGCAATCGGCGCGCCATCCCCTTACAATACGCCCGTAAAGTGCGGCTGATGTTCATCAGCTCATCCTGGAGGGCGGGCATTAATGATCGGTTCGACCATAGGTGGATACGAGTTAACTGAGAAACTTGGCAGTAACCTGGTTTCGACCACTTACAAGGCCAGGGTCACCGCCACGGACATGCCTGCGATCGTAAAAATCCTGCTTCCCCAGGTTGTTGGCAACGAGATCGATCTCGAGCGATTCAAAACAAAAGCCGGCAACGCCATGCATCTTGATCATCCGGACATTGTGAAGGTCATCGATGCGGGCCAGAAAGGGACAGATTGGTTCGTCGCGATGGAGTATGTTGAAGGGTACAGTGTGGAGGATTGGATCCTTCGCTCCGGAAAGATCGTTGAGGATCAGGCGCTCATGGTCATTCAGCATGCTGCTGTTGCACTGGCATATGCCTGGGACGATTGTGGGATCACGCATCGTGATCTGAAGCCTTCTGACATTATGATAGCCGCCGACGGTTCGGTGAAGGTGACCGATCTGGGAATGATCAAACTTATAGAAACCGATGCGGGCAGGATGATGACCAGTGAGATAGGAATCACCCCTTATTACTGTTCACCCGAAGTTGCAAAAGGAGAACGCAAGCCGGGGTTCAGGAGCGATCTCTATTCGCTGGGCGCGATACTTTATCATATGGTCACCGGAAAGGTGCCTTTTGGTGATGCAGGGGGTGCCGGTGCCCTGGTTAAGCAGGTTACTGATAAACTCCAGAATCCGAGAGAGCTCAATCCGGATCTCAGTGATCACACCATTGAGTTGATTAGCCATATGATGGCCAAGGCGCCCGAGCATCGACACAAGAGCTGGACCATGCTGGTTGATGACATCAAGGGCATTTGTCGTGGCGAAAAGCCTGAGTCATTGCCCGCCAAAGCTGCGAGCAGTGTTTCATTACCTTCCAGGAATCATGATAAGGGGAAAGCGAAGATTCAGGCAAAACTGGTGGTCGGACCCAAAAAGAAGATCGCAAGAGGTGCCATGGATGTGTTGCGGACAACACAGATGCTTGAATCCGACATGAAGCCGGCCAGGAGATCGTATGGTGGGTTGATAGCTGTTGCATCATTACTCCTCGTGCTGGTCGGTAGCGTTGCTTTCGGAATCCATTTTCTGAAGAAGCAGCAGAGGGATGCTGCAATGTATCGTGCAGATCTGGAGCGCCAGGCTGAGGAGGCGCGCCGAATCCAGGAACAGGAATTGGTGTCGGGTGGATTGGAGGCGGACGCTAGCTTCAGCAACGAACCGGAACCTGCTGACACAGAGGCATTGCCGGCCAGAGTTGCGGCTACGCCACGCTCGCCGCGAATACCTTACCTCGAAGCACCACGCCAGGTCACGAACCCGGAGCCAGAACCTGAACAGCCCGCAACGACAACGCCAGCGGTGAAGCCGGAACCCGGGCAGCCACAGGATGAGAGGTTGCCGGACGAATTTATCGAGGCAAGAACTCAATTTGAGCAGCAACAGCGTCAGACAGATGTCCAATACACCATTAATATCAAAAAAGTCAACAAGCAGTATCTTGGCGCCCTGGAGAAGCTGCGTCAGGCAGTGCAGAAACAGGGCGAGCTTGAGCAGGTTATGGCCATTAAGAGTGAGGAGGCTCGATTCAAGCAGGAGGAGACTGTGCCTTTCACGGCGTCAGCCGACCTTCCCATGAAGGTGCGGGAATTCCAGGCAACATTTTCGAAGCTGGAGCGGCAGTATCAGCGCGACAGAACCGCAAAGAAGAAATCCGCGGCAGTGACCTATCTGAGAGATTTGGCGATATTGAAGAAGCTTCTTACCCAGAAGAAACGGATCGAGGATGCCATCCTTGTTGATAAGCAGATGAAAGCCTTCACGATGCCCTGATCAATACTTGCCGCGCAACTGCAACCGAGGAC